>DATIUV010000205.1:0-6995 GCA_035466595.1 Pelomicrobium sp.
GATGAGCCCATCGATCCGCGGCCGCGGGGCCGCATGCCTGGCGCCGCTGCTGGCGGCGCTGTCCTTCACCGCCGCCGCGCAAACGCCGGCAGCGCGGGCCGCCGATGCGCCGGCCGGCGTGTGCACGCCGGCGCGACCGCATCCCGCCGGGCTGGCCTCGTTCACCGTCGAGAGCGGCGGGCGCGAGCGGCGCTACTTCCTTTACGTGCCTCCCGGCTACGACGGCGCGTCGCCGCGCCCGCTGGTGCTCGACTTCCACGGCTCTGGCAGCCATCCGCGGCAGCAGCTCGCGATCGACGGCATGGCGCGCCAGGCCGACGCGCAGGGCTTCCTGGTGCTGCTGCCGGAAGCGGCGGTGCCGTTTCCGCCCGGCGGCCACACCTGGAACGCCCCGCCCGATCCGCGCCTGCCCGACGATGTGCGCTTCGCCGAAGATGCGCTGGCGGACGCGGCGCGCCGGGTCTGCGTCGATCCGGCGCGCGTCTACGCGACCGGCTTCTCCGGCGGCGCGCGGCTGGCCTCCGAGCTAGCCTGCGCGCGGCCCGATCGCATCGCCGCGCTCGGCGCGGTGGGCGGACTGCGCGCGCCGCAGGGCTGCGGTCCCGTTCCGGTGATCGCCTTCCACGGCACGGCGGATCGCATCAATCCCTACGTCGGCGGCGGGCCGGCGTACTGGGGCTACGGCGTCGACGCGGCGGTGCGCGGCTGGGCGCGCGCGAACGGCTGCGCGGCTTCCCCGGTGGAGGCGGCGCGCGGAGCGTCGGTCACGGCTCGTCGCTACGCGCAATGCGACGGCGCCGCAGTTGCCTTCTATCGCGTCGACGGCGGCGGCCACACCTGGCCCGGCAGCGCGTTTCCGTTTCCGCCCGAGCGTTTCGGCGCCACCACGCGCGAAATCGACGCCACTGCCGTCATGCTGGAATTCTTCCGCGCCCACGGCGGGCGGACCCGCCCCGCGGCGACCGCGGGCAGCGGGTGATCCTTACGGCGCGAAGCGCACGCAGGCGATCGGCGGCAGGTGGCGGCTGACCGCCTGCCACGAGTCGCCCTGGTCGTCGCTGACCCAGAGCGAGCCCGTCGTGCTGCCGAACGCGAGCCGGTTGCCGTCGGCGGCAACGTCGAGACCGTGGCGGTAGACGAGGTCGTAGGCGGGCTCGCCCGGCAGGCCGCTGCTCAGCACGTCGAAGCTCGCGCCGCCGTCGCGCGTTCGCGTCACCACCAGCCGCGCGTCGACCGGGAACCGCTTCTCGTCCTTCGTCGCCGGCACGAACCAGGCGGTATCGGGATCCGCGGGATGCACGGCCACGGCGAAGCCGAAGCTGGACGGCGCGATTTCCTCCAGCTCGCGCCAGTTCTCGCCGCCGTCGTCGCTCACAAACACGCCGTTGTGGTGCTGCATCCACAGCCGCTCGGGCCGCGCGCGGCACGCCACCATCTTGTGCACGTCCTGCGGCAGCGGATCGGCCGCCTGCTCCGGCGGCATGTAGGCGTTGCGCAGTCCCTGGCCGATCAGCTGCCAGCTGGCGCCGGCATCGGTGGTGCGCCAGACGCCGCCGGTGGACACGCCGATCGTCACGCGCCGCGGATCGCGCGGATCGACGACGATCGAGTGAATGCCGGCGAAGTCGTAGCCGCCGCCCATCCACTGCTTGCGGCGCGGGTCGTCCCACAGCGGCCGGTTCAGCGACCAGCTGTCGCCGCCGTCTGCGGAATTGAACAACCCGCCCGGGATCGTGCCGCACCAGAGCTCGCCGGCAGCGCCGGCCTCGAGCGACCAGACCAGCTGGGTGCTCCAGGGGCTTTCCTTGCGCCACAGCGCGTCCTTCTCCTCGAGGCCGTCGGGCTTGGGCGGGTACGCCGGCGCCGGCGTCTCGGCCCAGGTGGCGCCGCCGTCGTCCGAGCGGTGCAGCTTGACGCCGAAGTGCCCGAGATGGAGCGCCGCGTGGACGCGCCGGCCGCCGGGCTCGGGCAGCACCATCGACACCGGATCGCCGAGGAACGCGGATCGCGCGCTCTGCCAGCGCCCGCCGCTGCGCTCGAACAGGAACAGTCCCTTCCGGGTTCCGACCCAGAGCCGCTCGCTCATGTCAGCCTCCTGAAAGCGCCTGGACCACGTAGATCTCGTCGGCCTCGCGCACCGGGTCGGTGAGCCCGGCGCGGTCGCCGATCAGGGTCCCGTTGCGGAAGATCGCCACGTGCTTGCGCACGGCGCCCTGGTCGTCGAGGACGTAGCTCTTCACCGAGGGATGCGCGGCGAAGTACGCATCGAGCACCGCGCGCAGCGTCGCGCCGTCGAGCTGCGCGGCGGGCGCATCGACGTGCCGGCGCAGCGACGCGGCGAAGACCAGGGTCGCCATCGTCTGCCGCCGCGCTCACGGCGTCGGCGCCGGCACGATCACCATCCAGCCGACGCCGAAGCGGTCGGTCAGCATGCCGAAGCGCGGCGAGAAGAACGTCTTCCCGAGCGGCATCTGCACCTGCCCGCCGTCGCCGAGCGCGGCGAACGCGCGGTCGGCCTCGGCCTCGTCGGCGACCGTGAGCGAGAGCGAGAAGCCGTGGAAGCTGGGCTGGCCGGCGTTGCAGCCGTCGGACGCCATCACCACGGTGTCGCCGATGCGCAGGCTCGCGTGCATGATCTTGTCCCCGGAGCCGGGCGGCACCATGCCGGGCGGCGGCGGGTCGGGGCTTTCCCGGTAGCGCATCAGCGTTTCGACTTCGGCGCCGACGGCGCGACGGTAATAGTCGAGCGCCTCTTCACAGCGGCCGTCGAAGAACAGGTAGGGCTGGATGAGCATGGTGGTTCCTTTCGATGTCGGGTGGACGGGGTGCGGGTGATCCCAAGGCGGCGTCGCGTCGGCGCTTGGCGGCGATTCGTTTGGCCGTCGATCCCCAAGCTGCGCTTGGGGCGGCGAATGCCGCGGAGCAGGGGCCCCGCGCCTGTCGCGGGGATGCGACCGGCATCCCGCCGCAAGGGGATCGCCGCCCCGATGATCGACTCCGCGGTCGGATCCCCACCTTGTGGGGCCCCTCCTCCGCGCTGCGTCGATCCCCTCGCCGGGTAACTCACGCCGCCGCCTCCTCGCAGCGGCCGTCGAAGAACAGGTAGGGCTGGATGAGCATGGTGGTTCCTTTCGATGTCGGGTGGCGGACGGGTCAGGGTCAGGTCCTGGCCGCGTCGAGCTCGCGGAAGCGCTCGATCGCCTCGCTCTCGCCGAAATCCTCCAGCTCGAAGAGCTGGCGCACCTCGATTTCCGCCGGCCTGCCGTTGCCGGCGGGATTCGGGAAGCGCTTGGTCCAGGCGATCGCGTCGGCGAGCGAGTCCACCTGGATCAGCGTGTAGCCGGCGATCAGCTCCTTGGTCTCGGCGAACGGGCCGTCGACGAAGGCGCGCTGGTCGCCGTCGTAGCGGATGCGCCAGCCATGGGCGCTGGGCTTCAGGCCCGAGGCGTCGAGCAGGGCGCCGGCTTTGGCCAGCTCCTCGTGGTAGCGCGCCATCTCGGCGATCAGGCCTTCCTCCGGCATGACGCCGGCCTCGCTCTCGGCCGTGGCCTTGACGATGATCATGAATCGCATCGGAATCTCCTTGTCTCGGGTCGGCGAGCCCCGGTCCTCTCCGGGGCTCTCGATGGGTAGTCGAACCGCCCGCGGCCGTTTCGACACCGGGGCGGAAAAAAATCAGCTCTTCAGCCGATAGCCGGTGCGGAAGATCCACCACACCAGCGCCAGGCACAGCGCGAGGAAGCCCAGGGTCATGGCGAGGCTTACGCCCACCGCGACGTCCGCCGTGCCGAAAAACGTCCAGCGGAAGGCGCTGATCAGGTAGACCACCGGGTTGAACAGGCTGAACGCGCGCCAGAACGGCGGCAGCATGTCGATCGAGTAGAACGCGCCGCCGAGGAAAGTGAGGGGCGTGACGACCAGCATCGGCACGAATTGCAGCTGCTCGAAGCCCCTGGCCCAGACGCCGATGACGAAGCCGAACAGGCTGAACGTGATCGCGGTCAGCAGCAGGAACGCGACCATCCACAGCGGGTGCAGGATATCGAGCGGGACGAAGGCGTGGGCGGTGGCCAGGATCAGCAGGCCCAGGATCACGGATTTCGTCGCCGCGGCGCCGACGTAGCCCAGCACCATCTCCAGCGGCGATATCGGCGCGGAGAGCACCTCGTAGATGGTGCCGGTGAAGCGCGGCAGGTAGATGCCGAACGCGGCGTTGGACAGGCTTTCGGTGAACAGCGACAGCATGATCAGCCCCGGCACGATGAAGGCGCCGTAGGGTACGCCGCCGATCTCGCTCATGCGCGAGCCGATGGCCGCGCCGAAGACGATGAAATAGAGCGAGGTGGTGATCACCGGCGTCACCAGGCTCTGCCACAGCGTGCGCCGCGCGCGCGACATCTCGAAGCGGTAGATGGCGAGCACGCCGCGGGCGTTGAACGCCGGAACGCGCTGGACGGCGCTCATGGCCGCTCGCTCACGAGGCTCACGAAGATCTCCTCCAGCGAGCTCTGGCGCGTATTGAGGTCGTGGTAGGGGATCCCCAGCTCGCCGATCTTGCGCAGCAGCGCCGGAATGGCGCGGCTCTCGTCGGTGGCGAGGAAGGTGTACTCCAGCTCGCGGCCGCCGTCGTTGAGGACGAGGTTCCAGCCGGCGAGGGCGGCGGGAATCTCCGCCAGCGGCTCCTGCAGGTGCAGCGTGAGCTGCTTCTTGCCCAGCTGCTTCATGAGCGCGGTCTTCTCCTGCACCACCACCAGCTCGCCCTTGCGAATGACGCCGATGCGGTCGGCCATCTCCTCCGCCTCCTCGATGTAGTGGGTGGTGAGGATGATGGTGACGCCGCTCGCGCGCAGGCGCCGCACCAGCGCCCACATGTCGCGGCGCAGCTCGACGTCGACGCCGGCGGTGGGCTCGTCGAGGAACAGCACCTCGGGCTCGTGGGCGAGCGCCTTGGCGATCAGCACGCGGCGCTTCATGCCGCCCGAGAGCGTCATGATCCTGGCGCTGCGCTTGTCCCACAGCGAGAGATCGCGCAACACCTTCTCGATGTGGGTCGGGTCCGGCGCGCAGCCGAACAGGCCGCGGCTGAAGGACACCGTGTTCCACACCGTCTCGAACATGTCGGTGTGCAGCTCCTGCGGCACCAGGCCGATGCGGGCGCGCGTCTCGCGGTAGTCGCGGCGGATGTCGTGGCCGTCGACGAGCACCTGGCCCGAGCTCGGCATGACGATGCCGCAGACGATGCTGATGAGCGTGGTCTTGCCGGCGCCGTTGGGTCCCAGCAGCGCGAAGATCTCGCCGCGGCGGATCTCCAGGTCGATGTGCTTGAGCGCCGGCAGCCCGGACGCGTAGGTCTTGGTCAGGGCGCGGATGGAAATGACGGGCGGCGGCGGCAGCGGTTGAGCGCGGTCCATGCGACCTTTCGAGAGCGGGGTGCGGGCGGGAGCTGCGATGCCGGGCGGCGGCGTGCTGCCGACCGGGGCAGATTCATTCTAGACGCCTTCGCGGCGGGCTGCCGAACCCTCACGCGCGGCGCGGTCCTGCGCCGGCGGCGTTCAGCTCGCGCACCGGCCGCACTTCGATGCTACCGGTGCGCGCGGGCGGGATGCGCGCGGCCAGCTGGATGGCCTCGTTCAGGTCGCGGGCATCGACGAGGTAAAAGCCCGCCAGCTGCTCCTTGGTCTCGGCGAACGGCCCGTCCGTGACCGCGACCTTGCCGTTGCGCACGCGCACGGTCGTGGCGGTGTGCGCCGGCTCCAGCGCCTCGCCGCCGAGCCGGTGGCCGCTGGCGGCGATCTCCTCGCCGAAGGCCATGCAGTCGGCGTCGGGCACGGCGTGGAGCTGGTCCTCGGCCAGGTAAACCAGGCAGACGTATTTCATGGCGGTCTCCGCGTGCGTCAGGCGTTGGCGGCGGCGCCGGCGGCCAGCAGCCGCTGCGTCGCCGCGTCGTCGGCGATCGGCCGCACCTCGACGCAGCCGTAGCGGGCGCCGGGTATGCGTGCGGCGATGCGCGTCGCTTCGTCGATGTCGCGCGCCTCGAGGACGAAGTAGCCGCCGACCTGTTCCTTGGTCTCGACGAACGGCCCGTCCGTCGTGATCGCCTTGCCGTCGCGCACCCGGACGGTCACGGCGGTCTCGCGCGGCAGCAGGCGGTTGCAGCCGACGTAATGGCCGCTGCGCGAGAGGTCCTCGATCAGGGCCTGGTATTCGTCGAATTGCGCGGCCGACTCGGCCGGGTCCATATACTCCATCACGGTTTCGGCGCAGATCAGGCAAAGGTACTTCATGGAAGCCTCCGGGTCGGGGTTGCAGGGAGTGGCCTGCCTTTTGGTCGATCGGCCGGAGCGGGTTTCGACAGCGCCCCGGAAAGAAACTTCAGCCCGCCAGCTCGGCCAGGCGCCGCTCCAGGAAGCGGCGTTCCGGGGCCTGCTGGGTCAGCTCGAGCGCGCGCTGGTAGGCAGCGCGCGCCTCTGCCATGCGGCCCAGCCGCCGGCACAGGTCGGCGCGGGCGGCGTGGGCGAGGCGATAGTCCGCCAGCTCGCCGCGCTCGAGCAGCCCGTCCACCAGCGCCAGGCCGGCGGCTGGTCCGTCGCGCATCGCCACCGCCACGGCGCGGTTCAGCTCCACCACCGGCGAGGGCTCGACGCGCAGCAGCACGTCGTAGATCCCGACGATCTGCGCCCAGTCAGTGGCCGCGGCCGCGGGTGCAGCCGCGTGCACCGCCGCGATCGCGGCCTGCAGCGTATAGGGCCCGACCCGGCGCGACGCCAGCGCCTCGCGCACGAGCGCCAGGCCCTCGTCGATGAGCGCGCGATTCCAGCGCGTGCGGTCCTGCTCTTCCAGCAGCACCAGATCGCCGTCGGGCGAGGTGCGTGCATCCCGGCGTGACTCGTGCAGCAGCATCAGCGCCAGCAGGCCCATCGCCTCGGGCTCGGGCAGCAGCTCGACGAGAAGCCGGCCGAGTCGGATCGCCTCGCCCGACAGGTCGAAGCGCGTGA
>DATIUV010000206.1:0-11468 GCA_035466595.1 Pelomicrobium sp.
CGCTCCACCTCGTCGCGGTACGGCAGGTAGTGGCGATCGACGATCTCCGCGCGGACATCGGCGGGCGCATCGCGCGTCGCGGCGGAGAAAAGCCGCGGATGGTGCAGCGAGCGGTTCAGATCCACCAGCAATCGGCTCACCGTGGACACCACCAGCGGCGCGTCGAGAGCGGCGGAGAGCTCGCGCGCGAGCGTGAGCGCGCCGGGATCGTAGCCGCGGTGGCTGGTCAGCAACTCTTCGTGGCCGCGAAACAGCGGCCGGTAGCGCGCGGGGATGCGGTTGCCGCCGTGCTCGCAGGTGACGAGAAAGGCGTCACCAGCCCTCTGCCGCGGCATCAGCGGAAGTCGCGGAACAGCCAGCCCTGCGCCAGGCAGTCGCACAGCCCGCGGTAGACCGCCTCGAGGTGAGCGCGCGACGGCCGGCTGCCGACGGCGGCGAGGATGCGCCGCGCCAGCGGACCCTCCGTCAGGATCAGCTCCAGCGGCTCGCGCCACGGTGCCGCCGCGCGGCCGGCGTGCGGCAGCGTCTCCTGCAGCAGGTGCCACCACAGCTCGGCGGCGGAGCAGCGCGCGCCCTTGTAGCCCAGCAGCCGCAGGTAATCGGCGTCGTCGATCACCGCGCGCTCGGCGTCGCGGATGCACGCGCCCAGCACTTTCAGCAGCCGTCGCACCGGGAAGTGCTGCTGCTCGGCGAGCGTGGCCCAGCGCCCGTCGTAGGTCGCGCGCACGGCGGCGACCGTGGCGGCGGCCACGGCGAGATCGGCGCGGGGGCACTCCTGCGTGTCGATGACGCGGATCTCCACCGCGCCGCGGTCGAAGCGGGCGATCGCCCCGCGCGCGTTGAGCCACTCGTCGCGCATCACCTCGGCCGGATCGAGCGGCGCGATCTCGCGGTACATCGGCTCGAGGACCCTCGCGCGGTATTCAGCCTCGCTGCCAACGGGCTCGGGAATCACGTCGCCCATCATCGACGCGATGCGGGCCGCGTGGGTCAGGTAGCAGTGCATGCGGAAGTCGACGAACCCGCTCGGCGCGCCGTCCGCGATCGGCGAGCTCGCCGCCAGCGCCGGCAGGATCGGCAGCGTCACGCGCACCGCCGCCAGCACGCGCGCGAGCTCGGCGTCTGTCGCGAACGGCAGGTTGACGTGCATGCTCTGCAGGTTGGCCCAGCCGTGGCGGCGGCAGTCGAAGATGCGGTCGTAGGCGGCGTAGATCTCGGCGTACTGGTGCGGCCACAGCCGCGCCTCGGCGCGCGGGTCCATCCAGGGATGAGCCGCGGTCGGCATCAATTGCGCGTTGAGCGGCGCGAGGCGCGCGTTGGTGGCGCGTACCTCGTTCTGGAAGCCCTCGGCGAGCGGCTCGAGCCGGGGCGACGGCGCGTTGTTCTTGATCTCGACCAGGTGCAGCACCAGCTCGTTCGACCAGCCGTAGGCGCCGCGCTCGGCGTCGTTGGCGTACGCGCCGGTCTCGGCGCGGATCAGCTCGTCGGCGATCGGGCGCACCGCGAGCGTGTCGCGGTCGACGATCATGTACTCCAGCTCGATGCCGACGCCGCGGAAGGCGTGCAGGGGCGCGCTCATCCGTGGCGGCTCCGCTTGCGCTCCTCGATCCGGCGCACGATCACGCCCATCACCTCGCGGTAGAGCGCATCCTTGAGCACGTCGTCCTCGACGCCGGCGTCGACGCTGGGGTTGTCGTTGATCTCGACGATGTAGAAGCGGTTGCCGACCTGCTTCAGGTCGACGCCGTAGAAGCCGTCGCCGATCAGGTTGGCGGCCTTCAGCGAGACCTTGAGCAGCTCCTCGGGGGCTTCGCCGACGGCGAGCGTCTGGTGCTTGCCCTCCACCGGCTTGGCGCCGTCCTGGCGCTGGACGATCTGCCAGTGGCCGCTGGCCATGTAGTACTTGCACACGTAGAGCACGCGCCCGTCGATGATGCCGACGCGCCAGTCGTAGTCGGTGGGCAGCCATTCCTGGGCGACGATGAGCTCCGAGTCCTCCAGCAGCTCGCGCACGCGCGCGTCCAGCTCTCCTTCCGACTCGACCTTGATCACGCCGAGCGAGAACGCGCCGTCGGGCTGCTTCAGCACGCACGGCAGCGACAGGTGCGGGATGACCTGCTTGACGTTGCCGCGGTGCACGAGCAGCGTTTTCGGCGTCGGCACGTTGTAGCGGTCCAGCAGCTCGGCCAGGTAGACCTTGTTGCTGCACTTGAGGATCGATTCGGGGTCGTCGATCACCACCAGCCCCTCGGCGGCGGCGCGGCGCGAGAAGCGGTAGGTGTAATGGTTGACGAAAGTGGTGTCGCGGATGAACAGGGCGTCGTACTCCGCCAGCCGGCCGTAGTCGTCGCGCGTGATGAACTCGGGGTCGAGGCCGACCGCCTCCGCGGCGCGCTCGAACTTGCGCAGCGCCTTCTCGTTCGACGGCGGCTCCGGGTTGTCGGGGTCGTGCAGGATGGCGAGGTCGAAGCGCGCCTCGGGCCGCTTGCGCGCCCGCTTGTAGCGGCCGCCGAAGTAGTCGCTCGCCGCCTGGATCGCGAACGCCTGGTGCTGCGGCGGGATGTCGCTGGCGGCGATCGGGCGCACCGCCTGCACGCGCCAGCGCCCGCGCCGGCGCTTGAACGACGCGCGCAGCAACGGCGCCGGGATCAGGTTGAACAGCTGCTGCGCCAGCGCGTCGTAGCGGCTGGCGACGTTGCGGCCGAAGTAGATGGAGAGATCGAACGCGTCGGCCTTGATCGGCGCGAGCAGCTTCTGGATCAGCTCCTCGAGGTCCTCGGTCAGCAGCCGCACCAGGTTCTGCGACTGCATGTCCTCGATCGTGTTCACGCGCGGCATCGGCTTGTGGCCGCGCGCCTCCGCCAGCAGCGAGACGTAGTAGCCCAGGCTCTGGTAGCGGTAGGAGCGGCAGAGGTTGAACACCTTGTCCGAGCGCCCCTCGGCGTAGGCGGGGTCGGTCAGGTAGGCGCGCGCCGGCACCACGTTGACGCCGGGGATGTGCAGGGGCCACTGCCGCGGCTCCTCGACCACGATCAGGATGTTGCTCATGCCCGCCTCCCGTCGCGCGGCGAGATGACCAGCAGGTTGGCGTCGTGGGTGACGATGCCGAGCAGCACCGCGCCGACCACGCGGTCGATGTTGATCCAGTCGCCGCGGCTGGGCCCGCCGGCCTCCGGGTCGTAGGGGTCGACGATGAGCACCTTGCGCTCCTTGCGCTGGTAGCCCGCCATGACGACGAAGTGGCCCTGCGGCTGGCCGCGGATGTCGTCCGGCGTGTCGTCGGGCCCCCACTCGCGCGCGTCGCGGTAGAGATAGGTGGAGGAAACGCCCGTGAGGATCGGCAGCCGCCGGCGCAGCAGGCCGCGGATCAGCGTGCGCGACAGATCGGTGAAGCGCAGCCGGCCGCCGAGCGCGAGGAACTCGAGGTAGCCCTCGGTGGCGTGCTGCAGCTGGGCGTCGCGCTTCACCTTGCGCTGCTGGCGCAGCTTCTCCGCCAGGTCCGCCTGGGGCGCGAACCAGGTGGGATCGAACACCGTCAGGTTGTAGGTGTAGATCGTCGCGCCGTAGCCGCGGCGCAGCGCGTCGCAGGCGAGGAACACGGCCAGCGTGCCGCCGTGCTCGAGCCGGCGCGTGCGGCCGATCACCTTCGCCAGCGGCTCGTCCTCGCCCCAGTAGCGGTAGATCGCGTGCAGGCAGGTCGGCCCGCAGGTCACGTCGTCCGGCTGGGGCAGCATCTTCACCGGCAGGCGCAGGGTGACGGGGAGCATGGCGGCGAGGGTGGTTGTTGTTGGCCGGCGCCGCTGCGGGATTGCCGGCCGCCAGCCCCGTATTATGCCTCGCTAGCCCTGGTAAAAGATCGCCCGCAGGCCGTCGCGCAGCCAGCGGTGGCCGGGGTCGCGCTCGCGCGACCGGTGCCAGATCAGGTAGGCCGGAAGCGGCGCCGCCTTGAACGGCGGCGTCAGGATCTGCAGCTTGAGCGGCTTGGCGAAGAACTCCGCCATCCGCGCGGTGACCAGCGCCAGCAGGTCGGTTTGGCTCACCACGATCGGCAGGCCCAGGGCCGCCGAGACTTCGATGACGACGCGGTGACCGAGGCCCGCGACGGCCGCGTAGACCTCGGGTTCGGCGTCGGACGGGCGCGACTCGTAGTGGACGGCGTGCTCCTCGGCGAGGAACTGCTTCAGCGTGAGCCGGCCGCGGATGCGCGGGTGGTCCTTGCGGGCGATCACCACCAGGGGTTCGGTCGTGAGCGGCTCGCTGATCACGTCCTCGTCCGCCGCCGGCGAATTGTCGACCGCCAGGTCGAGGCGCGCCTCGCGCAGCCGCTTGGCCAGCTCCGCGCGCCGGTACAGCGGCCGCACGGACACCGTCACGCCCGGCGCCTCGCGGCGGGCCCAGCGCAGAAACTCGCCGGCGCCCAGCGCCCCGCCGGCGTAGCTGACGGCAAGCCGGAAGGTGCGCGTGCTGGTGCGCGGGTCGAAGCTGCGCCCGCCCTCGATGCCCAGTCGCACGAGCTCCAGCGCGGGATGCACCTGGGCGTAAAGCTGATCCGCGATCGGCGTCGGCGTCACGCCGCGCGGTCCGGGCACGAACAGGTCGTCCCCCACCACCTGGCGCAGCCGCGCCATGGCGTTGCTGACGGCGGGCTGGGTCATGGCGAGCCGCTCGGATGCGCGGGCCTGGTTGGCTTCCTCGTAGACCGCCTCGAACACCGTCAGCAGGTTCAGGTCGATGCTGCGGAGATTCAGCATGTGAAAGGCTGCCTTACTAGGTATTCATTGGATAGATTTCCACGCCGGCCGTAGATTGGCAAGCGCAGGCGCCGGCAATCCCGGCGCCGATGGTGGGGCTCCAGGCGGCGCACGACGCCGAACCGCGGCCCGAGGAGACGGGAATGGCATTTCGGTGCAAATCATGCGGCGCGCGCATCCACGGCGCGCCCCGGACCTGTCCGCGTTGCGGCCGACGCGTCCGGGGTGGAGCCGGTTGGTCCCTCGCGATGTGGATTCTGCTGCCGTGGGTGCTGGCTGCCGCAGGGCTTTTCGCGTGGTGGCGGCTATGACCGGCGCTGGTGCAAGCGGCGCGGCAACCCCCGCCGCAATCTGGCTGCGCGAGCCGAACGTGTTCCAGCCCTGGCTGCAGGATCACCACGTCCGCTATCGCCGCATCGGCGAGATCATCGTCAGCGCCGCGGTCGCCGAGGGCGTCGTCAGCGGGCCCGACCTGCCCATCCTGCCGGACCTGGCCGTGCAGTTCGCACGGCTGGCCGTGGCCTCGCGCGACGACGTGCTGCGCCATCACGAGCGGCTGTCGATCGACGCGATCCAGATGCCGGTGGTGAAGGCTTTCTTCGAGCACAACTTCGTCAAGGGCCTGGAGGCGGTCTTCCGATCCCGCCGCCGCCCCGGCGAGCGGGTGGCGCTCACGTACCGATGGGTGGACGCGTTCGACCTCGGCTACGGCGACCGGCTGCCGGACGACGCACGCATGTACGCGAGCCTCGGGACCCTCGCGCTGCACAGCGTGTTCCGGGCGTTTCACGAGGCTGCGCTGCGGGACGCGGATCTTGGCATGGTCGCCGGCGGCGCGGCGCGAGACGATGCGTTGGCGATCGCCTTTCACTGGGCGTCGCGCCTGGGGGCGGCGATGGCGCTGGAGAAGCTGGAGCGGCGCTGAGCCGCCGGCGGCTCCCGGCTCAGGGAGGACCGAAATGGAATGGCTGGTCGGTGTTCTCTTCCTCTCGCTGCTGGTGGGGGTGCTGGGCAGCGGCGCCGTCGAGCAGCGCCCCGTCGGCGACGGGCAGCGGCTGGACGCCTGAGGCCGGGGGTCGGCGCTGCGCGTCCTGTCGGCCGCCGCGCGTGGACTACAGTGAGAGGATGGAAGCGCCGCTCGTCACCCTCGTCGGCGGCACGGGATTCATCGGCCGTCATCTCGCGCGCTCATTGGCCGGGCGCGGCCGTCGCGTGCGCCTGGTTGCGCGCAGCCTCGGCGGCGCCGCGGGGCTGCCGTTCGAAGACTTCGTCCGCGGCGACCTGACCGACGCGGCGGCGATGGCGCGGGTGGTCGACGGCGCCTGGGCCGTGGTGAACCTGGTCGGCACGACCGCTGCGCGCAGCGAGCGCGAGTTCTACGCCCTGCATCGCGATGCCCCGGTGCAGCTTGCCGAGGCCGCGCGCCGCGCGGGCGCCCGTCGGTTCATCCAGGTGTCGGCGATGGGCGTGGCGAAGGAAGCGCCCGCCGCGGCCGATCGCTCGAAGGCGGCTGGCGAGATCGGCGTGCGCGAGGCATTTCCCGCGGCCAACGTCGCGCGCCCGGCACTGGTCTACGGTCCCGGCGACCACTTCTTCACGCGCTTCGCCGCGCTGGCGCGCCGGGCGCCGGCGATCCCGCTCATCGGCGGCGGCCGCACGCGATTCCAGCCGATGCACGTGGAAGATGTCGCCGCGGCGATGGCGCGCATGCTCGATGACGACGCGTTCGCGGGCCGCGCGTTCGATCTCGGCGCCGGCGAGGTGCTGACGTTTCGCGAGCTGATCGAGCGCCTGTGCGACGCCGTCGGCCGGCGCCCATGGCTGGTGCCGATTCCGTTTGCGCTGGCCGAGGCCGGCGCGCGTGTCGCTGAATGGCTGCCCAACCCGCCGATGACGGTGGATCAGGTGCGGCTGCTGAAGACCGACAAGGTCGCGCGCGAGCCGGGTGGCGGCCCCGCCGCGTTGGGCATCGAGCGGCGGCCGCTGACGGAATTTCTCGACGAGCTCGGCCGCGACGCGACCGACTGAAGCGCCGCGCTCAAGCCGGCGTGACGCGGTAGCCCACGCGCGGGAAGTGCACGCACACCGTGCCGACGCGCGGATCGTCGCGCAGCAGGCCGATCGTTTCGCGGTCGACGAAGCGCACGCGGCCCGTGACTGGCGGGTCGCCGCTGTCCGTCACGGGGACCACGCTCACCGTCATGCCGGGCTGCAGTTTCTGCGGGTCGCGCGGATCGGCGTGCTCGGGCGTCGCCGGCTCGGCGCCGTGGGCGATCGCCAGCGCGTCGGCGGCGGCCATCTCCTTCGGCGTCCCGTGGCCGATCGCGCGCACGCGCTGCTCCCACGCCTCCAGCGCGGGGAACTCGGCCAGGAGCGGCGTCCCGCCTTCCCAGCGCCCGCGCAGGAACCACACCAGGTAATAGCACAGCGCATCCGGCAGGCCCGGTTCGTTGCCGAGGATGAACGGCCGGCCCGACGCGAGGCGCTGGTCGATCCAGCCGAACTCGCCGCGGATCTGCGCCAGCGTGTGGGGCAGGTCGGCGTGTACCCGCTGCAGGTCGAAGTCGGGCCCGAGGTAGAGCCGGCCGCGGTCGCGCGCAAACTCCGGCGGCAGCTTCTCCGGCGCATGGCCGAGGATCACGCGCACCACCAGGTCGAACAACTCGGCGTCGGTCCAGCGGCTCACCGCCCACGGCATGCCCGCGCCGCCGCCCGGATAGAAAGTGGGCTCCGGGTGCCGGCGCTGCAGTTCGCGCAGGATGCACTGGCTGTCGCAGTAGACGTCCGCGCCGATCTGCATCACCGGCGCGCGGCGGTAGCCGCCGGTGAGCGGCATCAGGTCCGGCTTCGGCGGCAGCCGCGGCACCTCCACCGAGCGCCAGGCGAGGCGCTTGATGCCGAGGCCGATCCGCACCTTCTCCGAAACGGGCGACTGAGGATAGTGATGCAGGACGATTTCGCTCACGACGGCTCCTTTCTTCCGCCGGCGCGCCGGCGCGCAGGAACCGCAGTCTAGGCGATAAGGGCGCCCGCCGTCACCCGCAGACGCGCGCCCTCCTGCGGCGCGGCGCGCACCTCACGCCGCCCCGCGTTGCATTCGACGATTCTGCGGGGTTCTACGCCCGCGGCCGTCGGCCCATCAAGGCGAACACCAGCGCCAGGACCAATCCGACGACGAACAGGATCCAGGCGATGTTCACCGCCGTGCCCGCGATCCCCGAAAACCCGAGAAAGCCGGCGATCAGGCCGATGACGAGGAAGACTGCCGCCCAGTAAAGCATGCGTTGCCTCCTTGCGTTCCTGAAAGAGAAGGCAGCCCGCTGCGGCTGCTTCTAATACGGCACCCTCGCGCGGTTGCGGGTTCCATCCGATCGGAACGCGCCCGGGACGAGAATGGTGGAACCCCTTCGACGCGCGTGCAGACACACTTCACTGGGGCGGCGCTTGCGCGCCGCGAATGGAGGAAACAAATGAACACGCTGCGAGCATGGATAGGCATGTCGACTTTGGCCGGGTTGCTGGCGCTCGGCGGCTGCAACACGATGGCCGGCCTCGGCCAGGACATCGAGCAGGGCGGCGAGGCGCTCGAGCAGGAAGCGAAGGAAGCCAAGTAGCCGCGTGCCGGGCGCGGCCATCCGCACAGCGGAGGATTCATGATCCGCACTCCGACGATACTGATTCTGGCGTTCGGGCTGACCGCCTGCGCCAACCTGAGCGAAGGCGAGCAGGGAGCCCTGGTCGGCGCCGGCGTCGGCGCCGGCGTCGGCGAGGTCGTGACGGACAGCCCGGTGGGGGCAGCGGCTGGCGCGGCGGCGGGCGGCGTGCTCGGCAAGGAAGTCGCCGAAGACGAGTAACGGCGCACCGGCACACGGTCGCGCCTCGGGGCCGGGCGTGCCTTGCGGCGGGTCGGCGCGCGGGCGACGTCGGCCGGCGTATCGTTGAACGGCGGCCGCTTCCCTGGCGCGGCGCCGGGGTGGAGAATGGCGGCCTCACGACCACCACCTGGAGACCGCCGATGCCCACCCCGCCCGGAAACTGGCCCGCCGATTTCGTCTGGGGCGTTTCCACGTCGAGCTTTCAGATCGAAGGCGCCGTTGCCGATGACGGCCGCGCGCCCAGCATCTGGGACACCCGCTGCCGCACGGCCGGCAAGGTGGCAAACGGCGACACCGGCGACGTGGCGTGCGACCACTATCACCGCTACGTCGAGGACGTGGCGCTGATGAAAGATATGGGCCTCGACGCCTACCGGTTCTCCATCGCCTGGCCGCGCGTGCTGCCCAAGGGCCGCGGCAAGGCGAACGAAGCCGGGCTCGACTTCTATGACCGCCTGATCGACGAGCTCCTCAAGGCGGAGATCGAGCCGTGGATCTGCCTGTACCACTGGGACCTGCCGCAGGCGCTCGAGGACCTCGGCGGCTGGACCCAACGCGACTCGGCCGGCTGGTTCGCCGACTACGCGGCGCTGACCGCGAAGCGCTACGGCGACCGCGTGCGGCGCTGGGCGACGTTCAACGAGTTCTCCGTGTTCACGCTGTTCGGCTACGCGATGGACTGGTGCGCGCCGGGGCAGAAGGACCGGGAGGCGCACCTGAAGGCGATTCACCACGTCAATCTCGCGCACGGCGCCGGCGTCGACGTGCTGCGCGCGCTGGTGCCGGACGCGTCGATCGGCGCGATCCATAACCGCCAGGTGGTATGGCCGGAAAAGGACACCGACGCCGACCGCGAAGCGCAGGTGTGGCTGGACGAGCACTGGAACCGCGCGTTCCCGGACCCGCAGCTGCTGGGCCACTATCCGCCGCACCTCGCCGAAGCGATCGCGCCCTACGTCCAGGGCGGCGACATCGCGCGGATCTGCCGGCCGATCGACTGGTTCGGTCTCAACCACTATGGCCCGATCTTCGCCAAGGCGGAAGCCGGCACGGTCTGGGGCTTCGCCTGGGGTGCCGCGCCGGCCGACGCGCCGGTATCCGAAATTGGCTGGCCGATTTATCCCGAGGCGTTCCGCGACGAGCTCGTCGACCTCACCCGCCGCTACCGGCTGCCGATCTACATCACCGAGAACGGCGCCGGCGGCCACGACGCGCCCGATGAGTCGGGCCGCGTCGACGACCCCAAGCGCATCCTGTACCTGGAGAAGTACACCGGCGCGATGAACGAGGCGATGCGCGCCGGCGCCGACGTCCGCGGCTACTTCGTCTGGTCGCTGCTGGACAACTTCGAGTGGGGCTCGGGCTACGCCAACCGCTTCGGGCTGGTGCACGTCGATTACGAAACCCAGAAGCGCACGCCGAAGTCCTCGGCGCGCTGGTACGCGGATCTGATCCGGAAGGCGCGCGCCGCCTAGGCGGCGGCCGGCGCGGCCGGCGCCGGGGGAACCGTGGTGACGACGGGGATGGCGGTCACGGTGGCTTCCCCGCCGTCCTCCGCCAGCGCGAGGCGCAGGCGGCGGGTGTAGAACGCGCGCCCGGAAGGATCGACCAGCGGCGGATCGTCGGGCCCGACTGCCACCACCGCCGAGCGCGGCAGCGCTTTCGCTACCAGGCGCAGCAGCGCGGCCTCGTCCTTCGGTCCGAGCGCGTCGGTGGCTTCGTTGACGAAGATCCAGCTCGGCTTCGCCAGCAGCAGGCGGGCGAAGCCGACGCGCTGCTTCTCGGCGGCGCTCAGCAGCTGCTCCCATTCGCCGCGCTCGGCGAGGCGTGGACTGAGGTGGCCGAGCCCGACGCGGGTGAGCGCCTCGTGCAGCTGCGCTTCGTCGGGCGTTTCGATCGCCGTCGGCACGCTCAGCACCTCGCGCAGCGGCCCGCTCGGCATGTAGGGCCGCCGCGGCATGAAGAAAATCGGGCCGTCGGCCGGCAGCTCGATGCGCCCCGCGCCCCACGGCGACAGGCCGCCGACCGCGCGGAACAGCGTCACGGCGGCGCGGCGGTCGCCGGACATGAGCACCCGCTCGCCGCCGGCAATCTCCGCGCTGAAGCCGTTGAGGACGACTTCGCCGCTCGCGGTCGAGAGCGTGACGTCGTGGAAACCCAGCGTCGGCAGCGGGGAGCGCGTGGTGACGACGGACGGGCTGCCGGCGGGCGCCGGTCCCGTGCGCAGGCTGTCCAGCGCGGCGGCGAGGCCCAGCACGCGCTCGGCCGACGCGCGCCATTCGGCGAGCCGCGGAATGTTGTCGATCGGCCACGCCAGCGCGGCGATCATCTGCTGGAACGCCTGCGCGGTCTGCATCAGCACGCCCAGCGAGATCGTGCCGGCGAAATAGCGCGGCGCGGCGACCAGGACGGGAAACGCCTGCGACAGCACCGACCAGCTGGAGGAGAAGTAGAACAGCTGCGCCAGCGCGCGCGTCTGCCGATCCCAGGCGCGGATCACGCCGCCGAACAGGCTGCCGGCGTGCCGGCGCTCCTCGGGCTCGCCGTGGCGCAGCGCGATCGCGAGCGCATTCTCGCGCGTGCGCGCGAGGCCGAAGCGGAAGTTCGCCTCGTCCGTCTGCCGCCGGTTGGCGGCGCGCACCAGGGGCCGTCCCAGCAGCAGCGCGACCACGGTGCCGGTGGCGGCGTAGGCGAGCGCGATCCAGACCAGGTGGCCGGGCAGGTACAGGCTCATGCCGGCGAATTCGAGGTGCGGCGAGCCGGACAGCCCCCACAGGATATAGGTGAAGCTTCCCAGCAGCAGCAGGCAGAACAGCAGCGAGTGCGCGAGATCGATGGCGTA
>DATIUV010000207.1:0-6016 GCA_035466595.1 Pelomicrobium sp.
TCGCGCAGTCGCGCGGCGAGCACCTCGAGTCCGCCCGCGGGCAGGTCGCCGCCCGGGAGCGCGACGTCGGCCGTCCACGGCCCGCGAAGACCGCGAAAATGCGGCTTCAGCTCCGCCATGACCCGTTCCGCCAAGCTGCGATAGCTGGTGAGCTTGCCGCCGAAGATCGATACCAGCGGCGCGCCCGCCGCCGTCGTGGTCTCCAGCACGTAGTCCCGTGTCACCTTGGATGGATCGCCCCTGCCGTCGTCGAACAGCGGCCGCACGCCGCTGAATCGCCAGAGTGCATCCTCCGGCCGCACCGGCTTCGCCAGCACCGCGTTGACCGCGCGGCAGAGGTAGCCGGCCTCCTCGTCGGTGCAGCGGGCGGCCGCCGGATCGCCCTCGACGGGCACGTCCGTGGTGCCCACCAGCGTGTACCCGCGCTCGAACGGGATCATGAACACGACGCGGCCGTCGTCGTTCTGCAGGATGAACGCGTGATCGCCGGGATACAGCCGCGGCAGCACGATGTGGCTGCCCTTGACCAGGCGCACCGCGTAGCGCGACGTCACGTCCGGCGCCGCCGCGAGGACGCGTCCCACCCATGGCCCGGCGGCATTGACCACGGCCCGCGCCGTCAGCGTCGCCTGGCCGGCGCCGGCCGCCTCCAGCGTTGCGCGCCAGACGCCGCCCTCGGCCCGCAGTCCCGTCACGCGGGTGCGCGCGCGCACCATGGCGCCGCGCTCGGCGGCATCCTGGACGTTGGCGATCACCAGCCGCGCGTCCTCGCCCCAGCAGTCCCAGTAGGTGAAGCCGCGCGTGATCCCGGGCTTCAGCCCCTGCCCCAATCCGGCAGGCGCAAGCCGGACCGCATGGCTCGCGCCCAGCTGCCGGCGGCCGGCGAGATGATCGTAAAGGAACAGCCCCGCGCGGAGCATCCAGGCGGGGCGGGTGTTGGGCCCCTGCGGCAGCACGAATTGCAGCGGCCATACCAGGTGCGGCGCGATTCTGAGCAGCACCTCGCGCTCGGCCAGCGACTCCCGCACCAGACGGAACTCGTAGTGCTCGAGGTAGCGCAGCCCGCCATGGATCAGCTTGCTGCTGGCGCTGGAGGTGGCGCCCGCCAGGTCGTCCTGCTCGCAGAGGAGGACGCGCAGGCCCCGGCCGGCGGCATCCCGCGCCACCCCGGCGCCGTTGATGCCGCCGCCGATGACCAGCAGATCGATCTCCGGCGCCGCGCTCACGGCGCGGATTATTGCACGAAGATGACAGTCACGGCCGGGGGGCTCACACCCAGCGCGGGTCGGCCGTGAGCCCGATCGTCAGCCAGGCGTCGTCGGTCGACAGCCCGATTGACTGCCAGATCCGTTCCCGCAGGCGATCCTGCTCGGGCACGGTCCGCAGCGCGAAGTCGGGTCCGACTACGATGTCGACCTCGATGAAATAGGTGCGGCCGCTCTTCACCACGTGGGGGACAAAGCGCACGATGTCGTGCTCGGCCTGAACCTCGCGCATGACGGCGTCTACGCGCCGCGCTACCTCGTCCCCGTGGTCGGTCATCAGCAGCACCTCGCGCAGGCTGCGGCGGAGAACCGCGATCGGAATCGGCAGGGCCAGCAGCGCCATCGCCGCCACCATGACGGGGTCGGCGTAGCGCGCCCAAGTACTGCGCCAGGGCTCGTCGAGCAACGGCAGCACCGCGAAGCCGAGCAGCGTCACCAGGCTGAAGCCGAAGTCGATCAGCCACTCGCGCGCGTCGTCGTGGATCAGCAGCGAATCGATGCGCCGCGCCACCCGCCGCTCGTAGACCCAGAACGCGAGGCAGACCGCGCCGCTCACCACGCCGAACCAGATCACGCCCTCCGGGTCCGTCTCGTTGCCGCCACCACGGATGGTCTCGATGCCGTTGATCAGGGCGTAGACGCAGATCACCAGCGTCAGCAAGCCGTTCACGCTCAGCACCAGCGGCTCGACGTGCGAGTAGCCGAACGGAAAGCGGCGGTTCTCGGGCTGCACCACCAGCCGGGCGGCCAGCAGGCTGAGCCAGCCGCTGATCAGGCTGAGCAGCGAGAACACGCCGTTCAGGATGACCACGTCCGACTCCAGCCAGAGGCCCCAGCCGATGCTGCCGACGGCCACCAGCGCCACACCGCCGATCGACAGCTTGAGCGTGCGCTGCTCGACGCGGCTCGCCTGTTCCATGGAGAGAGTCTGCAAGGCATCACCGTGGGGAAGACGGACCGGTGCCCCGTCGACCGGCCCGCGCGGATTATGGCACGATCGTGCCGCGTGTCAGCGCCGCCCCTTGTCCCGCGCCCGGCATCTGGGCCACTATCGCCTTCTTTCCGCCGGCGGCACGACGGCGATCCGATGAATCACGGCATCCTGAGCCGAAATCCCTTCGCCTGGCGCGCAATGACCCCTCGCGCCCAGCCAACGCGGGCGCGCCGCCGATGACGCCCGAGACGCTGCCGGGCGCGGAAATCGCACCGCTCGCCTCCCCCGCGGAAGCGCACGCCTGCGCCGGATGGCTGCTGGCCTCCGAGCCCTGGATCACGCTGCGGCGCAGCCGGGACTGGGCGCAGGCGCTGCTCACCGATCCGGCGCGCGAGACCCACGTCGCGCGCGACGCCGACGGCGTCGCCGGCTTCGTCGTCCTGGATCTGCGCGGCATGCTCTCGGGCTACGTGCAGACGGTCTGCGTGCGGCCGGGGCGGCGCGGGCAAGGCATCGGCAGCGCCCTGATGGATTTCGCCGAGGCGCGCATCGGCGCGGTCAGCCCCAACGTGTTCCTGTGCGTCTCGTCGTTCAATGCGGCCGCGCGACGGCTCTACGAGCGCCGCGGCTACGAAGTCGTAGGCACGCTGCGCGCGTTCATCGTGCCCGAACACGACGAGATCCTGATGAGGAAGACCCTTGGCCCCTGGAGCAGCTTCCGGCCCCGCTGAAGCGATCCCGCTGATCGACTCCGCGGTGCTGGTGCCGGTCTACCGCCGCGACGACGGCGATCTGCGCATGGTGCTGATCCGCCGAAGCGAAGGCGGCACCCACGGCGGCCACCTTGCGTTCCCCGGCGGCAAGTGCGACCCGACCGACGCCAGCCGTCTCGATACGGCGCTGCGCGAAGCGTGGGAGGAGATCGGCCTCGCCCCCGGCGACGTCGAGGTGCTGGCGGAGCTGCCGGCGGCGCAGACGCTGACGAGCGGCTTTCGCGTCTTCCCGTTCCTCGGGCGCGTGACGCGCCGCGTCGCGTGGCGCCCGGATCCGCGCGAGGTGAGCGAAGTGGTCGACCTCGCCGTCGCCGACCTCGCGCGGGCGGAGGCCCACGCCGAGGAGCTGATGCACTATCCCACGTGGCCCGAGCCGCGCCCCACGCCGTTCTGCCGCGTCGGCGGCTACCAGGTCTGGGGCGTGACCTACCGGATCCTGCATCCGCTGCTGCCCCGGCTGCTCGCCGGCGAGTGGAAGGTCTGAGGAACGCGGCGGAACGTCGCCTCCCGCGCGGCTACAATGAAGCATGAGCTTCTGTCAGCCTGCGCCTTCCCTCGACAACCAGTACCGCGCCGACGCCGCGCTGCGCTCGTACCTGGCGCGCGCGCTGCCGGCGGAGGTGCTGGCGGCGATCGAGCCCGACCTCGACGCGATGGGCGCGCTGGCCGGCGGCGAACTCTACCGCTTCCAGCTCGCCGACCGCGCGAACGAGCCGCGTCTCACGCAGTGGGACGCTTGGGGCAACCGCGTCGACGCGATCGAAATCTCCCCGCTGTGGCGAGCGGCCGAGCGCATCGCCGCCGAGAGCGGGCTGGTCGCCGCCGCCTACGAGCAGCGGCACGGGGCGCACTCGCGCGTGCACCAGTTCGCGCTCGTCTACCTTTTCACGCCGTCCACCGACATCTACAGCTGCCCGCTGGCGATGACCGACGGCGCGGCGCGGGCGCTGCTCGCCTCCGGCAACGAATTCCTGATCGGCCGCGCGCTGCCGCACCTCACGAGCCGCGATCCGGCGACGTTCTGGACCAGCGGCCAGTGGATGACGGAGGCGACCGGCGGGTCCGACGTCGGGCTCAGCGAGACCGTCGCCCGCCTCGACAATGGCGTCTGGCGCCTGTCCGGCCGCAAGTGGTTCACCTCCGCCATCAGGTCGCAGATGGCGCTGACGCTGGCGCGCCCGGAAGGCAATCCCGCCGGCGGCAAGGGGCTCGCGCTGTTCTACGTCGAGACCCGCGACGCCGACGGCCGGCCCAACCGGATCCTCGTCAACCGCCTCAAGGACAAGCTCGGCACGCGCAAGGTGCCGACCGCGGAGCTCACGCTCGAGGGCACGCCGGCGCAACTCGTCGGCGGCACGGCGGAGGGCGTGAAAGCGATCGCGCCGATGCTCAACCTGACGCGCACCTGGAATGCGATCAGCGCCGTGGCGCTGATGCGCCGCGGCTTGGCGCTGGCGCGCGACTACGCGCGTCGCCGCGTCGCGTTCGGCGCGCCGCTGGCCGAGAAGCCGCTGCACGTGGACACGCTGGCAGGCCTGGAAGCGGAGTTCCGCGGCGCGTTCCACCTGGCGTTCTTCGTCGTCGAGCGCCTGGGGCGGCAGGAGGCGGGCCAGGCGAGCGACGGGCGCGACGCGCTGCTGCGCGTGCTCACGCCGCTGGCGAAGCTCGTCACCGCGCGCCAGGCGGTGCAGGTGCTGTCCGAGGTCGTCGAGGCGTTCGGCGGCGCGGGCTACGTCGAGGACACCGGCATTCCCGTCCTGCTGCGCGACGCGCAGGTCCTGCCCATCTGGGAAGGCACCACCAACGTGCTCGCGCTCGACGCCCTGCGCGCGCTGGACGCAGCCGGCGGCACGGGAACCCTGCGGCGCGAGGCCGGGGTGATCCTGCGCAGCGTGCGCTCGCCGCCGCTGATCGAGCTCGCCATGCAGGTCGATCGCACGCTCGGCGAAGCGGCGGCGTGGCGCGAGCAGGCGGCGCGCAGCGCCGATGCCGCCGAGGCCGGCGCGCGCCGCTACGCGCTGACGCTGGGCCGCGCGCTGGAACTCGCGTTGCTGCTCGAGCAGGCGCAATGGGCACTCGACCACGGCCGCGATCCTGCGGCGGCCGCCGCCGCCCGCCGGTTCGCCGCCCACGGCACGAGTTGCCTGCTCGACGTCGATGCCGGCGATTCGCGCCTGCTGATCGGCGTCGGTTGATCCGGCCGTGGATGCGCAGCTCGAGCAGGCGCTCGCGCGAGGCGACGTGGAGACGGTGCGCCGGCGGCTGGCGGCGGGGGCCGACGTCGACGCGCGCGACCGCCGTGGTCAGACCGCGCTGATGCGCGCGGCGCATGAGGGCGACGCGGCGATGGTGGCGGCGCTCCTGGAGCACGGCGCCGACCCCAACGCGTCGGCCAAGCACCACCTCAACGCGCTGATGCTGGCCGTGGTCGCGGGGCACGCCGAAATCGCGCTCATGCTGGCCCGCGCCGGCGCGGACCTTCACGCCCGCGCGACCGGCCCGCCGGGCTTTGCGGGGAAGACGGCAGCCGAGCTCGCGCGGGAGCGCGGCATGGCGGAGCTCGGCGAGATGCTGGAACGGGGATGATTTGGGCGGCTTGGAGGCGTCAGCCTGCCCGACGCCGTGGAAATCAGGCGGATGCGCCCGGCAGCCGGGGCGCGGCGGTCAGTCGCGGCGCTTCAGCGCCTTGGCCCAGAGGGTGGCGTCTTCTTCCGTGAGCTGCGTCGAGAGCATTTGCAGCAGCTCGGCGCGGAGCGGGCGGTACTCGCCCGCCACCCACTTGCGGAACGCCTCGCTCCGCTCTTCGCGCACGGCCTCGGGTTTGGCCCGCGGCGGCAGTGGTATGACCTTGGACATGGTTCGCTCGCTCGTTTGAGGGTTGCCCACCCTTCATCACGCATAGTCCGTGCCAGCGCGTGCAAACCCCGGCGGAGGGGCCTCCGACTCGGAAAAACGAGCCAATCCGGCGCTTTCGGCGGTCCCGACGACGCCGCGCCGACAGCCGCGGCGAATCGGCGACACCCGCGGGCGGCGGTCAAACGGCG
>DATIUV010000208.1:0-9558 GCA_035466595.1 Pelomicrobium sp.
CTCGATGCCCTGGCCGATGCGGTTCGGGCCGCCGCCCAGCACCATGATCTTGTCGCGTGTCGTCGGCAACGCCTCGCACTCCTCCTCGTAGGTGGAGTACATGTACGCGGTCTGCGTGGCGAACTCCGCGGCGCAGGTGTCGACCCGCTTGAACACGGGCCGCACGCCGAGCCCGTGGCGACGCGCGCGCACCGCGTCCTGCGTCGCGCCCAGCAGCTTCGCCAGCCGGCGGTCCGAGAAGCCGCAGCGCTTCAGGCGGCGCAGCCGCGCCGCGTCGAGGCTCCCGAGCGCGACGCCCTCGAGTGCGCGCTCCTGCACCACCAGGTCCTCGATCTGGGTCAGGAACCACGGGTCGATATGGGACAGCTCGTGCACCCGCTCGAGCGCGAGACCGCCGCGGAAGGCGTCAGCCACGTAGAAGATGCGGTCCGGGCCGGGGTTCGCCAGCTCGGCCTCGATCAGCGCGACATCCGTGGCGCGCTCGTCGAGCCCGTCGGCGCCGGTCTCCAGGCCGCGCAGCGCCTTCTGCAGCGACTCCTGGAAAGTGCGGCCCATCGCCATCACCTCGCCGACCGACTTCATCTGCGTGGTCAGCCGCGGGTTGGCCTGCGGGAACTTTTCGAACGCGAAGCGCGGGATCTTGGTGACGACGTAGTCGATGGTGGGCTCGAACGAGGCCGGCGTCGCGCCGCCCGTGATCTCGTTCCTGAGCTCGTCGAGCGTATAGCCGACCGCGAGCTTCGCGGCGACCTTGGCGATCGGGAAGCCCGTGGCCTTCGAAGCCAGCGCCGAGGAGCGCGACACCCGCGGGTTCATCTCGATCACCACCAGGCGGCCGTCGGCCGGGTTCACCGCGAACTGCACGTTGGAGCCGCCGGTGTCGACGCCGATCTCGCGCAGCACCGCGATCGAGGCGTCGCGCAGGATCTGGTATTCCTTGTCGGTCAGCGTCTGCGCCGGGGCCACGGTGATCGAGTCGCCGGTATGCACCCCCATGGCGTCGAGGTTCTCGATCGAGCAGACGATGATGCAGTTGTCCTTGCGGTCCCGCACCACCTCCATCTCGAATTCCTTCCAGCCGATCACCGACTCCTCGATCAGGACTTCGTTGGTGGGGCTGGCGTCGAGTCCGCCTTCGACGATGGCGACGAACTCCTCGCGGTTGTAGGCGATGCCGCCGCCGCTGCCGCCGAGCGTGAACGACGGCCGGATGATGGTGGGAAAGCCCACCATCGCCTGCACCTGCAGCGCCTCCTCCATGCTGTGCGCCAGCGCCGAGCGCGGGCTGGCGAGCCCGATGCGGCTCATCGCCTGCTTGAACTTCTCGCGGTCCTCGGCCTTGTCGATCGCCTCCTTGGAGGCGCCGATCATCTCGACGCCGTACTTCTCCAGCACGCCCTCGCGCGCGAGGTCGAGCGCGCAGTTCAACGCGGTCTGGCCGCCCATGGTCGGCAGCAGCACGTCGGGGCGCTCGATGGCAATGATCTTCTCGACCGTCTGCCAGTTGACCGGCTCGATGTAGGTGGCGTCCGCCATTTCCGGGTCGGTCATGATGGTGGCCGGGTTGGAGTTCACCAGGATCACCCGGTAGCCCTCCTCGCGCAGCGCCTTGCACGCCTGGGCGCCGGAATAGTCGAACTCGCAGGCCTGGCCGATCACGATCGGGCCGGCGCCGATGATCAGGACGGAATGGATGTCGGTGCGCTTGGGCATGGGCCTAGGCCGATCGCGCGGCGGCGATCTCGCGCTTGCCCGCCTGGCGCTCACCCATCAGCGCGATGAAGCGGTCGAACAGGTAGTCGACGTCGTGCGGGCCGGGACTCGCCTCGGGATGGCCCTGGAAGCAGAACGCCGGCCGGTCGGTGAAGGCGAAGCCCTGCAGGCTGCCGTCGAACAACGAGACGTGGGTCACCTTGCAGTTGCCGGGCAGGCTGGCCGGATCGACGGCGAAGCCGTGGTTCTGGCTCGAGATCATGACGCGGCCGCTTTCGAGGTCCTGCACCGGGTGGTTGGCGCCGTGGTGGCCGAATTTCATCTTCAGGGTGCGGCCGCCGGCGGCAAGGCCGAGCAGCTGGTGGCCGAGGCAGATGCCGAACAGCGGCTGTCCGGCGTCGAGCAGCTGGCGGATGGCGGCCACCGCGTAGTCGCACGGCTCCGGGTCGCCCGGGCCATTGGACAGGAACACGCCGTCCGGAGCGAGCCGCAGCACCTCGTCCGCGCGGGTCTGCGCCGGCACCACCGTCAGCCGGCAGCCGCGGCTCGCGAGCTTGCGCAGGATGTTGCGCTTGATGCCGAAATCGTAGGCGACGACGTGGTAGCGGCCGCCTTCGAGCACGGGATGCCCGACGCCGAGCTGCCATTCGCCTTCCTGCCACGCGTAAGGCTTCTGGCAGCTGACCACCTTGGCGAGATCCATGCCGGCCAGCCCCGGGAACTCGCGCGCCCTGGCGACGGCGGCCGCCGCATCGACGTCGCCGGCCATCAGGCAGCCCGCCTGGGCGCCCTTCTCGCGCAGGATGCGCGTGAGCTTGCGGGTGTCGATCTCGGCGATTGCTACCACGTTCTCGTCGCGCAGGTAGTCCGACAGCGCGCCGGTCGCGCGGAAGTTGCTGTGCGCGAGCGGCAGGTCGCGGATCACGAGGCCCGCGGCGTGGACGCGATCTGCCTCGGTGTCTTCCGCAGTCACACCCGTGTTGCCGACGTGGGGATACGTCAGCGTGACGATCTGCCGGCAGTAAGACGGATCGGTGAGGATTTCCTGGTAGCCGGTCATGGCGGTGTTGAACACCACCTCGCCGACCGACACCCCCGGCGCGCCGATGGAGACGCCGCGAAATACGGTGCCGTCGACGAGCGCGAGCAGGGCGGGCGGACGGTCGGTCACCAGAAGCTCCAAGCGGGGGCGTAGCGCGGGCGGTCGATACAACAAAACGGGAGAGCGGCGCGCCCATCCCGTTTCCGGCGCCAAATTATACGGGAACGCCGGGCCCCGTTCAATTGAGGCCCAGCACGTCCTGCATGTCGTAGAGCGCCGGCCGCCGCCCGGCGAGGAAACGCGCCGCACGCAGCGCGCCCTGCGCGAAGGTGGCGCGACTGGACGCCTTGTGGGTCACCTCGATGCGCTCGCCGATACCGGCGAACATCACCGTATGGTCGCCGACGACGTCGCCGCCGCGCACCGTGGCGAAGCCGATGGTGCTCGGCGAGCGCTCGCCTGTGACGCCCTCGCGGCCGTAGACCGCGCAGCGGGCCAGATCGCAGCCGAGCGCCTTCGCCACCACCTCGCCCATGCGCAGGGCCGTGCCCGAGGGGGCGTCGACCTTGTGGCGGTGGTGGGCCTCGATGATCTCGACGTCGTAGCCCTCGCCGAGCGCGCGCGCCGCCAGGTCGAGCAGCTTGAGCGCGACGTTGACGCCGACGCTGAAGTTCGGCGCCATCACGATCGGGATGTCCTGCGCCGCCGCCGCGATCTCGAGCTTCTGCTCGTCGCTGAAGCCGGTGGTGCCGATGACGGCGGCAACCCCGCGCGCGCGGGCGAGCCGGACAGACTCGAGCGTGCCTTCGGGCCGCGTGAAATCGACGAGCGCGTCGGCGCCGGCCAGCGCATCGTCGGCGCGGTCGGTGATGGCGACGCCGTTCGGCGCACCGATCAGTTCACCGGCATCCTTGCCGAGAAACGGGCTGCCGGGCCGCTCCAGCGCGGCGTGCAGACGCAGGTCCGGTGCCTGCGCGACCGCCTCCAGCAGCGCGCGGCCCATGCGCCCGGAACTGCCGGCGATGACGACGTTGAGGTGAGCCACGGTGGTATCCCGGTAATGTCGCCGCGATGCGCTATTCCCGGGAGCCGGCGCCGACGTCTTCCCCGGCCGGCAGCACGTCGCCCTCGACCCGCGCCAGCCGGTCGTTCTCGAAGACCACCGTCAGCCTGCGCTCCTCTTGAAGACGGCCGCGCCGCTCGAAGCGGTAGACGTAATCCCAGCGGTCCGGGTGGAACGGGTCGGCCAGCAGCGGCGTGCCGAGCGCGAAGCGCACCTGCTCGCGCGACATGCCCTTCTTCAGCTTCGACACCATCTCCTGCGTGACGACGTTGCCCTGCTGCACGTCCATCTTGTAGACAAGGCTGCCGCACCCGGCGACGAGGACCGCGCCGAGGACGACGAGAAAGCGGCGGAAGTTCATCGTTTTCTTCGAGAATTGAAGCGAATATGATACCGGAAAGCCATTCCTGAGAGGGATCGTCATGGGCACGCCCGAAGCGCTGAAGACCATGGGGCTGAAGGCCACCATGCCGCGCATCAAGATTCTCAACCTGTTCGAGACCAGCGATGTGCGGCACCTGTCGGCCGAGGACGTCTACAAGATGCTGATGGCGGAGGGCATGGACGTCGGTCTCGCCACCGTCTACCGGGTGCTGACGCAGTTCGAGCAGGCGGGCATCCTGATGCGCCACCATTTCGAAAGCGGCAAGGCCGTCTACGAGCTCAACCAGGGCGGCCATCACGACCACCTCGTGTGCCTGCAGTGCGGCCGCGTCGAGGAATTCTACGACCCCGAGATCGAGCGGCGGCAGGAGCGCATCGCCGCCGAGCGCGGCTTCAGCATCCGCGAGCACTCGCTCCACATCTACGCCGACTGCACCAAGGCCAACTGCCCCCACCGCGGCGCCAAGCCCGAAGGGCAGGACTGACGCGCTAGGCGCGCGTTTTCGCGGGCTTCGGCGGCGCGGCGCCGAGCATCTCGGCGGCGTGCCGGCGCGTGGTCTCCGTGATCGTCATGCCGCCGAGCATGCGCGCCACTTCCTCCACCCGCTCGGCGCCCGAAAGCTCGCGGATGCGCGTGAAGACGCCGTCGGCGCGCGTCTCCTTTGCCACCTGCCACTGGTGATCGGCGGCCGCGGCAACCTGCGGCAGGTGCGTCACGCACATCACCTGGTGGGCGCGCCCCAGCTCCTTCAGCAGCCGGCCGACGATCTCGGCCACCTTGCCGCCGATGCCGGCATCGACCTCGTCGAAGATCAGCGTCGGCACCGACGCCACCGTGCTGGTGATGACCTGGATCGCCAGGCTGATGCGCGAGAGCTCGCCGCCGGAGGCGACCTTCGCCAGCGGCCGCAGCGGCAGCCCCGCGTTGGCTGCGACCTGGAACTCCACCTGCTCGAGGCCGTGGCTGCCGCCTTCCGCCAGCGGCGTGAGCGCGGCCGCGAAGACGCCGCCGCCCATGGCGAGATCCTGCAGGCCGCGCGTGACCGCCGCGGCAAGCTCCCTCGCCGCCCTGGCGCGGCCCTCGCTCAGCCGCCGCGCCCGACTGAGATAGTCGTCGTGCGCGGCCTGCTCGCGCGCGAGCAGCGCGTCCAGATCGGCCGACTCGCCGATCTCCGCCAGCCGCGCCTGCGCGCGCGCCAGCACAGCGGGCAGCTCGTCCGCCGGCACCCGGTGCCGGCGCGCAGCGCCGTGCACCGCGGCCAGTCGCTGCTCCACCTCCGCCAGGCGCGCGGGATCGAGCTCGACCCGGCCCAGGTAGCGGTTGAGGCCGTAGACGGCTTCCTTGAGCTGGATCGCCGCCGGATCCACCAGCTCGACGAGCTCCTTCAGCGCGGGATCCACCTCGGTCATCGCGCCGAGCCGCTGGGCGACCGCGTTGAGCCGGGTCAGGATCGCCGCCTCGCCGCCCTCCAGCGACTCGAGCGCGAACTGGGCGGCCTCGATCAGCGCGGCGCCGTGCGTGAGGCGCGAATGCTCGGCCTGGATCTCGCGCCACTCGTCGGCGGAAAAGCCCAGCGCCTCCAGCTCGCGGGTGACGAACGCGAGCTGGTCGCGCTCGCGCGCGAGGGCGTCGGCGTTCCTCTGGCGCTCGAGCCGCTGCGCCTTCAGCGTCTGCCAGCTCCGGAAGGCGGTGCCGACTTCGGCCGCCAGGGCCTCGACACCGCCGAGCGCGTCCAGCAGGCCGCGCTGGTAATCGGCGCGCAGCAGCGACTGATGCGCGTGCTGGCCGTGGATGTCGACCAGCAGGTCACCAACCTCGCGCAGCTGCTGGGCCGTCGCGGCGATCCCGTTGATGAAGGCCCGCGAGCGGCCGCCCGCGTCGACGATCCGGCGCAGCAGGCAGACGCCCGGATCGCCGGTCATCTCGGCCGCCTCCAGCCAGCGCGTGACGTCCGGCAGCGCGCTGACGTCGAACTCCGCGCTCACCTCCGCACGCGCGGCGCCTTCGCGGACCAGCGCCATGTCCGCCCGCTCGCCCAGCGTCAGCGCCAGCGCATCGATGAGAATGGACTTGCCGGCGCCCGTTTCGCCGGTGAGCGCCGAGAACCCGGCGTCGAAGGCCAGCTCGGCCTCGTCAACGATGACGAAATCGCGGATGGCGAGGTAGCGCAGCAAGGCGGCAGGCGGCCGGGATCAGGCGTGCAGGAGCGGCTGCTCGCTCCAGCGCAGCTTCTCCCGCAGCATGTGATAGTAGCTGTGGCCGCGGGGATGCAGCAGCCGGATCGGATGCGGCGAGCACGTCACCACCACGCGGTCGTTCTCGCGCAGCTCGACGTGGCTATGGCTGTCGAAATGCACGCGGCAGTTGTTGGAGGCATGCATCAGGATCTCGACCCGGCTGTCGGCGCCGATGACGATCGGGCGGTTCGACAGCGTGTGCGGGCACACCGGCACCAGCGTGATCAGCTGCAGGCGCGGATGCACGATGGGCCCGCCGGCGGACAGCGCGTAGGCGGTGGAGCCGGTCGGCGTCGCGATGATGAGGCCGTCCGAGCGCTGGTCGTAGACGAACTGCCCGTCGATGCGCACCTCGAACTCGATCATGCTGCCCTTGGTGCCGCGATGCACGACGACGTCGTTGAACGCCAGCCCCTGGAACAGCAGCTCGTCCTCCGCCAGCACCTCGCCCGCCAGCAGCATGCGCTCCTCGGCCACGTACTCGCCGTCCAGCATCGTGCCCAGCGTCTCCACCATGGTCTCGACCGAGACGTCCGTCAGGAAGCCGAGCCGGCCCTGGTTGACGCCGATCAGCGGCACGCCGTGGGGCGCCAGCGTGCGCGCGATGTTGAGCATGGTGCCGTCGCCGCCGACGACGACGGCCAGGTCGGCGCGCGCGCCGATCTCGTCCAGCGTCAGCGCCGGGTACGGACTATCCTTGGCGTGGGCCGCGGTCACCCGGTCGAGCAGCACGTCCAGACCGCGCTGAACGAGGGAGGTCGCCAGGCGCAGCACCGGCTCGACGATCTCCGGGCTCTTGAACTTGCCGACCAGGGCGACGGTCTTGAAGGGCGAATTCATCGCGCAGATTTAACCATAAAGGCCTGAAGGCGCATAGAAACGCCGCGAGGGCGGCGCACGGGCCGCCGCCGCCCGGCTGCCGCGGTCGTATGGTTTGGCGCGCCGGGGGGCGCTAGAATCCGGAACATGCTGAACGACCGCGCGCAGATCCTGCTCAAGACGCTGATCGAGCGCTACATCATCGAGGGCGAGCCGGTCGGCTCGCGCACGCTGTCCAGGTACTCGGGCCTCGACCTGTCGCCGGCCACCGTGCGCAACGTCATGTCGGACCTCGAGGAGCTCGGCTTCGTCGCCAGCCCCCACACGTCCGCGGGACGCGTGCCGACCCCGCGCGGCTACCGCCTGTTCGTCGACAGCCTGCTGGTGGTGAAGCCGCTCGAGGAGCGGCAGATCGCGCGGCTCTCCGGCCAGCTGCATCCGGACAACCCGCAGCGCGTCGTCAGCGCCGCGTCCCAGCTGCTGTCCCAGCTCACGCACTTCGCCGGCATGGTCATGCTGCCGCGCCACGAAGGGCGCGCGTTCCGCCACATCGAGTTCCTCAAGCTGTCCGAGCGCCGGGTGCTGCTCATCATCGTCAGCCCGGAGGGCGACGTGCAGAACCGCGTGCTGGTGCCGGAGCGGGCCTATTCCCACTCCGAGCTGACGGAGGCCGCGAACTACCTGAACCAGACCTACGCCGGCCTCACGTTCGAGGAGATCAAAACGCGCCTGACCGACGAGCTCAAGGACCTGCGCCAGGACATGATGGGCCTGATGACCTCCGCCATCGAGGCCGGCAGCGAAGCCGCGTCGTTCCGCGACGCCGTCGTCGTGTCCGGCGAGCGCAACCTGCTCGGCGTGCGCGACCTCTCGGTCGACATGGAGCGCCTGCGCCAGCTGTTCGAGCTGTTCGAGAAAAAGACCGATCTGATGCGGCTGCTCGAGGCGAGCCGCCGCGCGCAGGGGGTGCAGATCTTCATCGGCGAGGAGTCCGGCGTCGTGCCGCTGGACGAGTGCAGCGTGATCACCGCGCCCTACGAAGTCGACGGCCGCGTCGTCGGCACGCTGGGCGTCGTCGGGCCGACGCGGATGGCCTATGATCGCGTCATCCCCATCGTCGAGATCACCGCCAAGCTGCTCTCGAGCGCGCTCTCCAGCGACTGAACGCACGGCCGCAAGGCGCCGCCGCCCGGCCGCAACCGAGAGACCATCATGCCCTACGTTCCTGAACCGGAATTCCGCCACGGCACGCCGGCGCGCATCGGCGTGCTGGTGGTGAACCTCGGCACACCCGACGAGCCTACGGCGCCGGCCCTGCGCCGCTACCTCAAGCAGTTTCTGTCGGATCCGCGGGTGGTGGAGATCCCGCGTGCGGCCTGGTGGCTGATCCTGAACGGCATCATCCTCAATGTGCGGCCGAAGAAGTCGGCCGCGAAGTACGCCACCATCTGGACAGCGCAGGGCTCGCCGCTCAAGGTGCATACCGAGCGGCAGGCGGCGCTCCTGCTGGGCCTGCTGGGCGAACGGCTCGAGCCCGCGCCGCTGGTCGAGCACGCCATGCGCTACGGCAGCCCGTCGGTGGCCGACGCGCTGGGCCGGCTGCGCGCGGGCGGCTGCGACCGCGTGCTGGTTCTGCCGCTCTATCCGCAGTATTCCGCCAGCACCACGGCCAGCGTGTTCGACGCGGTCTTCGCCGCCATCGAAGCGATGCGCAACGTCCCCGAACTGCGGCTGGTGAAGCACTACCACGACGATCCGCGTTACATCGAGGCACTGGCGGCCAACGTGCGCGCGCACTGGTCCGCCCACGACCGCGGCCAGGTGCTGCTGATGAGCTTTCACGGCGTGCCGCGCTTCGCGCTCGACCGCGGCGACCCCTACCACTGCGAATGCCAGAAGACCGGCCGGCTGCTGGCCGAGGCGCTGGAGCTGAAGCCGGAGCAGTACCGGGTCTGCTTCCAGTCGCGCTTCGGCGGCGCCGAATGGCTCAAGCCCTACACCGCCGACACGCTGGCCGAGCTGCCGGGCCAGGGCATCGAGCGTGTCGACGTCGTCTGCCCCGGCTTCGTCGCCGACTGCCTGGAGACGCTGGAAGAGATCGCCATGGAAGGCAAGCAGTCCTTTCTCGGCGCCGGCGGCAAGGCGTTCCAGTACATCCCTGCGCTCAACGAGCGGCCGGAGTGGATCGCGGCGCTGGGCGGAATCGCCGCCGACAACCTGCACGGCTGGATCGGCGCCGGGCCCGACGCCGCCGCCCTCGCGGGCTCGCGCGAGCGCGCGCTCGCGCTCGGCGCCAAGG
>DATIUV010000209.1:0-8064 GCA_035466595.1 Pelomicrobium sp.
GTCCGGCGTGTTGGGCCAGACGTTGGGGCGGAAGTACTCGCGGCCCGGGCCCTTGGTGAGCTCGGTGAAATAGTCGGTCAGCTCCTGCTTGGTGTTGCGCCAGGCGAAGTAGGTGTAGGACTGGCTGTAGCCCAGCTTCGCCAGCCGATGCATGACTTTCGGCCGCGTGAACGCCTCGGCCAGGAAGAGCGTCTCCGGGTGCGCCTTCTTCAGCTCGGCGATGACCCACTCCCAGAACGGGAAGGGCTTGGTGTGCGGGTTGTCGACGCGGAAGATCGTCACGCCCTCGCCGATCCAGTGCTCGAACACGCTCTTCAGCTCCCGCCAGAGCGACTGCCAGGCCTCGGTCTCGAAGTTAAACGGATAGATGTCCTGATACTTCTTCGGCGGGTTCTCGGCGTACTGCACGGTGCCGTCGGGGCGCCAGCGGAACCACTCGGGGTGTTCCTTGACGTAGGGGTGGTCCGGCGCGCACTGGAACGCGATGTCGAGCGCGATCTCGATGCCGTGCCGGCGCGCCTCCGCGACCAGGAAGCGGAAATCCTCAGCCGTGCCCAGCGCCGGGTGGATCGCCTTGTGGCCGCCTTCGTCGCTGCCGATCGCCCACGGGCTGCCGACGTCGTCGGGCCCCGGATCGAGCGTGTTGTTGCGGCCCTTGCGCTTGACGCGGCCGACCGGGTGGATCGGCGGCAGGTAGAGCACGTCGAAGCCCATGGCCGCGACGTAGGGCAGGCGCGCGGCGACGTCGCGCAACGTGCCGTGGCGGCCCGGCTCCGGCGCCGCCGAGCGCGGGAACAGCTCGTACCAGGTCGAGAAGCGCGCCTTCGCGCGCTCCACCGTCACCGTCAGCTCCTTGGGGTAGCGCAGCGCCAGCGAGCGGTCGGGGTAGCGCATCGCCAGCGCGCCGAGCTCCTCGTCGAGCCCGATGCGCTTCAGCTCGTCGGCGCTGCGTTTTCCGGCGAGGCGCTCGGCCCAGCGGAGCAGGTGCTCGGCGTCCTTGCCTTCGGCGCGCTTGGACGCTTCCTCAATCAGATGCGCTCCAACCAGTGCCGCGATTGCGATGTCCTCGGCCTCGATGCGGCGGGCATAGTCATGGCGCCACGACAGAAATTGATCGACCCAGGCGACGATCGTGTAGCGATAGCGGCCGAGCCGGTCCACGTTGAACTTGCCGCGCCAGCGGTCGTTGCCAAGCGGCTTCATCGCCGTCTCCTGCCACTCGCGGTCGTCCTCGTGGCGGTACGCCAGGCGGCAGGCGAGCACGTCGTGGCCGTCGGTGAAGGCGTCCGCCTCCACGGCGATCGACTCGCCGACGACGCGCTTGATCGCGTAGCGGCCGCCGTCGACTTCCGGCGTGACGCCCTCGATCACGACCCGCACGCGGCCGTCGACGGCGGTGGCGGCAGTCCTCGAATTGGCGCCGATGTCCATGGCAGTCCTCCCGGGCAGCGCCGGCCGTCTAGCCGGCCTGGTCGTCGTTGGTGAGCAGCAGGACGGACAGCGGCGGCAGCGTCAGCGTGAGCGAGTGATAGCGGCCCTGCGCCGGCACCGGCGTGGCCTCGACGCCGCCGAAGTTGCCCATGCCGCTGCCGCCGTAGAGCTCGGCGTCGCTGTTGAGCGCCTCGCGCCAGAAGCCGCCGCGTGGCACGCCGACCTGGTAGTTGAGCCGCGGTATCGGCGTGAAGTTGCACACGGCGGCCACCAGGCGACGGCCGTCGCGCGATTTGCGCAGGAAGGTGAGCACGCTGTTCTCCGAGTCGTGGCAGTCGATCCACTCGAAGCCGTCCTGCTGGAAGTCCACCTCGTACAGCGCCGGCTGGCGACGGTAGAAGTGGTTGAGATCGGCAACCCAGCTGCGCAGGCCGCGGTGGTGGGCGTACTGCTCCGCGACATGCCATTCCAGGCTCTCGTCGTGGGCCCACTCGCGGCGCTGGCCGAACTCGCCGCCCATGAACAGCAGCTTCTTGCCCGGATGCCCCCACATGTAGCCGAGCAGCAGCCGCAGGTTGGCGAACTGCTGCCAGTTGTCGCCCGGCATGCGTCCGATCAGGGAGCCCTTGCCGTGCACCACCTCGTCGTGCGAGAGCGGCAGCACGAAGTTCTCGAAGAACGCGTACCAGATCGAGAACGTGAGCCGGTCGTGGTGGTACTTGCGGTGGATCGGGTCCTCCTTCATGAAGTCGAGCGTGTCGTGCATCCAGCCCATGTTCCACTTCATGCCGAAGCCGAGGCCGCCGAGGTAGACCGGGCGCGAGACCATCGGCCAGGAGGTGGACTCCTCGGCGATGACCTGGGTGTCCGGGTGGTCGCGGTAGACGGACTCGTTCAGCACGCGCAGGAACTCGATGGCGTCGAGGTTTTCCCTGCCGCCGTGGCGGTTCGGGATCCACTCGCCCTCCTTGCGCCCGTAGTCGAGGTAGAGCATGGAGGCCACAGCGTCCACGCGCAGGCCGTCGATGTGGTAGCGCTCGAGCCAGAACAGCGCGCTGGAGAGCAGGAAGCCGCGCACTTCGTTGCGGCCGTAGTTGAAGATGTAGCTGTTCCACTCGGGGTGGAAGCCCTGCTTGCGGTCGGCGTGCTCGTAGAGAAAGGTGCCGTCGAAGTAGTGCAGGCCGTGCTCGTCGCTGGGGAAGTGGGACGGCACCCAGTCGAGAATGACGCCGATGCCGTGGCGGTGCAGGGTGTCCACCAGGTACATGAAGTCCTGCGGCGTGCCGTAGCGCGCGGTGGGCGCGAAGTAGCCGGTGGTCTGGTAGCCCCAGGAGCCGAAGAAAGGGTGCTCGGTGATCGGCATCAGCTCGACGTGGGTGAAGCCCATGTCGCGCACGTACTCCGCCAGCGGCTGGGCAATCTCACGGTAGGATAGCGAGCGGTTGCCGTCCTCCGGCACGCGCCGCCAGGAGCCGAGGTGTACTTCGTAGGTCGACATCGGCGCATCCAGCGCGTTGTGCGCGGCGCGGGTCTTCATCCACTCCTCGTCGCCCCACTCGTACTCGAGCGACCAGGCGCGCGAGGCGGTGCGCGGCGGTGCCTCCCACCAGAGAGCGAACGGGTCGCCCTTGTCGACGCGATAGCCGTTGTGCTGGGAAACGATGTGGTACTTGTAGCTGTCGCCGCGCTTGACGCCCGGCACGAAGCCCTGCCAGATGCCGGAGCCGTCGCCGCGCGTGGCGAGCGCGTGGGCCTCCGGATTCCAGCCGTTGAAATCGCCGATCACGGACACGCTGCGGGCGTTGGGCGCCCACACGCCGAAGCGCGCGCCGTCGGCGTCGTGCTCGCGCGCGAGATGGCAGCCCAAGCGCTCGTAGAGCCGGCCATGGGTGCCTTCCTTGAACAGGTATACGTCGTGGTCGCTGAGCATCCGGATTCTCCGTTGTTGCGGCGGGCGGCAGCCAGCGTCCGCTGCGAAGAACGGGCACGTGGCCTGGCGTCTTGCTGGCGGCGAAAGGGCCGCGAGGATGGCACTACGGGGTTCGCTGGGCGGGACCTGCAGCGCCCGGCGAGGCGCCTTCCCTGATCACTCAGTTGAACGCCCGCATGGCGGTTGCGACACGCTTCGAATATAGCATAGCGGCGTTGCGCGGAGCCACCGAGGCGGCTGAACGCGTACGTGTAACTCCCTATAATCGCGCGCATGCCCGAGTCATGGACGCCTCCGGTTATCGTCGATCATTGCCGTGAGGCCGCGCTCGCGCTGCTGCGCGCCAACATGGTTGCCGACGGCGTTCTCGCCGCGACCCCGTCGAGACGCGCCCAGCAGAAGAGCTATCACGCGGTGTTCGCGCGCGACGCAGCGATCTGCGCGCTGGCCATGCTGCGCAGCGGCGAACCTCTGCTCGTCGAAGGGGCGCGCCACGGCCTCGAATTCCTGGCCCGTCATCAGGCGGACAACGGGCAGATCCCCAAGTTCGTTCTGCCCGCGAAGGCCGACGCGGATTTCTGGTATGTCGGCTGCATCGACGCGACGCTGTGGTGGCTGATCGCGCTCAGGCATTTTTCCCGGCATCTGCCGGCGCAGTGGCTCGAGCGGCGTCTCGGCGCGCAAATCGGCCGCGCGATCCAGTGGCTGCAATGCCAGGAGCATCCGCGCCTCGCGCTGCTCACGCAGAACGAGGCGAGCGACTGGGCCGACATCATGCCGCGCTCGGGTTTCGTGCTCTACACCAACGCGCTCTGGTACTACGTGAAGCGGCTCTACGCGCTGCCGCGCGCGGCGGAGACGCGCCATCATTTCAATCACCTGTTCTTTCCGTTCGCGGGCGAGCTGCCGGAGTACCGCCGGCTTCGGCTGCTCGGGCACTTCGTGCGCAACCGCGCGAAGGCGCGGGAGCTCTACCTTTCCTTCGTCAACTTCTCGTTCTGGGGCGAGGAGGGGGACGTGTTCGGCAACCTGCTCGCGATCCTGCTCGGGCTCGCATCGGGGCCGCGGGCGCGTTCGATCCTGCGCGCGCTGCGTGCCGGGAAGGTGGACGAGCCGTGGCCGGTGCGCGCGACGGTGACGCCGATCGAGGCCGACTCGCCGCTGTGGCGCGTCTACATGGAGCGGCACCGCCAGAACCTCGCCTGGCAGTACCACAACGGCGGCGCCTGGCCGATGGTGGGCGGCTTCTGGGTAATGGCGCTGGCCGCCCTGGGCGAGACCGTCGCGGCGCGGCAGGCGCTCGTCCGGCTCGCCGAGGCCAACGCGGTCAACGGGTTCGAGTTCAACGAATGGTTCCACGGGCGCACCGGCGAGCCGATGGGCATGGCCGGCCAGTCGTGGAGCGCGGCGGCGTTCCTCCTGGCGCAAGGCGCGCTCGGCGGCAGGATCTTCTGAGCGGCCTATACTGGAAGCAAGGTCCGGCGGCATCGCTGCACGGACCGCCTTCGCGGAGGAGGCATTCCCATGGCGGCGAGAGTGTTGCTGTATGCCGGCGAGGCGCTGGCGCGTTACGGCTTTCCCGAGGGCCACCCGTTCGGCACCGACCGTCAGCAGGCTTTTCTGCGGGAGGCGACGCGGCAGGGGCTGCACACGGCGGCGGTCCTGCGCGAGCCGGTCGCGGCGAACCGCGACGACCTCGAGCGCTTCCACGTGCCAGACTACGTGGACCTGGTGGAGCGGCTGTCACGCGACGGCGGCGGCCTGCTCGACTACGGCGACACGCCGGCGTTCCCGGGCGTGCTGGAGGCGGCCTCGACCGTGGTCGGTTCCGCCCTCGACGGGCTGCGGCGCCTGATGGACGGCGAGTGTCGGCGCACCTTCCAGGCCATCGGCGGGCTGCACCACGCGCGCCGCTCGCGCGCCGCGGGATTCTGCGTGTTCAACGACACCGGGGTGCTGATCGAAACGCTGCGGCGCGACTACGGGGTGCGTCGCGTCGCCTATGTGGACATCGACGTGCATCACGGCGACGGCGTCTTCTATTCGTTCGAGGATGACCCGGACGTCGCGGTCGTGGACATCCACGAGGACGGCACTTACCTGTATCCGGGCACGGGGCACGCGCACGAGACCGGCAGGGGCACCGCGGCCGGCACCAAGCTCAACCTGCCGCTGCCGCCGGGCGCCGGCGACCGCGAGTTCCTGCTGGCGTGGGAGACGGCGGAGCGGTTCCTGCGCCGCTTCGCGCCCGAGTTCATCATTCTCCAGTGCGGCGCCGACAGCCTGGCGGGCGATCCGCTCGCGCACCTGCGCCTGACCGCCGCCGCGCACGCGCACGCCGCGCGCCGGCTGGCGCTGCTCGCGGAGGAGTTCGCCGGCGGCCGCGTGATGGCGCTCGGCGGAGGCGGCTACAGCCGCTCGAATCTGGCGCAGGCCTGGACCGGCGTGCTGAAAGAACTGGTCGACGTGCCCTGAGCAGCGCTTGCGCTACGCGCACCAGCATCGGGCATGGCGCGTCGGCGATGCACCGCGATCGCGCAGTCCGGGACGCAAAAGTCTCACCCATTTGGCCGCTTCGCCGTGAAATCGGCGCGGCATGGAGCTTGCTAACTTCCAGGCGCAAAGGCGTCGCACCTGCCGGCGCCGCCAGGAGGAAAATCCCGATGAGCTTTGCCCGCTTCCTGCGGGAGCTGGGGGCCGACGGCGCCGCGACCGGCCTCAGCGAGGACGATGCGCACCACCTGTTCGGCGCCATGCTCGACGGCGGCGTGCCGGAGATGGAGCTCGGCGCGCTGCTCGCGGCGCTGCGGCACAAGCCACTCGATCTCAACGAGCTGTTCGGCTTCTACCGCGCGCTGGCCGAACGCACGTCGCGACTCGCGCTCCCCGACACGAGCCTGCGTCCCGTGGTGCTGCCGGCGTATGGCGCGACGCGCGAATATCCCAACCTGCTCCCGCTGGTGGCGCTGCTGCTGCGCCGCTTCGGCGTGCCGGTGCTGATCCACGGCACGCTCGAGAGCGCCGGCGGCACCGGCGCCGCGCGCGTGCTGCGCGAGCTCGGCATCCTGCCCAGCGCCGGCGTGATGCCGGCGCAGCAGGCGCTGGTGGCGGAGGGCATCGCCTTTCTGCCGGTCGCGGCGCTGAACCCCGGCCTCGGCGCGCTGATCGCGTTGCGCGCGCGGCTCGGGTTCAAGACCGTGGCCTACACGCTCGCGCGGCTGATCGCGCCGTTCGCCGGCGAGGGATTCCGTGTCGTCGGCAGCTGCGATGCCGGCGAGCGCGCGACGATGCGCGAGTTCCTGCTCTCGTCAAGCGCGCGCGCGCTGTTGCTGGAGCTGACCGAGGGCGAGCCCTTCGCCAACCCCGACCGCCGGCCACAGCTGGAATACATCGGCGAGGGCGACGCGCGGCTGCTGTTCGAGAACGAGCTCGGCGCGGTACGTGGCGGCCCGCCGGCGGCGTCGGACGCGGCCTCCACCGCGGCGTGGATCCGCCAGGCGCTGGCGGGCGAAGCGCCGATCCCGCTGCCGATCGTCAACCAGGTGGCGTGCTGCCTGTTCGGATCCGGCTACACCCAGGACATGAACGAGGCCAAGGCCGTCGTCGCCGTCGAAACCCGCACCCACGCGGCCGCATAGCCGACGCGTTTTCAAGCGGTTACGCCCGCCGTAATAGGCGAGCAATTTACTCAACATTGTCCGCCGGGGCACGATCGCATAAAATCGCGGTCTTTCTCCCCATCAACAATGAACCCCACAAGGAGACCGCCCGATGGAACACAAGCTTCCAGATCTGCCCTATGCCATGGACGCCCTGGCGCCGACGATCTCGAAGGAAACGCTGGAGTTTCACTACGGCAAGCACCACCAGGCCTACGTGACCAACCTCAACAACCTCATCAAGGGCACCGAATTCGAGAACGCGTCCCTCGAGGACATCGTCAAGAAGGCGCCCGCGGGCGGCGTGTTCAACAACGCCGCGCAGGTGTGGAACCACACGTTCTACTGGAACTCGAGGGCGCCGAAGGCCGGCGGCAAGCCGGCCGGCGCGCTCGCGCAGGCGATCGATAAGAAGTGGGGCTCGTTCGACAAGTTCAAGGAAGCGTTCAACAAGTCGGGCGCGGGCAACTTCGGCTCGGGCTGGACCTGGCTGGTGAAGAAGTCCGACGGCTCGGTCGACATCGTCAACACCTCCAACGCCGGCACGCCGATCACGACCTCGGACAAGCCGCTGCTGACCTGCGACGTCTGGGAGCACGCCTACTACATCGACTACCGCAACGCCCGGCCCAAGTATCTGGAGTCGTGGTGGAACCTGGTGAACTGGGACTTCGCCGGGAAGAATTTCGGCTGACGCGGCCGGTAACTTTCACTCGGTGCAAGGGCCCGCCGCAGCGGGCCCTTCGTGTTTTCGCGGGTGCGCGGCCCGGCGCGTCGAGGGCTGCGCCCGCCGGCTCGGTCGGACCGCTTACTTCCGGCGGGTGCGCCGCGCGGCGCCGCGCCTGAGGCCCTCAAGCGCCGCCTTGCCGTAGATCGAGGCTTCGCTGCGGCCGAGCTCCTCGGCGATGCGCCCGGCCGGCGCGTTTTCGCGCAGCCGCCGCTTCAGCGTCTTCAGGTCGGCCGCGGTCCACGGTTGTCGCGCGATTCCGGGCTTTTTCGCCATCGAACGTTCTCCTGCTGTCGTTCGACGCCGCGCGGGCGGCG
>DATIUV010000210.1:0-11479 GCA_035466595.1 Pelomicrobium sp.
CCTGGGCCGAAGACACGCGCTTCGGCGACGTGAAGCGCCTCGGCGTCACCGGCTTCTGCTACGGCGGGCGCATCGTCTGGCTGTATGCCGCTCACAACCCGAAGGTGAAGGCCGGGGTCGCGTGGTACGGCCGGCTCACGAGCGAGACCACGGCCAATCAGCCCCGTCACCCGATCGACATCGCGAGCCAGCTCCGGGCGCCGGTGCTGGGGCTCTACGGCGGCGCCGACCAGGGCATCCCCAACGACACCGTGGAGAAGATGCGCGCGGCGCTGAAGGCGGCGGGCAGCAAGTCCGAGATCGTGCTCTACCCGGGCATGCCGCACGCGTTCCACGCCGACTACCGGCCGAGCTACCGCAAGGAAGCGGCGGAAGACGGCTGGAAGCGCATGCAGGCGTGGTTCAAGAAGCACGGCGTCGCCTGAGCAGCGCGGCGGCCGAAAAATGGAAACGGCGGCGCGTCACGCGCCGCCGTTTTTCGTTTGCCGTCCGCTACTGGCCCTGGCCCAGCGAGTAACCGGGCTCGCCGTCGAAGGTGCAGAGGTGCTCGGTCTTGATGAAGTCGATGCCGGCGCCGGCGCAGCGCGCCAGCAGTCGCACCAGCGACGCGTGGTCTGCGGTGCTGCGGCCGTGGTTCACCATGAAGCGGCAGCGCCAGTGGTCGGTGCAGAACGTCTCGGGCAAACCTTCCGGCCACACCTTGACGCCGCGGTTGGTGATCATCTTCAGCTCGAACTCCTCGCCCGCGGCGCCGGCGAGGTCCCGCGCCAGCGACTCCGGGGCGCCGCGGTAGTTGACGAACACGTCGATGCCGACGATGTCCTTGCGGGCCGGCGGGCGCGGCGCCGGCTCCGGCACCGCGATGCCGGGCTGGTCCGCGCGGTAGCGCGCGGGTTTCAGCGCGGCCGGGCGCTCGCCGAGTCGCGCGATGACCGCGTCGGCGAATTCCCGCGTGCCGACCTTCGCCCGGCTCGCGCCTTCGCTCCAGATGTCGTAGGTATGCACGCCGTCCTCGATGGTTCTGAGCCAGGCGTTGTGTACCCGCTCGGCAACCTCGCCCTGGCCGATGTGCACCAGCATCTGCACGCCGGCGAGCAGCAGGCCCGAGGGGTTGGCGACGTTCTGTCCCGCGCGCCGCGGCGCGCTGCCGTGGATCGCCTCGAACATCGCGCCGTGCTGGCCGATGTTGGCCGAGCCGGCCAGCCCCACCGAGCCGGCGATCTGGGCGGCGACGTCGGAGAGGATGTCGCCGTACAGGTTGGGCATCACCAGGACGTCGAACGCTTCCGGCGTGTCGGCCAGCTTGGCAGCGCCGATGTCGACGATCCAGTGCTCGCTCTCCAGGTCGGGATAGTCGCGCGCGACCTCGTCGAAGACCTTGTGGAACAGGCCATCGGTGAGCTTCATGATGTTGTCCTTGGTGAAGCAGGTCACCTTGCGGCGGCCGTGGGCGCGCGCGTACTCGAACGCATAGCGCACGATCTTTTCGCACCCCGGGCGGGAGATGAGCTTGAGGCACTGGAACACCTCGTCCGACTGCCGGTGCTCGATGCCGGCGTACAGGTCCTCCTCGTTCTCGCGCACGATCACCACGTCCATGCCGGGATGGCGCGTGCGCACGAACGGCTCGTAGGCGACGCACGGCCGCACGTTGGCGAACAGGCCGAGACTCTTGCGGATGGTCACGTTGAGACTCTTGTAGCCGCCGCCCTGGGGCGTCGTGATGGGCGCCTTGAGGAACACCCCGGTGCGGCGCAGCGAGTCCCACGCTTCGGGGGCAATGCCGGAGGTGTGGCCCTGGCGGTAGACCGCTTCGCCGACCTCGATCGTCTCGATCGCGAGCCGCGCCCCGGCGGCGTCCAGCACCCGCAGCGTGGCGTCCATGATCTCGGGCCCGATGCCATCGCCGTGGGCGACGGCGATCGGCACCGCCGCGCTCATGCCACGCTCCGCGCTTCGGCCTCGTAGCTGCGCGGCAGCGGCACCTTGAGCTGGCGCGAAAGCTCGGAAGCGACATCCGGGTCGATGGCCTGGCGATAGCCGGCGTCGTTCACGAGCGGATTGCCCTCCCAGACCCAGTCGTCGCGGTCGTCGGCGGTGCGGAAGACGCGGATGCGCACCCGCTCGCGCCCGGGCGCGGGACGGTTTTTCCCGTACAGGTATTCGATGGCGTAGTACATGGCTTCGGCTCCTCGTGGTCGTGGCGCCGGCCCCCGCCGGCGTGCCCGTGACCCTTGGAGGGGCAGATTAGCCGGATTCGTTCATAGGTTTTCATAAAAACTTGAGCGTATAATCATTGACGAAAATCTATATAAATCCGGTCCGATGCACGTCACGCTCCGCCAGCTCAAGGTCTTCGAGGCCGTTGCCCGCCGCGGCAGCGTCACGCGCGCGGCGGAGGAATTGCACCTGACTCAGCCGACCGTTTCGGTGCAGATCCGCCAGCTGGCGGATGCCGTCGGCCTGCCCCTCACCGAGCAGATCGGCCGCCAGCTGCGCCTGACCGACGCCGGGCGCGAGCTCGCCGCCGTGTGCCGGCAGATGTTCGACCTCTGGGCGGGGTTCGAGCAGACGGCGGACGCGATGAAGGGCCTCAGGCGCGGGCGCCTGCGCCTCGCCGTGGTGACCACCGCCAAGTATTTCGTACCGCGGCTGCTGGGGCCGTTCTGCGCCCGCTACCCGGAGGTGGAGGTGGCGCTGGAGGTCGCCAACCGCGACGCCGTGCTGGCGCGGCTCGCGGCCAACCTCGACGATCTCTACATCATGGGCATGCCGCCGCAGCACTACGACATCGAGTCCGTGCCTTTCCTCGACAATCCGCTGGTGGTGATCGCGCCGCGCCACCACGCGCTGGTTGGCCGCAAGCGGGTGCCGCTCAAGCGCCTGCTGGAGGAGCGCTTCGTCGTGCGCGAGGCGGGCTCCGGCACGCGCATGGCGGTGGAGCAGTTTCTCGCCGCGCGCAAGCTGAGCCTGCCGGTGAAGATGGAAATCGCCAGCAACGAGGCGGTGCGGCAGGCGGTCGCCAGCGGCCTCGGGCTGTCGGTCATCTCGCTGCACGCGGTCGGGCCGCAGGACGGCGTCGCGGTGCTCGACGTCGAGGGCTTCCCGCTCAAGCGCGCGTGGCATGCCCTTTATCCGCGCGGCCGCCGGCTCTCGCCCGTGGCCGCGACGTTCTTCGAGTACATGCGCAGCGGCCGGATGGCCGACGGCGACGGCGGCGGCCCTCCGCGCCGCTGAGGCGGCGGCGCCGAATCTTTTCCGCTGCCCGGAGTCGAACCCGCGTTAATCTTGGGGGATAGCCCCGCCTCCCGATGCCGATCCGCCTGCCTCGCTCCGCCTCCCGTTTCGCCGCTTACGTCCTGCTGCTGCTCCTGCCGGTGCACGTGGCCGCCCAGGCGCCGGTTACCGTCGTTGCCGCCGAGCCGGCGCCGGTGCTGGACCACATCGAGCTCACCGGCACCGTGACCTCCGAGCGCAGCGCGGCGCTCTCGCCGCGCGTGAGCGGGCTGGTCTCCGCCGTCAAGGTCGACGCCGGCGCCGCGGTGAAGGAAGGCGACGTGCTCCTCGAACTGGACGCCGCGCTGGCGCGTCTCGCGCTCGCGCGGGCGGACGCGGCGCTGGCCGAGGCCCGCGCCCAGCAGGCCGAGGCGGCGCGCCTGCGCGAAGAGGCGCGCCAGCAGGTCGAGCGGCGACTGGTACCGGAGACGCGGCTGCACGCCGCGGAGGCCGGGTTGCGCATCGCCACGGCCGCCGTCGAACGGCTGCAGGCCGAGCGCCGCCAGCAGGCCGAGATCGTCGCCCGCCACATGCTCGTGGCACCCTTCGCCGGCGTGGTGAGCCGCAAGCTCACCGAACTCGGCGAGTGGGTCGAGACCGGCACCCCGGTGCTGGAACTGGTCGATACCGCCCGGCTGCGCCTCGACGTGCAGGCGCCGCAGGAGCGCTATTACCAGATCGCGGCCGGCGCGCCGGTCGAGGTGCGCACCGGCGCGTTTCCCGGGCGCGTCTTCGCCGGCACGGTCGCGGCGAAGGTGCCGGTCAAGGATCCCAGCGCGCGCACGTTCCTCGTGCGCGTGCGGGTCGAGGACGCCGGCGGCCGCCTGACCCCCGGCATGTCGGCCGAGGCGCGCTTCAGCCTGCGCGGCGAGGGCCGCGCGCTGGTGCTGCCGCGCGACGCAATCGTGCGCCACCCGGACGGCAGCACATCGGTGTGGGTGGTGAACGGCAACAGCCCGGCCAGCGTCTCCGCCCGCACGGTGCAGCTCGGCCGCACGCTGGCGGCCGGCGTCGAGATCGTCTCCGGCATCGAGGCCGGCGCGCGCGTCGTGCTGCGCGGCAACGAAACGCTGCGCGAGGGCCAGTCGGTGCGCATCGTGAGCGCGCAGGACGCCCCCGCCCGGTAGCGCGCCATGCTCGAAGCCACCATCCGGCGCGGCACGCTGCTCGCCATCGGCGTGCTCATCGTCTGCGTCTTCGGCATCCTCGCCGTGCAGCGCGTGCCGGTGCAGATGATCCCCGACCTGGAGGTGCGCGTGATCAGCGTGCGCACGTCATGGCCGGGCGCGACGCCCCAGGACGTCGAGAAGGAGATCCTGATCGAGCAGGAGGAGTACCTGCGCAGCATCCCCACGCTGCAGCGCATGGTCTCCACCGCCGAGACCGGCGAGGCGCGCATCGAGCTCGAGTTCCCGTTCGGCGTCGACATCAACGAGGCGCTGATCCGCGTCAACAACGCGCTCTCCCAGGTGCCGGCCTACCCCGAGAACGTCGACGAGCCGCGCATCTTCACCACCTCGTTCTCGGCCAACTCGTTCATGTTCTTCCGCGTCGAGCCGCTGCCCGGCAACCCGCGGGGCCTCGACATGAAGGTGATGCAGGACTTCATCGACGACAACGTGCGCACCCGCATGGAGCGGGTGCCGGGCGTGTCGCAGGTGGGCGTCTACGGCGGCGCCGAGCGGCAGATCCAGATCCTGATCGACCCGGCGCGGCTGGCCGAGCGCAACCTGACGCTGACCCAGGTGCGCGAGGCGATCCGCGCGCGCAACCGCGACGTCTCCGGCGGCGACGTCGACAGCGGCAAGCGCCGCTACCTGCTGCGCACCGTCGGCCGCTTCGGCGATCTCGGCGACATCGAGGAGCTGCTGATCGCGCGCCGCGGCGACGCCATCATCCGGTTGAAGGACGTGGCGCAGGTCAAGCTGCACCACTTCGAGGTGCGCACCGAGTCCTACGTCAACGGCCAGCCGGTCATCAATCTCTCGGTGCGCCGCCAGACCGGCTCCAACGTCGTCGCCATCAAGGAGGCGATGCTGCCGGCGGTGGCCGAGATCAACCGCGGCGTGCTCGAGCCGGCCGGCATGCGCATGGTGCTCACCACCGACGACGTGCGCTACGTCGAGGCCTCGGTACGCAACGTCTGGACCAACCTCGCCATCGGCGCGTCACTGGCCGCGCTGGTGATGTTCCTGTTCCTGCGCTCGGCGCCGGCGACGCTGGTGGGCGTGATCGGCATCCCGATCTGCACCATCGCCGCGTTCATCGGCCTGCTGCTGGCGGGCCGCACCATCAACGTGATCTCGCTCGCCGGGGTCGCCTTCGCGATCGGCATGACGCTCGACAACACCATCGTCGTGCTGGAGGCGATCGAGCGCGAGCGCCGCCGCGGCCTCGACCGGCTCAAGGCGGCGCTCGCCGGCGTGCAGCGCGTCTGGCCGGCCGTGCTCGCCTCCACGCTCACCACCGTGCTGGTGTTCGCGCCGATCCTGTTCGTGCGCGAGGAGGCGGGCCAGCTCTATTCGGACATCGCCGTGGCGATCTCGGCGTCGATCCTGGTCTCGATGCTGGTGGCGATCACCGTGGTGCCGGCGGCCAGCGCGCGCCTGCCGTTCGGGCCGGGCCCGCAGGAGCGGCCGGCCGGCACGGGCCTGCGCAACCGCGCGCTCGCCGGCATCCGCGGCATCACCGCCACGCGCCCGCGCCGGCTGACCGCGCTCGGGCTGATCGTGGCCCTGACCGTGGCGGTCATCGCCCTGCTGACCCCGCCCGCGGAGTACCTGCCCGAAGGCGAGGAGCCCAAGACCTTCGCCACCATGATCCCGCCGCCGGGCTATAACCTGCCCGAGATGTCCGCGATCGCCGCGCGGCTGCACGCAGAGCTGCTGCCCTATCTGGAGGACGACCCCGGGCGCTTCGACCGCGGCGAGTCCGCGGTGCCCGCGCTTGCCTACGTGAACACCCGCGTGCGGGCCGAGCAGTTGCGCATCATCGCCGAGCCCAAGGACCCGAAGCACATCGACGCCCTGATGGACGTGCTCGGCGAGAAGTTCGCCGGCGTGCCCGGCATGCGCTCGTTCGCCTCGCGCGGCTCGATCATTTCCAGCAACGACGGCGGCACCCGCAGCGTCAACGTCGACATCGCCGGCGCCGACCTTCCCGCGGTCTATGCGACGGCCACCGCGGTGTTCCGGCGCGCGCAGGAGATCTTCGGCGCTCCGCAGATCCGCCAGGAGCCGCCGGGGCTCACGCTGGCGCAGCCGCTGGTGGAGCTGAAGCCGAAGTGGGAGCGCGCCGCCGAGCTGGGCCTCTCGACCCAGGAGCTGGGTTACGCAGTGGCGGTGCTGACCGACGGCGCCTACGTCGACGAGTTCTTCCTCGGCGACGAGAAGATCGACATCTACCTCTACAGCACGGCGGGCAGCGCGCGCCGGCTCGACGACATCGGGTCGCTGCCGGTGTACACGCCGCAGGGCGCCGTGCTGCCGCTGAGCGCGGTGGCCGAGCTCGAGGAAACCGTGGACGCCGCCACCATCCGCCGCGTCGACGGCCGCCGCACGGTGACGCTGGGCATCGTGCCGCCGCGCTCGGTGGCGCTGGAGACCGCGGTGGAGAAAGTGCAGACCGACATCGTCGATCGGCTGCAGGCCGACGCGGCGCGCGCCGGCGTGAGCCTCGACATCTCGGGCGCCAGCGACCGCCTTCAGGCCACGCGCGAAGCGCTGACGGGCAACTTCCTGGTGGCGGTGCTGCTGTGCTACCTGCTGCTGGTGGCGATCTTCAGCCACTGGGGCTATCCGCTGCTCATCATGACCAATGTGCCGCTCGGGATCGCCGGCGGCATCGTCGGCCTGTGGTTGATGAACGCGGCGGGCGGGCTCCTGCCGGGCCTCGGCCTGGCGGCGATCCACCAGCCCTTCGACATGATCACCATGCTGGGCTTCCTGATCCTGGTGGGGACCGTGGTCAACAACCCGATCCTGATCGTCGACCAGGCGCGCTACAACCTGCGTCACCGCGGCATGGCGGCGCTGGACGCGGTGAACGCGGCGGTGGCCTCGCGCCTGCGGCCCATCATGATGTCGACCATCACGACGATCTTCGGCCTGGCGCCGCTGGTATTCATTCCCGGCGCGGGCACCGAGCTCTACCGCGGCGTCGGCGCGATCGTGCTGTTCGGCCTGCTGTTCGCGACGCTGGTGACGCTGGTGTACCTGCCGGCGCTGCTGGTGGAGGTGCTGAGCTGGCTGGAGCGGCGGCGCGGCGCGGGCGCGGCCGTGCCATCGCCGCAGCCGCAGTCGCGCGCTGATTAGCGGCTATTTCGCCGGTTCCGCCGCCGCGGCGCCGGCCTTGTCCATGTCCGGCAGCAGCGGCTGGTTGGCGGCGCGCTTGCCATCGATCTCCTTGATCGTGGCCTCCATCGCGACGAAGCGCTCGGGCGTGGTCGGGTGGGAGGCCAGCATGCCGCGCTGGTTGATGCTGCCCGGATGCTCCGCGGCGAGGCGCCGCCAGAACAGCGGCGCACCGTCCACCTTGTAGCCGGCGCGCGCCAGCATGTAGAGGCCGACGTAATCGGCCTCCGACTCGAAGTCCTTGGAGTAATAGTTGGCCGCCAGCGAGCCGAACAGCCCGCCGGTGTTGATGCCGTAGGCGGCGGCGAGGATGTCCACCACCGTGCCGAGCCAGTAGTTGGTGGTCTGCGACTGCACGTGCGTCATGGCGTTGTGGGCCAGCTCGTGCGCCACCACCAGCGCGATCTCGTCGTCGCTCTCGGCGAAGCGCATCATGCCCTTCTGGATCACCACCTTGTTGCCGTCGGCGTAGGCGTTGACCTCGTCGCCGGGGCCCACCACCACGGGATAGTCGCAGACGAGGTCGGGATTCAGCACCAGCGTCTGCTCCGCCCCGTCGCGGCGGATGGTGAGGTTCACCGGCACGCCGGCCTTGAGCTGGGTCTGGGTGATCTCGAACAGCGCCTTGGTCGCGAACTCGCCGCGCGGGATCGGCTGGCCGTCGAGCGCCACCAGCACGTCGCGCTCCTTCAGCCCGGCGATCTCTCCCGGCGAACCCGGCGGCACCTGCAGCACGGTGAGCTCGTCGGTGAGCTTGAGCTCCTCGGCCGCGATGGCGCGCAGCTCGGGCGAGAACGTGTACGTGTTGACATAGAGCGCGCCGATCGTGAGCCGGGTCTTGTCCTTGCACAGCAGCGCGGCGTTCTCGAGGATCGGGTAGGCGATGCGGGTCAGCCGCGCCTGGCGCTGCATCTGCGTCTGCAGCGCCAGCGCGCGCTGCTTCTTCGCTTCCTCCTCCACCAGGCCTTCGTCGACGGCGACGCGCTTGGTCGTCGGCGCGCACGCGGCGAGCAGGATCGCCAGCAGCAGCCAGGGCAGGGCGCGAGGCAGAGAAGTGAACGTCGTCATTTTTCCGGGCAAGTGCGCAGCCTACGGCGCCTTCTTACTCCGGCCGCCCGCACGGGTCAATCGGCTGCCGACCGGCGGCGTCGGCGAAGATGCGAACGGATCGCGTTTTCCGCGGTCTTGATTCCCGGGGGCGGCAAGGCCCATCATCACGCCCTCGCGCGAACGCATCCGACCGCTTTCCGCCTTCCCGTCATGCACATCGTCGTTCTCGGCGCCGGCGTCGTCGGCGTCACCAGCGCCTGGTTTCTCGCCCGGACCGGCCACCGCGTCACGGTCGTCGACCGCCAGCCGGAGGCGGCGCGCGAGACCAGCTTCGCCAATGGCGGCCAGGTGTCGGTCAGCCACGCCGAGCCGTGGGCGAACCCCGACGCGCCGGCGCGCATCCTCCAGTGGCTCGGGCGCGAGGACGCGCCGCTCAGGTTCCGTCCTCGGCTCGACCCCGCGCAGTGGGTGTGGGGCGCGCGCTTCCTGCTGGAGTGCCGGGCCGTGCGCACCGCGCGCAACGCGGCGGCGGTGGCGGCGCTGGCGCGGCTGTCGCACGCGACGCTGAAAGAGGTGCGCGCCGAGGCCGGCATCGAGTACGACGGGCTTGCGAAGGGCATCCTGCACGTGTTCACCGAGTCGGCCGATTACGACGCGGCGCGACGCAAGAATCCGGAGCTGCAGGCGCTGGGGCTGCGGCTCGAGACGAAGACGCCCGCGGAGTGCTGCGCCATCGAGCCCGCGCTGGCCGCTTCGAAGGTTCCGATCCATGGCGGGCTGTACTGCCCCGACGACGAGTCGGGCGACGCGCGCAAGTTCACCCAGGCGCTTGCCGCGCGCGCGGCCGCGGAAGGCGTCGCGTTCCGCTACGGCGTCACCGTCGAGCGCCTGGAGCGCGAGCGCGGGCGCATCACCGGCGTGCGCGTTGCCACGGCCGCGGGCATCGAGACCCTCGGCGCCGACGCCTACGTGCTCTCGCTCGGCAGCTACAGCCCGCGCTTCACCGCGCCGCTCGGCGAGCGCCTGCCGATCTTTCCGGTCAAGGGCTACTCGGTCACGATCCCCGCCGGCGCGGGGGCCCCGTTCGTGAGCCTCACCGACGAGGCGCAGAAGCTGGTGCTCTCACGCCTTGGCGATCGCCTGCGAATCGCCGGCATGGCCGAGCTGGCCGGCTACGACCTCGCCATCGACGAAGCGCGCTGCGAGCGCATCCTCGATCGCGTGTTCCGGCTCCTGCCCGACGCGGGGGACCGCTCGCGCGCCGAGTTCTGGGCCGGCCTGCGCCCCGCCACGCCCGGCAACGTCCCCGTCCTCGGCCGGTCGCGCCGTTACCGCAACCTCTGGTACAACACCGGCCACGGCACGCTCGGCTGGACGCTCTCGTGCGGCTCCGCGAAGGTGCTCGCCGAGGTGGTGGCCGGGCGGGAACCGGGGATTGCGTTCCCGCTGTGGGGAGGTGCGGCGGCAGCGTAGCGCGCCGCCGCGACGGCGACGATGAACCCGATCGTTCTCCGGGGGAGGCTGGACCGCCATGCGCATCTGGGTTGACGCCGACGCCTGTCCGGCCGCGATCAAGGACATCCTCTACCGCGCCGCCGAGCGCGTGGGGGTGGAGCTGACGCTGGTGGCGAACAAGCCGCTGCGCACCCCGCCGTCGCGCTGGATCAAAATGGTCCACGTCGGCGCCGGGTTCGACGTCGCCGACCGGCACATCGCCGACGCAGTGCAGGCCGGGGATCTGGTCGTGACCGCGGACATTCCGCTCGCCGCGGCCGTCGTGGAGAAGGGCGGAATCGCGCTCAACCCGCGCGGCGAGCTCTACACCGCCGAGAACGTGCGCCAGCTGCTGGACCTGCGCAACTTCATGGACCAGCTGCGCTCGTCGGGCGTGCAGACCGGCGGGCCGGCCGCACTCGGCAACAGCGACCGTCAGGCGTTCGCCAACCAGCTGGATCGGTTTCTCGCCCGGCGCGCGGCCGGCGGCTGACCTTTCAATCCCACAGCCACGCCGCGCCGCGCACGCCGCTGGAATCGCCGTGGGCGTTTTTCACCAGTTGCGTGCGCACGACGTCGGAGAAGACCCAAGGCGCCCACAGCACCGGGACGTTGCGGTACAGCCGCTCGAGGTTGGACAGCCCGCCGCCGAGAACGATGACGTCCGGATCGAGCACGTTGATGACGGTGGCCAGCGCCCGCGCCAGGCGGTGCTCATATCGCGCGAGGCTGCGCTCGCACCCCGTGTCGCCCGCGGCGGCGCGCTCGGCGATGGTGACCGCGTCGAGCACCTCGCCGGAGGCGAGCTGGTGATCGAACGCGAGGCCGGGGCCCGAGAGAAAGGTTTCCACGCAGCCGTTCTTGCCGCAGTAGCACGGCGGGCCGGGCCGCTCGTCGTCCGTCGGCCACGGCAGCGGGTTGTGACCCCATTCGCCGGCGATGGCGTTCACCCCGTGCAGCACGCGGCCGTCGACGACGATGCCGCCGCCGACGCCGGTGCCCAGGATGACGCCGAAGACGGTGCGCGCGCCGGCGGCCGCGCCGTCGACCGCCTCGGACAGCGCGAAGCAGTTGGCGTCGTTCTCCAGCCGCAGCTCGCGCGCGAGCAGCCGCTCGAGGTCGTCCTTCAGCGGCTGACCATTGAGGCACGCCGAGTTGGAGGTGCGCAGCCGGCCGGTCGCGGGCGACAGTGCGCCGGGCGTGGCGACCCCTACCGTGCCCGCAGCCCCGAGTTCGGTCTCCGCGTCAGCCACCAGTTGCGCGATCAACCGCAACGTCCCGTCGTAGTCGCCGACGGGCGTCGGCTC
>DATIUV010000211.1:0-2282 GCA_035466595.1 Pelomicrobium sp.
CGCGGGTCGGACGCGAGCTCGGACTGGCCCATGGCCGCCGCGAGCCGCCTGAAAACCGCCTCGCCCATCGCGGTGACGTGGATGAACTGCTGGTCGCCGGTCGGATAGAGATTGTTGGGCGTGCTCTCGGGCAGGCGCGAGCCGCAACGGTTGGCGACGTGGCCGAGCTTCTCGTAGGCGGGAATCCACGGCTCCATGAAGCTGAACGCGCACTCGTAGAGCGCCGCGTCGATGTACTGGCCGCGCCCGGTCTTCTCGCGCGCGAGCAGCGCCAGCGCCGCGCCGAAAGCGGCATAGAGCCCGGTGATGTAATCGGTCATCGACACGGCCACGCGCGACGGCGGCCGGTCGGGGTCGCCGGTCAGGTGACGCAGGCCGCTGACCGCCTCGCCGATCACGCCGTAGCCGGCGCGCTGGCTGTAGGGGCCGTCCTGGCCGAACCCGCTGATGCGCACCATCACGAGCCTCGGATTCAGCGCCGCGAGCTGCGCGTAGCCGATGCCCCATTTCTCGAGCCCGCCGGGCCGAAAGTTCTCGACCACGACGTCGGACTTCCGCGCCAGCTCGCGGATGATGTCCTGCCCCTCGGGCTTGCGCAGGTCGACCGAGATCAGCGCCTTGTTGCGGAAGATGCTGGCGGCGTAGAGCGATCTGCCGTGGAAGCGCTTGCCCATCGTGCGCACCGGGTCGCCCTCGGCCGGCTCGACCTTGATCACCTCGGCGCCGAAGTCGGCCAGCAGCCGGCCGCAGAACGGACCGGCGACGGTGGAGCCCATCTCCAGCACGCGATAGCCCTTGAGCGGTCCCTCGGCAGTCACCGGCGTGGCTCCTTCTAGAGGACGTACTTCTGGTAGCGCTGCAGGAAGGCCTTGGCGCTGCGCATGTTCTCGCGCCTCAGATTCTCGGCCGCCTCGGCGTCGCCGCGCCGCATCGCCGCCAGCACGGCACGGTGCTCCTGCAGGCCGATCTCCGCGCGGCCGGGCAGGATGATGATGCGGCGGATCAGCACCTGCGTCTTCTCGTAGATGCTGTCGAGCATCTGCGCCAGCACGGGGTTGCGCGCCGCCTCGATCGAACGGCGGCGGAAGCGCTCGTAGCCGGCGATGAAGACGTCGAAGTCGCCTTCGCGCACGCGCTCTTCCATGGGCGCGCCGAACAGCTCGACCAGGTCCTGCCACGACTCCGGCGGCACGTTCTGCGTGGCGAGACGCACGCACAGGCCCTCCAGCACCTCGCGCAGGTCGTAGATGTAGAACACCTGCGACAGGTCGAGCCGCGCGACGACGGCGCCGCGGTTGGGAATGCGCTCGATCAGGCCGCGGTTTTCGAGCGCGGCGAAGACCTCGCGGATGCGCGTGCGCGGCACGCCGAACTCCTGCGCCAGGTCCTGCTCGCGCAACTTGGCGCCGGGCGCGATCTCCTGGCGGGCAATGCGTTCGCGCAGCACCTGCAGCACGTCAGCCGCGCGGCCGCGACCGCCGCTGCCGCCGGATCGGCGGGCGCGCGGCTTGCGCGAGGGAAGCTTCACCACCTTTTCCGTCACGGTCGAGGGCGCTCCAAGGGGATGCCGTGACCGTAGCGCCGGCCCAAAATCTTGTCAACAATCTTGTCAACAAAAGTGTTACTGCGGCGCAGCAATTGGGCTGCTGCCAGCCCAAGGTAACTCTGTCGCCTGGCTCTAAGCGTATGTTGTATATTGTTTTTAAATATAAGTAAGTACATGCTTACGTGCCCTGCCGAAGCCGCCTTGCGTCGCGCGTTGACACCCGGTCAGGCCGCCGTGTAACGTCGCCGGATCACCGCCCCCGGAGCATCCCAATGGCCGCCCCCAGCGCCCCGCCGCCGCCCTTCGCCGAATGGATCGGCCGCCAGGAAACCGCTCGTGACGAGGTCGCCGTCGGCCGCGTCAATGCGCTCGCGGCGACGCTCGACCTCGAACCCGCGCTCGAGGAAGGCGACGAGCTGCCGCCGGGCTGGCACTGGATCCTGTTCAACCCGATCGCGCGCATGAGCGCGCTCGGCCCCGACGGCCATCCGCGACGCGGCGGCTTCATGCCGCCTGTCGAGCTGCCACGACGGATGTGGGCCGGCGGGCGCCTCGCCTTCCACGAGCCGCTGCGCGTCGGCGACGGCGTGCGCCGCGTTTCCGAGATCAAGACCATCGAGGGCAAGCAGGGCAAGAGCGGCGCGCTGGTGTTCGTCACCGTGCTGCATCGGCTGTATTCAGCCGACCGGCTGGCGATCGAGGAAGAGCACGACGTCGTCTATCGCGAGGAGGCGCG
>DATIUV010000212.1:0-9979 GCA_035466595.1 Pelomicrobium sp.
CGGTTGGGAGCGTAGACGTGGAGGTCGACGTCACGCTGCGCGATGGCAGCCTGGCCGCCGATGCCATGGTGTTCATCGCGCTGACCCAGAACGGGCTCAGCACCGAAGTAAAGCGCGGGGAGAACGCCGGGCGGACGCTGCGCCACAACTTCGTCGTGCGCGCATGGCACGGGCCGCATCGGTTGCGCGAGGCTCCCGCCGCGCGGGTGAGCCAGCGCGTTTCGACGGTCGAGCTGGCGGGCTACGCCGATGCAAATCTGGTGGCCCTAGTTCAGAATAGGCGCACGGGCGAGGTGCTGCAAGCGCTTGCCCTGCCGCTATGCCCGCCGTCCTAGACGCCCCGCCGCCTCCACAGGACTACGCATACTTCGATCACGAGGCCGACATCGGCATCGTCGGGCGCGGCGCGTCGGCGGAGCGGGCGCTGGAGGCCGCTGCCGCCGCGGTCTTCGCCGTGATGTGCGAGCCCTCGGCGCTGCGCCCGATCGACCGCATCGACTTCAGCTTCGACGAGGACGACGTCGAGTTCGCGCTGGTGCGCTGGATCAACCGCTTGCTCGGCGAGGCGCGCGAGCGGGGCCTCGTTTTCGGCCGCTTCCGGCTCCGCCGCGACGACGGCCACTGGCATGGCGCCGCCTGGGGCGAGCCCTGGAACGACGCGCTCGTCCGCGGCGTCGAAGTTAAAGGGGCAACGCTGACCGAGCTGTCGGTGCGCGAGACCGACGGCCGTTGGGCCGCGCGTTGCGTCATCGACGTGTGAGGCGGACGCGATGAAGCTCGAAGCCGTGGAACGCATCTCCGATACCGAGTGGAAGGCCGCTGCGGCCGACGGCGGCGTTCGGCTCTTTGCCGACCGCCAGCTCCTGGAGGGCATGGACGACAAGGTGCTGGAGCAGATCGCCAACGTGGCACGCCTGCCGGGCCTGGTCGGGGCCGCCATGACCATGCCGGATGCCCACTGGGGCTATGGCTTTCCCATCGGCGGCGTCGCCGCGTTCGATCCCGAGCGCGGCGGCATCATCTCGGCGGGCGGCGTCGGCTTCGACATCTCCTGCGGCATCCGCTGCCTGCGCACCAACCTGACGCTGGATTCGCTGGCCCCCCGGCTGCAACCGCTGGCCGACGAGCTGTTCCACGCGATCCCGGCGGGCGTCGGCGAGGAAGGCGCCCTGCGGCTCGGCATTGCGGAGCTGGACCAGGTGCTCATGAAGGGCGCCGAGTGGGCGCTGGAGCATGGCTATGGCGTACCGGAAGACCTCGAATACATCGAGGAGCGCGGCCGCGTGCGCGGCGCCGTCCCGGCGAACGTCTCCGAACTCGCCAAGAAGCGTCAACGCGGCGAGATGGGCACGCTGGGGTCGGGCAACCATTACCTCGAGGTGCAGGTGGTCGAGAGAATCCACGACGCCGATGCCGCCGCGGCTTTCGGGCTCGCCGAGGGCCAGATCGTCGTCTCCATCCACTGCGGCTCGCGCGGGCTCGGACACCAGATCGGCACCGACTATCTCGTCTCGCTCGCCAAGGCAGCCAGGCGCCTCGGCATCACGCTGCCCGATCGCGAGCTGGCCTGCGCGCCGATCCGCTCGCCCGAGGGCGAGCAATATCTCGGCGCCATGCGCTCCGCGATCAACTGCGCGCTCGCCAACCGCCAGATCCTGACGCACCTCACGCGCGAGGCGTTCGCCGCCGTGGTTCCCGATGCGAGCCTCGAGACGCTGTTCGACGTCTCCCACAACACGTGCAAGGTGGAACACCACGATGTCGGCGGCCGCGAGCGCGAGGTTTACGTGCACCGCAAGGGCGCGACCCGCGCGTTCGGTCCCCACCACCCGGACCTGCCGTCGCGTTACCGGGAAGTCGGCCAGCCGGTCATCATCGGCGGCAGCATGGGAACCGGCTCGTACGTGCTGGCAGGCGTCGCCGGCAACCCGGCCTTCTCCTCGGCAAGCCACGGCGCCGGGCGCGCGATGAGCCGGCGCCAGGCCCTGCATCGCTGGAGCGGGCGCCAGTTGGTGGACGAGCTGCGCGCGAGCGGCATCCTGATCCGCACGAAATCGATGCGCGGCGCGGCCGAGGAAGCGCCGGGCGCCTACAAGGACGTGGACGCCGTCGCCGCCGTGACCGAACAGGCCGGCCTCGCCCGTCGCGTCGCGTTCCTCCGTCCCAAGGCATGCGTCAAGGGCTGAGCGCCGGCGCGAGTCGGCTGGGGGCAGCACCGAGCTGCCGTCCACCCGCGATCGGGTGGTACAATGTGCGACGTTGCTGAACGAACAACCTCATTCCGCCCCACGCGCCGCCCTCGCGGCAATGCCCTTCGCGCCCCGACCGCGGTCGCGCACTCCCCTTGACCATGAAGTTCGCTGAACTCGGCCTCATCCCCGAGCTGTTGCAGGCCGTCGACGAGCAGGGCTACACACAGCCCACGCCGGTGCAGGAGCAGGCGATTCCGCTCGTGCTGGCCGGGCGCGACGTCATGGCGGCCGCGCAGACGGGAACCGGCAAGACCGCGGCGTTCACGCTGCCGATCCTGCAGCGGTTGGCACCGCTCGCGAGCACCAGCACGTCACCCGCGCGCCACCCCGTGCGAGTGCTGGTCCTGGTGCCGACGCGGGAGCTGGCGCTGCAGGTGGAGGAAAGCGTGCGCGCCTACGGCAAGCACGTGCCGCTGCGCTACGCGGTGGTCTATGGCGGCGTCAGCATCGATCCCCAGATCGAGCAGCTGCGCCGCGGCGTCGAGATCGTCGTCGCTACGCCGGGCCGACTGCTTGATCACCTCCACCAGCGCACGATCAACCTGTCGCAGGTGTCGATCCTGGTCCTCGACGAGGCCGACCGCATGCTCGACATGGGCTTCATGCCCGACATCAAACGCATCCTGGCGGTGCTGCCGGCGAAGCGCCAGAACCTGATGTTCTCGGCCACCTTCGCAGATGAGGTCGTGCGCTTGTCCTCCTCGATTCTCAGCGCGCCGGTGCGAATTCAGGTGGCCGCACGCAACGCGCCGGCGGACCTGGTGCGCCAGGTGGTGCATCCGGTCGACGCGTCGCTCAAGAAGGATCTTCTCGAGCACCTTTTGGAGACCCGCGGCATGCAGCAGGTTCTGGTCTTCACGGCGACACGCCTCGCCGCCAACCGGCTCGCGCGGATGCTGGTGCGCGACGGCGTCAACGCCGAGGCTCTGCACAGCGATCGCACCCAGCAGCAGCGCCTCCAGGCGCTCAACGATTTCAAGGACGGCAAGGTGCGGGTACTGGTCGCGACCGACATCGCCGGCCGCGGGCTCGACATCGAGGAGCTGCCGCACGTCATCAACTACGAGCTGCCCTCCAATCCCGAGGATTACGTGCACCGCATCGGGCGCACCGGCCGCGCGGGCATGGAGGGCGATGCCCATTCGCTGGTGTCGCCGGAGGAAGAGAAGTTGCTCGCCGGCATCGAGCGGTTGCTCAAGCGCAGCATTCCGCGCGAAGCGGTCGAAGGCTTCGAACCGGGGGCGCGCCGGCCGCGCCGCGAGGGACGCGGCGGCCACGAGCGCCGCCGCGAACGCCGCCCCGACCGCGACGAGCGTCGTCCCGCGCGCGAAGAGAGCGTAGAGCGGGCCGAAGCCGAAGCGCCTGAGACGCTCGAACCGTCTCCGCCGCCACCGCCGCGGCGCCCGCTGCCACCGCCCGACGCCGCCGGCACCACTGCTCACCGGCCGCGTCACCGCACCTCGCGCCCGGTCCCGGCGCTCCTGGGCGGCGGCTCGACCAAGAAAGACTGATCCTAGCCCGCGTCGCCGTGCGGCAGTGACGACACGTACACCGTGCCGGTGAACGCGGCCACCAGTTGATCGCCCCGCACCACGTCGACCCGGTAGACGCCCAGCTTGCGGCTGCGCGAAATTTCAACCGCCCGCGCCTCCAGCGTCTCGCCGGCCTGCACCGCCAGCGAAAAAGTCATGTGCGCATCGATGCCCGCCGAGAGGCTGCCGTGCGAGTTGGAGGCCAGCCCGAACGCGGTGTCGGCCAGCGCGAACAGCACGCCGCCGTGGCAGGTGCCGTTGAAGTTGAGGTGCTGCGCGCCCACGGTCATCGCCACCGCGGCACGCCCGTAGCCGGCATCGATGCAGCGGATGCCGAGTGAACGCACGAACGGATCTCGCTCCGCGAGCGCCGTCACGCGCTCGCGCGCCTTCGTCTCCACGTCCATCGTTTTCCTCAGTCGAATCCCAGGAAGCGCGCGAAGCCCGAAACCGGCTCGCGCTCCGTGACGAGTCGATTCTCCGGCGCGTCCGGATCGGCATAGCCAAGCGACATGCCGCAGACCACCATTTCCTCGGGCTGGAGCTCGAGCTCCTGCGCGATGACGCGGTGGAAGCGGTTGAACGCCGCCTGCGGGCAGGTGTCGAGGCCGCGTCCGCGCGCGGCGATCATCACGTTCTCGAGAAACATGCCGTAGTCGAGCCAGCTGCCGCGCTCGAGGCTGCGCTCGATGGTGAAGATGAGGCCCACCGGCGCATCGAAGAACACGTAGTTGCGGCCGAACTGCCGATGCATGCCGGCCTTGTCCTCCTTGGCGATGCCGAGCAGGCCGTAGAGGTCCCAGCCGATCTTGCGCCGGCGCGACAGATACGGCTCCGACCACTGCAGCGGGTAGTAGTGGTACTCCTCGCGATGCTGGTCCGGCTCGGTTTCGTACGCCAGCATGATCGCCCGTGACAGCGCCGCCCGGCGCTCGCCGGCGACCACCACGACGCGCCACGGCTGCGTGTTCGTGCCGCTCGGCGCCCGGCTCGCGACCGCCAGGATGTCTTCCACGGTTTCGCGCGGCACCGGCGTCGGCAGGAAACGCCGCACCGAGCGACGGCTGGTAATCGCCCGGTCCACCAGGGCCACGTCGCCCGGGGCCGGCGATGCCGCCGCTCGCCGCGCAGATCCCTCCTCGGACCTTCCGCGACGAACGAGCCACTCGGCCAGCGCCGCCACCCCGTCCCCATCACAAGCGCTGGTCTTCATCACCGGCACTTCGGCCGCCGCGCCGCGGCGCAGGCGCAGCATCTCCCGCAGGTCGCGTACGGCGGCGTCGGCGCCGGGCAGGTCGCCCTTGTTCACCACCAGCACGTCGGCGATTTCCAGGATCCCGGCCTTGATCGCCTGCACCTCGTCCCCGAGCCCCGGCGGACACACCACCACACGCGTGTGCGCGAGCCGGGCGATCTCCACTTCCGACTGGCCGGCGCCTACCGTCTCGACGATGACGACGTCGAACCCCGCGGCGTCCAGCACGTCCACCATGCGCGCCGTCGTTCGCGACACGCCGCCGAGGTGACCGCGTGACGCGAGCGAGCGGATGAACACGCCGTCGTCATTGCTGTGCCGGCCCATGCGTACGCGGTCGCCAAGCACGGCGCCGCCGGAGAACGGACTCGATGGATCCACGGCCAGCACCCCGACCCGCAAACCGACGCCCCGCAGCTCGGTGACGAGCGCAGAGACCAGGGTGGACTTGCCGGCGCCCGGTGGACCCGTGACGCCGACCACGTTCGCCCGCCCCACCCGGTCCTGCAGCGCCTGCAGCAGGCTTCCGCCGGCCCCGGTCTCGGCCTCCACCTCGGTAATCGCGCGCGCCAGATCGCGGCGGCTGCCGGCCACGACGGCCGCCGCCCAGGCGGCAAAGCGTTCGTTCTTCATGCGTGGATCGCCTCCAGCGCGCTGCGCAAAGGCGCGGGCAACGCCGTCGGCTGCTGCGTAGCGCGGTCGACGTAGACGTGGATGAAGTGGCCTTGCGCTGCGGCGAGCCGATCGTCGTTGCGGAAAATCCCGATTTCGTAGCGCACGCTGCTGCGCCCGATGTGCGCGACGCGCAGTCCGGCATGGACCATGTCCGGGAAGGTCACCGGGCTGAAGTAATGGCACTGGGTTTCCACCACCAGTCCCACCACCGGACTCGTTTCGATGTCCAGCGCGCCGCGCTCGATCAGGTAGCGGTTCACGACCGTGTCGAAGTACGCGTAGTAGACGACGTTGTTGACGTGCCGGTAAGCATCGTTGTCCATCCAGCGCGTCGCGATGGCGCAAAAATGCGGAAAGCGCGAGCGCTCCTCAGGGCGCGGGCGCGCCGCGCTCATACGATCGCCAACGGCTCGCCGAAGCCGAGCTCGTCGCGCAGCGCGGCGCAGATCTCGCCATGGGTCGCGCCGGCGCCGGCCGCCTCGACCACGGCCGCAAAGACGTTGGCGTGCGGATCGGCCGCGGCGCGCCGCAGCGCATCGAGCCCGGCGCGCGCTTCTGCCGCCGAGCGCCGGGCCTTGAACGACTTCAACCGCGCGACCTGCGCCGCAATGTGCGCCGGGTCCGGCCGCTCGAGAGGCGCGCGCTGGTCCCCGGCGTCGTTCACCGTGTACGCGTTGACGCCAACGACGGTCTGCTCGCCGGTGTCCACCCGGCGCTGGAACGCCAGCGCCGAATCGCCGATCCGCCGCTGCACGAGCCCCTGCTCCACGGCGCGATACATGCCGCCGGCAGCGTCGACTTCGGCGATGATGCGTTCGATCTTCTCCTGCATGTCGTTGGTCAGCGCCTCGACGTAGTACGAGCCGCCCAGCGGGTCGATGACGTCGGTCAGGTGCGCCTCCTCGCGCAGGATGTTCTGCGTCGCCACCGCGATCCGCGCCGCCTCCGCGGTCGGCGTCGACAGCGCCTCGTCGTAGGCGTCCGTGTGGAGCGACTGCAGCCCGCCGAAGATGCCCGCCATCGCCTGCACGGCGACGCGCGCGACGTTGTTGAGCGGCTGCTGGCGGGTGAGGTCGACGCCGGAAGTCTGGGCGTGGAACTTGAACCGCCACGAGCGCGGGTCCCGGGCGCCGAAGCGCTCGTGCACGATCTTGGCCCACAGCCGGCGGCCGGCGCGGAACTTGGCCACCTCCTCGAAGAAGCTGATCGAGATGTCGAAGAAGAAGGAGAACCGAGGCAGGAAGGCATCCGGCGCCATGCCGGCGGCAACGCAATCCTCGGCGTACTGGATCGCCGTGCAGAGCGTGAACGCCATGGCCTCGGCCGGCGTCGCGCCGCCCTGCTGCATGTGCTGGCCCACCACGGATACCGGGTTCCAGCCCGGCACGTGGCGGTTCATGAAGGCGATATGATCGCGCAGCACGCGCCGCCCCCCCGGCAGCGCGAGGCGGAAAAACATGTGGTTGGCGACGTAGTGCGAGATGTAGTCGCTTTGGTTGGACGTGCCGGTGATGCGCTCCCATGGCACCCCGCGGCGCCGGGCGACGTTGAGCAGGAACGCCAGCAGCGTGAACGGCGACGGGTCGTTGAGGCCGATCGAAATGGCGCCGACGTCGACGCCGCGGAAGCACACCTCCATGTCCTCGACCGTGTTGATCACCGAGCCGCAGGTGCCGAGCAGCAGCGGGCTCACCTCGTCCGCGTCGTAGCCGCGGTAGACGGAGTTGCACGGGATCAGGCTGACGGCGGTGGCGCCGTTGGCGAGGATGTCGTGCAGCCGCCGGTTGTAATCCTCGGGCGTGCCGAGGCCGATGAGCTGGCGCTGGCTCCAGCTGCGCCCGCGGTGCATGGTGGCGTAGATGCCGCGCGTGGCGGGGGGCTGGCCGGGGAAGCCGAGGTCCGCCAGATAGCGCGACTCGCTCCAGTCCTCGGGCGTATAGAGCGGCTTCACCGCTACGCCCGAGCGGTTGGCGACCGGCTTATCCGCGCCGATCTGCCTCGCGTAATCGCGTTCCCACTGCGTCCGCTGCTCGTTGTAGGCCGACGGCATCGCCGCTGGCGTCACGGGTTTGTTCATTGCGCTGCCCCCTGCTCGGCGGCCACCAGCGCGCGCCGCTCGCGCGCGAGATGCCGGATCCGCGCCGTGATCGCGTCCAGCGACGCGCCAGGATGAAAAACCGCGGCAACTCCGGCGGCGAGGAGTTGAGCCTCGTCCTCGTCGGGGACGATGCCGCCCACCACCACCTGCACGTCGCCCAGGCCCTCGGCGCGCAGGGCATCCATCAGCTCCGGCACCAGCAGGTGGTCGGTGGCGAGCGAGGAAATGCCGACCACGTCGACGTCCTCCTCCATCGCCAGTTTCACGACGGTGCGGATCTCCTGCCACGGGGGCGTATAGATCACTTCCATGCCCGCGTCCCGCAGCGCCGCCGCCACGACCCGGCTGCCGCGGTCGTGTCCGTCGAAGCCGATCTTGGTCACCAGCACCCGCGGCGGGCGTCCCGCCAGTCCGTCCGTCATGTCTCCTCCTTGCCCGCGCGGGCGCCGGCTCGCAACAGCCGGACGAAACCCGCCGCAATCTCCTGCGCCCCGGCGCCGCCGGGGCGATACCAGAACTGCGCCCAGTTCAGCGCGCCGAGCAGAAACAGGCGCACCAGACGCGCATCCGCGTCGGCGGCGAGGGGCAGATCCTCGACCAGCCCGCGAAACTGGCGCTCGTAGCCTTCACGGAGTGCGGCCAAGCGGTCCTCGACGCCCGGCGCGTCGCCGGGGAAGATCCGGATCACCACCTGGGCAAAGTCGCTCCCGCCCAGCAGTGCCTCGAGGTGGGCCCGGCAGGCCGCCTCGAGCCGCGCCCAAGGCCCTTCCACGCCGGCCACGGCTTCGCGCACCGCGCCGGCGACGCGCTCGACGCCGGCGCTGTAGACCGCCACCAGCAGTTCCTCCTTCGAGGGAAAGTGGTAATAAAGGGACCCCGGCAGCATCCCCGCCGCTTGGGCGATATCCCGCATCGAGGTGCTCGCATAGCCCTTGGTACGAAAAAGACTCGCTGCCGCATCAAGTACTTGCGGAAGGCGGTTGTCGGTGCGGGGGGCGCGCTCGGGGTGGGTCATGCCTATACCAAACGAATGTTTGTTTTTAGCCGGCGCCGGTTCCCGCGTCAAGACCCGGCGAAAGAAGTCAGACGGTGACGCGAACTTCAGGCGCGCCCTCGACCAGCCGGCCGACCACGGCCGCCTCGCCGAAACCGCCGCGGTGGAAGATTTCCAGCACCTGCGCCTCGGAGCCCGGCGCACAGGTGGCAAGCAGCCCGCCGCTGGTCTGGGGATCGGTAAGCAACGCCTTCGCCCACGCCGGCAGCGATGCCGGCAGCGCACAGCCCGCGCCGTAGCTCGCCCAGTTGCGGGTCGAGGCGCCGGTCGCGTAGCCCGCCTCCGCGAGCGCGCGCGCCGCGCCCAGGAGCGGAATATCAGCAAACCGCAGTTCCGCCGCGACTCCCGATCCGCGGCAGATTTCCAGCAGATGCCCCAGCAGCCCGAATCCCGTGACGTCGGTCAGCGCGTGCACCGCCGCGAATGCCGCCAGCTCGATGCCCGGCCGGTTGAGCTTCGTGGTCGTTTCCACCATCGCGCGGTAACCGTCGGCGTCCAGCTCGCCTTTCTTCAGCGCTGCGCTGAGAATGCCTACGCCGAGCGGCTTGCCCAGCACCAGAACGTCGCCGGCCTGCGCGCAATCGTTGCGCTTCACGCGGTCGGGATGCACGACGCCCAAGGCGACCAGGCCGTAGATGGGCTCCGGCGCGTCGATCGAATGGCCGCCCGCGATGGGGACACCGGCCTCCGTGCAAACGGACGCGCCGCCCTCCAGGATGCGGCGGATGACTGCCACCGGCAGCTTGTCCACCGGCATGCCCACCACCGCCAGCGCGAGGATCGGCTGCGCGCCCATCGCGTAGACGTCGGAGATGGCATTGGTGGCGGCGATACGGCCGAAGTCGTACGGATCGTCGACGATCGGCATGAAGAAGTCCGTCGTCGCCACGATGGCCTGCTCGTCGTTGAGCCGATACACCGCCGCGTCGTCGCTCGACTCCGCGCCGACCAGCAGATCCGGGTGCCGCAGACCCAATGGCGAATTGGCAAGAATGTCGGAAAGCACCGCCGGCGCGATCTTGCAGCCGCAGCCGCCGCCGTGCGAGAAAGACGTGAGCTTGAGGGGGAGGGCGTCCGGAGCGTTCATCGTGACCGCGGTGGTTTGTCCTGCAG
>DATIUV010000213.1:0-12464 GCA_035466595.1 Pelomicrobium sp.
CCTTCCACTGCATGCGACCGGATTCGGCAAGTGAATGCAGGGCCTTGCGGTCCTCCCCCAGGGGCACGATCTCGGCGACTTCCTGCCCGCGGTCTGTGATGATCACGCGCTTACCCTCTCGCGCCTTCGCGATGTACTCGCTCAAGTGATCCTTGAGCTTCCGGATGCCGACGATGTCCATCCTGCAACGCTTGCCTTCTGACTTCCGTGTCCGGATTTTACTTGGGGTCACGCACTCTGCAAGTAACCGGGAACGAGCGATGTGTGATGGCCAATGAGGGATGGGGGATGGAAAATTTGCACGTCATGGCTTTCTCACCGCCTTGTGCAATCCCGTAACCAGGCGGGACACTCGATCGAGGACCACGAACAAGTCATCATCCGATGCCAGATACCCTAGTTCGACGGCAATTACCAGCTGCGTCTCCAGTTCGCTGACGGATCCCTTTGCGATGTTGAGGAATTGAGCGAACTCCTGGTCACCCGATCTCGCGGCGCCCTCGGCAATGTTACTGGGAACCGAAACCGCGGCCCGGCGGATCTGGGACGTTAAGCCGAAAAGCTCCTCTTTTGGAAATGACTTCGTCAGTTCGTAGACGGCCTTGACCAGTTCAATGCCCTGCTTCCACGCTTCCAGATTGTGGTGTGGCCGGACGCCGCCCTCGCGCGCCTTTCCCATTCCTCATTCCCCATTGCCCATCACCTGGAAATGTAGTTTTTCTCGATCCACGACTTGTACGCGCCGGTCTGAACCGCCTCCACCCACGGCCGGTTGGCGAGGTACCAGTCGACGGTCTTGCGGATGCCTGTCTCGAAAGTCTCCTGCGGCGCCCAGCCCAGCTCCGCGCGGATCTTGCGAGTGTCCATGGCGTAGCGGCGGTCGTGGCCGGGCCGGTCAGTGACGAACTTGATCAGCCCCGAGTGCGGCTTGCGCGAAGGGTGGATGTCGTCGAGCATGCTGCAGATCGTCTTGACGACGTCGATGTTGCTCTTCTCGCACTCGCCGCCGATGTTGTAGACCTCGCCGACGCGGCCGCGCGCGAGCACCTCGCGGATCGCGCGGCAGTGGTCCTCCACGTACAGCCAGTCGCGCACGTTGGCGCCGTCGCCATATACCGGCAGGTCCTTACCCGCGAGCCCGTTCAGGACCATCAGCGGGATCAGCTTCTCGGGGAACTGGTGGGGACCGTAGTTGTTGGAGCAGTTGGTGGTGAGCGTCGGCAGACCGTAGGTGTGATGGTAGGCGCGTACCAGGTGGTCGGACGCGGCCTTGGAGGCCGAGTAGGGGCTGTTCGGCGCGTACGCCGTGGTTTCCGAGAATGCCGGATCGTCCATCGCCAGCGACCCGTACACCTCGTCGGTGGAGACATGCACAAAGCGGAACGCAGCCTTTGCCTCGCCCTCGAGCTTGGCCCAGTAGCCGCGCACCTCGTCGAGCAGCCGGAAGGTGCCGACGATGTTGGTCTGGATGAAATCCTCGGGGCCGTGGATCGAGCGGTCGACATGGCTCTCGGCGGCAAAATGCACGACCGCGCGCGGCTGGTGCTGCTGGAGCAGCTTGCGCGTTAGTTCGTGGTCGGCGATGTCGCCATGCACGAACACGTGGCGCGGGTCCTGCTCGACCTCCGCCAGGTTCTGCGGGTTGCCGGCGTAGGTGAGCTTGTCCAGGTTGACGAGCGGCCCGTCCTCCTCCCGCAGCCACTGCAGGACGAAGTTGGAACCGATGAAGCCGGCGCCGCCGGTGACGAGGATCATGGAAGCAGGATGAATCGCGGTGATGCCGTCACCTCTACTTGACCTAAGCGCCGGCGATGTCTTGGGTCCGCTGAGGTCGCCGCGGCACGGGGGATCCCCGAAGCAGGCCCTCCGTACTCAGGTCCTCGTTCAGCATCGGCCAGTGGATACCGTAGCCCCCGCCGCACGGCTCCCATTGGGCGCGTGCGTCCTCCGATGCATCTGCCAACCGGGGATACCAGGAGAGCGGCACGGAGATCGTGCGCCCGTCCATCAGATCCACGACCAGGGAATCCTCCGTAAAGCGGACGTCCTTCACGCGCTCGTCAGCGCCCAGAGCCAAAATACCCATGCCATGCCTCCAACAGCCTTGTCCTATTCGCCTCGATCAGCCCGGTAATCCGCTTCAACTCCGACGCCGAAAAGCCCAGATTTCGGGCCAGACCAACCGGCTGCAACCAGAATTTCGCCGAGTACGCGTCGCGATCGACGTGGACGTGGGGCGGCTCGTTCGGTTCGTGACTTTAGAAATAGAGCCGGTAAGGGCCGCTCCGGAGCACGGTCGGCATCGTCCAGGCTCCTTCGTTACAGCCGCCACAGCCGCAGGCCCGCGGCCGTCACGGCCGCGGCGTCGAATTTCGCCTTGACGTCGATGAAGCAGCCGCCGGGACGAATTTTAGCAGAGTCGTCCTGGACGCCCCGTGACAGCAGCGCCTGGTGCGCGACCGCGACGATGCCGGCTTCCGCCTGCGGCAGCGCATCCCAGCCCTTGAGGTCGATCCCGCACTCGCTCCGCGCGGTCTCCGGGTCCGCGACCGGGTCGTGCACGTGCACGTGAATGCCGTACGTTTCGAGCTCGGCGACCAGCTCGACGACGCGCGAATTCCGCAGGTCGGGGTAGTTCTCCTTGAACGTGAGCCCGAACACGTTGACCGCGGCGCCCTTGATCTGCTGGCCGGCGGCGATCATCTGCTTCACCGTCTGCTCGGCGACGTACCTGCCCATGTTGTCGTTGATGCGCCGCCCGGCCAGGATCACCTGCGGGTGATAGCCCAGCATCTCCGCCTTGTGGGTGAGGTAGTAGGGATCGACGCCGATGCAGTGTCCGCCCACCAGCCCGGGGCGGAACGCCAGGAAGTTCCATTTGGTGCCGGCGGCCTCCAGCACTTCCAGCGTGTCGATGCCGGCCTTGTTGAAGATGATGGCGAGCTCGTTGACGAGTGCGATGTTGAGGTCGCGCTGCGTGTTCTCGATCACCTTGGCGGCCTCGGCCACCGCGATGCTGGAGACGCGGTGGACGCCCGCCTTCACGACTTCCTCGTAGAGCTTCGCTACATGCTCCGTGGTTTCCGCCGTGTCGCCCGAGACGACCTTCACCACGCTCGCCAGCGAGTGCTGCGGATCGCCGGGGTTGATGCGCTCTGGCGAGTAGCCGACGTTGAAGTCGCGCTTCCACGCGAGGCCCGAGTGGCGCTCCAGCTCGGGCACGCAGATCTCCTCGGTGGCGCCGGGGAAGACGGTGGATTCGTAGATCACCAGCGCGCCCTTCTTCAGCCGCGGGCCGATGGCGCGGCTCGCCTCCTTGAGCGGGCCGAAGTCGGGGCGGCGGGCGCGGTTGACCGGGGTCGGCACGGCGACGATGTAGATGTCCGCGTCGGCCAGCGCCGCGGGGTCGTCGGTGAAGCTGAGCCGGGTCGCCGCGCGCATCTCGGCTTCGGGGATGTCGCCGGCGGGATCCACCCGCTCGCGGTAGCGGCGGATCTTCTCCTGCGAGATGTCGTAGCCGACGGTGTCGTAGCGCTTGCCGAACTCGACGGCGAGGGGAAGGCCTACGTAGCCGAGGCCGACGACGGCAAGGCGGGTCATGCACGCGCGGGTAAGGGTCTGAGCACGCGCAATTATCGCACAGCGGCCGGGCGCCCGACCCGGCCGGGATCAGGTTACCGCGGCACCACCCGCGCGGTCTCCCCGCTGCCGATGACCTGGACTTTCATGCCCTTCCAGAGGCGGCTGTCGGGCGGCTGGACGATGGTGAGCCGGCCGCCGGTCTGCATGTCGACGGTGACCTTCTGGGCGTCCTGCTTGTTGAGCTTGCTCTCGGCCGCCGTGCCGGCTGCGGCGCCCGCGAGCGTGCCGCCGATGGTCAGCAGCGTCTTGCCGGAGCCGCCGCCGAACTGGTGGCCGAGAATGCCGCCGGCGACGGCGCCCACCACGGTGCCGACGCCGAACTTGGCGTCCTGGTCCACCTGCACGAGTTCGAGCCCGGTGACGGTGCCGTAGCGGGCGGTCTCCGGCGTGCCGGCCGTGGCGACCGGCGCGGACTGCTCGCCGTACTGGGTCCCGCCGAAACCGGCGCAGCCGGCGAGAGCGATCGAAACGAGGAAAACGGCGGCGATGCGAAGCGGGGTCATGGCGCCTCCTTTTGGGGGGACGAAATTCGCGCGCTCACCGGGGCCGGCGGCGCGCGCCGCCCGCGGCCGTGGCGCGAGGATGCGTTTGCTCTTAGGCTTATGACTTTTTGTGGCCGGGCGAATTCCCCCTTCCCGATGACGGCGTCGCGCTTCCTGCTGGTCAAGACCTCCTCCATGGGCGACGTCATCCACAACCTGCCGGTGGCGAGCGACCTCGCGCGGGCGCACCCGGGCTGCGCGATCGACTGGATCGTCGAGGAGGGCTTCGCCGATGTCCCGCGGTTGCACCCGGCCGTGCGGCACGTGATCCCGGTCGCCGTGCGCCGGTGGCGGCGCGCGCCGGCGAGCGGGGCCACCTGGCGGGAGATCCGCGAGCTGCGATCGACGCTGGGCGCGGAGTCCTATGACCTCGTCATCGACACCCAGGGGCTGGTGAAGAGCGCGCTGCTGGCGCGGCTCGCCGTCGGCCTGCGCTGCGGCTACGACCGCGCCAGCGCCCGCGAGCCGCTGGCGTCGCTTTTCTACGGGCGGCGCTGCGCCGTCGATCGCGCCTTGCACGCCGTCGAGCGCAACCGGCGGCTGGCGGCGTGCTGCGCGGGTTACGCGATGGCGGGAGGCGCCGACTACGGCATCGAAGCGCCCGAGCGCCGCTTCGACTGGCTGCCGGCGGGTTCCTACGCGGTCCTGCTGACGGCCACCAGCCGCGACGACAAGCTGTGGCCCGAGGGGCGCTGGATCGACCTCGGCCGGGCGCTTGCGGAGCGCGGTTTGACGAGCGTGCTGCCGGCTGGAAGCCGCGTCGAGCGCGAGCGCTCCGAGCGGCTCGCGCAAGCGATTCCGGGCGCCGTGGCGGCGCCGTCGCTGACGCTCGCCGACCTCGCTTCGCTGCTGGCAGGCAGCGTCGCCGTGGCGGGCGTCGACACCGGCCTTACGCACCTGGCGGCGGCGCTGGGCCGGCCCGTCGTCGGCATCTACTGCGCCACCGAGCCGGGCCTCACGGGCGTGCATGCGGCGCAGGCGGTGAACCTCGGCGCCGCGGGCCGGCCGCCGACGGCGGAGGACGTGCTTGCTGCTTTGCAGGCTATGCTAGGCTGATTCGACCCTCCGGCTATGCTGGACATCCCATGGTCAGAGTGACGATCACGATCGGGAAAGACACTCTTCGTCGGGCGAGGCTGCGCGCCCGCGCGGAAGGCACGTCCGTCAGCGCCGCGGTACGCGCATTCCTCGAGCGCTATGTCCGTTCGGACTCCGTGCCCGACGACGCGGTCATCGATCTGTTGCGGTTGGCACGGATGAGCCGAGCGAAGTCGGGGCCACGGAGTTGGGACCGCGACGAACTGCACGAACGGTGAGCGCACTCCCACGCGATTCGAAGGCCCTCGGCCGCTCCGGCGGTTGACCGGTATGCGCGTTCTCTACAACGCGCTGCTCTGGATCGCCCTGCCGTTCCTGCCGTTGCGCCTGGCGTGGCGGGCACGCCGGCAGCCCGAGTACCTGCAGCACGTGGGCGAGCGCTTCGGCCGCTATCCGCCGGCGCCGGCGCGGCCGGTGATCTGGATTCACGCGGTCTCCGTGGGCGAGACGCGCGCGGCGGCGCCGCTGGTGGCGGCGCTGCGCAAGCAGCATCCGGACCACGCCATCGTCATGACGCACATGACGCCGACCGGCCGGGCCGCAGGCGAGCAGCTCTTCGGCGATTCGGTGATGCGCGTCTACCTGCCTTGGGACTATCCGTTCGCGGTGGCGCGGTTCCTGCGCCACTTTCGGCCGCGGCTGGGCCTGCTGATGGAAACCGAGGTCTGGTTCAACCTGGTCCGGGGATGCCGCGCCGCCGGCGTGCCGCTCTACCTCGTCAACGCGCGGCTGTCGGAGCGCTCGGCGCGGGGCTACCGCCGGCTCGGCGCGCTGGCGCGCGACGCGTTCGGCGGCCTCGCGGGCGCGCTGGCCCAGACGGAGGGCGACGCGCAGCGGCTGGCGTCGGTGGGCGCTCGCAACATCGAGGTGACCGGCAACCTCAAGTTCGACATCACGCCGTCGCCGGTGCAGCTCGAGCTGGGCAAGCGCCTGCGCGCGAGTTTCGGCGCCGAGCGCCCGGTGTGGCTCGCCGCCAGCACGCGCGAGGGCGAGGAGGAGATCGTGCTGGAGGCGTTCGCCGCGCTGGGCGTGCCGGGCGCGCTGCTAGTGCTGGTGCCGCGCCATCCGCAGCGCTTCGACGCGGTGGCCGAGCTGCTCGCGCGGCGAGGGATCGACTATCAGCGGCGCTCGGCCGATGCGCCGGTGCCGCCAGAGGTCGCCGTGGTGCTCGGCGACAGCATGGGCGAGCTGTTCGCCTACTACGCTGCGGCCGATGTCGCGTTCGTCGGCGGCAGTCTGCTGCCGCTCGGCGGACAGAACCTGATCGAGGCCTGCGCGGTCGGCGTGCCGGTGCTGGTCGGCCCGCACACGTTCAACTTCGAGGAGGCGACGCGGCTCGCGATCGAAGCCGGGGCCGCCGAGCGGGTCGAGGACGTCGCCGCGCTGGGGCAGGCCGCCGGGGCGCTGCTCGCCGACCCGGCACGGCGCGCCGAAATGGCCGCGGCGGGCCGCGATTTCGCCGCGCGCCATCGCGGCGCGACGGCCCGCACGCTGAAGGAAATCAGTACAGGAACTTGTTGATCGCGACCACGTCCTCTTCGGTCAGCACGCCGGCGGCCTGCTGCAGCCGCAGGTAGGCGATGACGTAGTCGTACACGGCCTGGAAGTAGTCGCGCCGCGCCGTGGTGAGCTGCTGTGTGGCGTTGAGGACATCCACCTGCGTGCGCACGCCCACCTCCTGGCCGAGCTTGGTGGAGTCGAGCTGGCTCTGGCTCGAGACCATCGACTGCTCGAACGCCTTCACTCGCGCGATGCCGTTGGTGACGTTGAGATAGGCTTCCTGCACGCGTTGCGTGATGGTGCGGCGGACGTTGTCGAGGTCCTGCAGCGCGCGGTCCTGGTTGGACAGCGCCTCGCGCACGCGCGACTGGGTCGCGAAGCCCTCGAAGATCGGCACCGCCACCTGCACCCCGACCTGGGTGCTCTTGGAGTCGATGCCGGTGCCGGTGACGCTCACGCCGCTGCCGACGTTGGACGCATCGGTGTAGGAAGCGACGAGGTCCACCGTCGGGTAATGGCCGGCCCGCGCGCGGTCGACTTCCTTGGAGGCGAGGTCGTAGGCGGCCTGCTGCGTCTTCAGCTCGAGGCTGTTCTTCTCGCCGATGGCGATCCAGTCCTCCATGCGCGGCGGGTCCGGCTCGAACAGCTGGAAGGTCTCGCTGCGCGCCCGCTGCAGCTCGTCGGGAAAGCGGCCGATGATCTGCTGCAGCGCGCGCCGCGCGATCTCGAGCTGGTTCCTGGCCGCGATCTCCTGCGCGTTGGTCAGGTCGAAGCGCGCCTGCGCCTCGTAGGTATCGACGATGGTGGCGGTGCCGACCTCGAAGTTGCGCTTGGCCTGCTCCAACTGCTCGCCGATCGCCCTCTTCTGCGCGCCGGCCAGCTCGACGTTCACGCGCGCGAGCAGGATGTCGAAGTAGGACTGGGAGACGCGGAAGATGAGATCCTGCGTGGCGGTGGCGAACTGCGACTCCGCCTGCTCGACCTGGATCTTGGCCTGCTCGTAGGCGACGAAATTCTGCATCCGGAACAGCGGCTGCGAGGCGGTCACGTTCCACTGGTCCGAGGTGTAGCTGTCGCGGCCGCGCAGGCTGTTGTCGACGTCGTTGTAGTCGCGGCTGTAGCCGAAGGAGGCCTGCGGCAGCAGGCCCGCGCGGCCCTGCGGCAGCCGCTCCTGGGCCGCCTGGTACGCTGCCCGCGCCGCCTGGTAGCGGGCATCCTTCGCCAGCGCCTCCTGGTAGATGCTGAACAGGTCGGCGGCCTGGACGCTGCCGGCGGCGAACAGCGCCGCGACAGCCGTCAGAGTGCGTTTCATCACGAAGACTCCCTTCCCTAATAGGTGGGCATGGCCGGGTCGACCTCGCTCGCCCAGGCCGCGACGCCACCCTGCAAGTTATAGATCATCCCGAAACCGGCGTGCTCGAGAAACCGGCCCGCCATCAGGCTGCGCACGCCGTGGTGGCAGATCACGACCGTTTCGCGGTCGCGCGGCAGCGCCTCCATCTGTCCCGGCAGGTCGCGCATCGGCACGTTCAGCGAGCCGTCGATGCGGCACAGCGCGTACTCCCACGGCTCGCGCACGTCGAGCAGCAGCGGCTTGGCGCGCGACGGGTCGCGCAGCCAGGCATCGAGCTCGTGCACGGCAACGTCCAGCATGTCAGAAGCGGAACCTCGGCGGCGTCGGCGCGTTGCGCAGCGGCGGCACGACCGTGTCGAAGACGTCGACCTCGCCGTAGACGCCCTCGGCGGTGCAGACGACGAGCCGGGCGCGCATCACCGGCGGCTCGCCGACGATGGCCATCAGCCGGCCGCCGACGCCGAGACTGTGCGGGAATGCTTCCGGCAGCACCGGCACCGAGCCGGTCAGGACGATGACGTCGTAGGGGGCGTGCCGGCTCCAGCCGCGGGCGGCATCGCCGAGCTCGAGCGTGACGTTGGCGATGCCGTGAGCTTTCAGGTTCGCCTCGCCGAACGCCTTCAGCTCGGGATCGATCTCGACGCTGTAGACGTGCGCCCCGCGGCGCGCCAGCAGCGCGGTCATGTAGCCGCTGCCGGTGCCCACCTCCAGCACCTTGTCGCCGGGCTTCACCGACAGCTCCTGCAGCATGCGCGCCTCGATCTTGGGCTGCAGCATCACCTCGCCGCGGCCGAGCGGGATCTCCATGTCGGCGAACGCCAGCTCGCGGCAGGTCGGCGGCACGAACTCCTCGCGCCGCACCTCGAACAGCAGGTCGAGCACGCCCTGATCCAGCACTTCCCAGGGCCGGATCTGCTGCTCGACCATGTTGTAGCGGGCCTGCTCGACGTTCACGCTGCCTCCGGACGGGAAAACGGCTGACGCCAGGCGGCGCGAACCGCCGCCTGCGGGAAGCGCCGATTATACCGAACGCGGGTTACGGCCCGCAGCGAACAGGCCCGAGGGCAGTCGAAGCTCACCCCGGCACCTCCGCGGAGGCGCGCCGCCAGCGCCAGCCGCGTCGGGGCGGCGGGCGCAGGTGCTCCTCGCCGGGACGGCGCATGAACGCCCAGTACAGCATCGGCACCGCGAACAGCGTCAGCACGGTGGCGAAGCCGAGCCCCCAGACGATGCTGGCGGCGACCGGCCCCCACACCAGCGACTTGCCGCCGAGGCCGAAAGCGAGCGAGAACAGGCCGGCAATGGTGGTGGTGGTCGTGATGATGATGGGCACGACGCGCCGGCGGGCGGCGTAGACCGCGGCGTGCAGCACGCTCATGCCCTCGCGCAGCCGTCGGTTGGCGGCGTCGATCAGCACGATGGCCGAGTTGACCGCGACGCCGGTCAGCGCGATCACGCCGTAGAGCGTGTAGAGCGACAGCGGGTTGCGCGACACCAGCAGGCCGTAGGCCACCCCGGTGAATGCCAGCGGCACCGTCACCAGGATCATCAGCGGCTGCCAGTAGCTGCGGAACTGCGCGGCGAGGATCAGGTAGATGAGCCCGATGCCGAGCACGAACAGCGCGCCCATCGCGTCGAGGCTCTCCTGGATGTCGTCGAGCTCGCCGGAGAAGTCGAGGCCGGCGCCCGGAAAGCGGTCGGCGACCTCGGCCCACTGCCGCTGGATCTCGCGGTTCACCGTCACGGTGTCGGTCGCCTCGCGGTCGAGATCAGCCTCCACCGTGATCGCGCGGCGCAGGTTGTAGTGGCGGATGATGCCGGGGCCGGTGGCCGTCTCGTGGTGCGTGAGCGCCGCCAGCGTGGTGGTGCCGCCGCCGGGCAGCGCCACCGGATCGTCGAGCACGCCGGCGATGTCCTGCGCCGGCGGCCTCAGGCCCCGCACGCGCACCTCCACCTTCTCGCCGCGGTCGCGCATCTCGGCGACGATCTCGCCGTCCACGTGCAGGCGCGTCAGGCGCGCCGCCAGCGCCGGCGAAAGGCCGGCGTTGCGCACGGCCTCGCGGTCGAGCGTGAGGCGCAGCTCGGGGCGCCCGGCCACCTCGTCGTCCACCACGTCCTTGGTGCCGGGGATGGCGGCGACGATGGCCTTGAGAACATCGGCGGCCGCGCGCAGCTCGGCCGGGTCGTCGCCGCGCACCCGCACGCGCACGGGCTTGGCGATTGGCGGCCCGCCGGAGAGCACCGTGAAGCTGACCTTGCCCGGCCCGGGCGTCGCCAGCACGTCGGCGCGCATCGCCTCGACGACGTCCTGCGCGTCGCGCCCCCCCGGCCTGCGCGGATTGAGCGAGACGATGACCTGCCCGTAGGAATCGCCGTAGACCGGCTCCGTCTCGGTGTACTTGAGGCCGGCGACGGAGGCCAGCGCCCGCGCCTCGTCGGGCTCGAGGTGCGCGCGCACCCGCTGCTCGGTCGCCAGCAGCTTCTCCAGCGTGGCTTCGATCGGCGCCCCGGCGGGCATGTCGACGTTGACGTAGAAGATCCGCAGCGGGTCGAAGGCGAAGAACTGCAGCCGGATCCAGCCCAGCGCGACCGACGCCGCGGCGAAACCGACCAGCACCAGCCCGACGGCGGCGAAGCGGCGCGGGCGGCGCATCACGTACATCAGCGCCAGCGAGTACCTGACCCGGATCCAGTGGTTGAAGCGCCAGCGCCAGTCGTGGCCGCGCTCGCGCGCCGACTCGAAGCGCATCGCGGCCGCGTGCGTCGGCATCATCCAGAACGCCTCGGTGAGGCTGAACAGCAGCGCCACCGTGACCACGAACGGGATCACGAACATGAACTTGCCGACTATGCCCGGCAGCAGCATGAGCGGCAGGAAAGCCGAGATCGTGGTCAGCACCGCGGTGGTAACCGGGATCGCCACCTCGCGCAGCGAGTCCAGCGCCGCCTGCAGCACCTGCTGCCCGCGCTCGATGCGGTAGTGGATCGCCTCGGTCACCACGACGACGTCGTCCACCAGCATGCCCAGCGCGATGACGACGCCCAGCAGCACCGAGATGTTGAGCGTGAAGCCGAGCGCGAACAGCACGCCGAAGGTCCCGGCCAGCGCGAACGGGATGCCGAGCGCGACCAGGATCGCCAGCCGCGCGCCGAGGAAAACCCAGCACACCGCCAGCACCAGCGCGAGGCCGATGAGGGCGTTGCGCTGCATGATCGTGAGCGCTTCCTGCGTGGGCACCGTCTGGTCGTCGAGCAGCCGCAGCTCGACGCCGGCGGGCGCCAGCAGGCGGTTCTTCTCGCTGATGTAGCCGTTGATGCGCTCCACCAGCTCCAGCGTGTTGGTGTAGCTCTTCTTGTTCACCGCCATCAGCACCGCCGGCCGGCCTTCGTGCCGCACCAGCTGATCCGGCTTGGCGCGATCCCGCGCGGTCGTGGCCACCGCGTCGAGCGGGATCTTGGCCTGCGGGCTGCCCGCCGGGCTCACCGTCAGCCGCGCCAGGTACTCCGGGTCGGCGTCGGTGCCGAGCACCCGCACCAGCCACTCGGCGTTGCCGGCCTTGACCGTCCCGGCGAAGGTGTCGCGGAACCAGCCGCGGACGGCGTCGGCGACGTCGGCGGCGGTCAGGCCGCGGGTCGCGAGGCGGTTGGGCTCGAACTCCACCACCAGCTCGGGGTCGTGCAGCCCGCTGGCGAACACGGTGTCGACGCCGGCGATGCGCTCGAGATCGGTCTTCACGCGGCGGGCGGTGTCGCGCAGCTGCTCGTCGTCGGCGCGCCCTACCACCAGCACCATCGCGGTCGGGAAGCCGTTGGAGGTGGTGATCTCGTCGACGCGCGGGTCGTCCACGACTTCCTCCGGCAGTTCGTCCGTGGCCTTGTTCTGGATCTCGCGCCGCAGGTCGTTGACGCGCTTGTCGAAGACGCGCGGCGACAGCTCGTTGAAGCGCACCAGGATGTTGGAGACGTTCTCGCGGCTCGAGGACAGGATGTAGCGGATGTCGGAGACCTGCTGGATGGCGTCCTCCAGCGGCTCGGTCACCTTCTTCTCGACGTCCTCGGCGGACGCCCCCGGCAGCGTGGTGATGATGTTGACCCAGTTGAAGTTGATCTCCGGGTCCTGCTCGCGCGGCAGGCTCACGTAGGCGTAGGCCCCCAGCACCAGCACCACCGCGAAGGTGATGTTGGCGAGCGGATGGTTCGCCAGCAGTTTCTGCAGCAGCTTCACGGCTTGCCTGCAGCGATGGCCTTGCCGTGGTCGGCGCGGTGCCGACCCTCGACGATGAGAGGCGTCGCCGGCGGCAGGTCGGCGACGGCCGCCCGCCCTTCCT
>DATIUV010000214.1:0-19024 GCA_035466595.1 Pelomicrobium sp.
GTCGATCATGGTCGGCGGCGACGCGGCGGTGCTCGCGCGCGCCCGGCCCGTGCTCGAGGTCTTCGGCACCGACATCTTCCACGTCGGCGATGTCGGCGCCGGCCACGTGGTCAAGGCGGTCAACATGGCGGTCATGGGCGCCAACCTGCTGGCCTGCATCGAGGCCGTCGGGCTCGGCGCACGCTGCGGGATCGAGCGGCCGCGGCTGGTGGCCCGTCTCAATGCCGGCGCGGGCGAGAGCTTCATGACGTCGAATCACTTTCCGAAGTACGTGCTTTCGGGCACGTTCCGCTCCAGCTTCGGCCTCGCGCTGATGGCGAAGGACGTGCGCGTCGCCACGGCGATCGGGCGCGACCTCGGCCTGCCGCTGCCGATCGCCGGACGCGTCGAGGACGTCTACGCCGCCGCGCTGCGCCACGGCCTCGGGGGTGAGGACAACATGCGGATCGTGCAGTTCGTCGACGGGCTGACGGGATCGGCCGCCGTCGCGGACGAAGTGGCCGGGCTCGGGGACGCGCTGCAGTTGGCGCTTGGCGGTGCCCACGCCGCCGCCGCGATCGAAGGCGCGCTCGTCGCGGCTGCCGCCGGCGTCGACCCGCTGCGCGCGCTCGAGGTGGTGAACGCCAGCAGCGGCCGCAGCCGCGCGGGCGAGGCGCTGGCCGCCTGGCTCCGCGGCGGTCTGCCGCCCGAGGCGCACTGCGCGAACTGGCACGACGGGCTCGCGCGTTGCCTGGCCGTCGCGCGCGCCGCCGGCGCGTCCCTCTTCGTCCTGGCGGCGCTGGAGCCGCTGCTGTCGGCGGCCCGCAATCGTGGGGGTCCGGCGCTGCCCGCGCTCGCCGCCGTCATGGAGCAGTTCACCAACACACGGCTTCGTTCGGCCGGCAGTTGAGGTCGGCGCCGCTTCGTCGCGGCGCCCTCGATAAATCCCCTCGATTCAGCCACCTGCGGGCGGACATTGAATTGCGCCCGATCGCTCCCATCTAACGCTTAACGCCGGCGCCGCACGGGCACCGGCACGCCACGCCAGGGAGCCATGAGCGAAAACGATCCCCGCGCCCGCATGTGGGCGCACGCGCTCGATCTGCTGACGCAGGCCGAGCAGATGCAGCGCCAGTTCTTTCGACTGGGGCCGGCGCGCGCGCGTCAGCCGAGCTGGGAGCCGCCGATCGACGTCGTCGAGGACGGCGCCAGCGTGGTCATCGTCGTGGCGCTGCCCGGCGTTGCGCCGGAGGACGTCGAAGTCATCGTCGACGGCGCCGCGCTGGTGGTGGCAGGCGTGCGTCGCCTGCCGCGCGTGCGCGACGGCGCCGTGCTGCACCGGATGGAGATCCCGCACGGCCGCTTCGAGCGCCGCATCGAGCTCTCCGGCTCGCCGCTCACGCTGACCGGCCGCGAGCTGGCCAACGGCTGCCTGACCCTGACGCTGAGGAAGCGCGCATGAACGCGAACACGACCTCGAACTCTGAAACGCCGCTCGGCCTGCTCGACGAGCAGGCGGGCAACGACGCGGCTGCCGCGGCCGCGGCGGGCGACGAGGGCGCACGCCCGGTGAAGCCGTTGCCGGAGGACGCCATCATCGTCCTGCCGGTGCGCAACGTCGTGCTGTTCCCGGGCGTCATCCTGCCGGTGGCGATGCGCCGGGAGCAGTCCGTCGCGGCGGCGCAGGAGGCGGCGCGCAGCGAGAAGCCGCTGGGCCTGCTGCTGCAGCGCTCGCCGGAGACGGACGCGCCGGGGCCCGACGACCTGCACTGGGTCGGCACCGTGGCCAACGTGCTGCGCTACGTCACCACGCCGGACGGCACGCACCACATCGTCGCCCAGGGCGAGAGCCGCTTCCGCGTGCTGCAGTTCCTCGACGGCTGGCCGTTCCTGGTGGCGCGCGTGCAGCGCATCGACGAGGCGGACCAGCAGACCCCCGAGATCGAGGCGCGCGCGGTGCAGCTCAAGCGCCAGGCCAAGGAAATCCTCGAGCTGCTGCCGCAGGCGCCGGCCGAGATCGCCGGCGCGGTGGAGAGCATGACCTCGGCGACGCAGCTCGCCGATCTTCTCGCGGGCCTCATGGACACCATGCCTGCGGAAAAGCAGGAGCTGCTGGAGACGTTCGACCTCAAGACGCGCATGGACCGGCTGATCCAGCTGCTGGCGCGCCGCGCCGAGGTGCTCAAGATCTCGCACGAGATCAACGAGCAGACCAGGGAGTCGATCGACGCGCGCAACCGCGAGGTGCTGCTGCGCGAGCAGATGCGCACGATCCAGAAGGAGCTCGGCGAGGGCGAGGAGCAGGCCGCCGAGATCGAGGAGCTCGCCAAGGCGATCGACGAGGCGAAGATGCCCGAGGAGGTCGAGAAGCAGGCGAAGAAGGAATTGAAGCGCCTCGAACGCATGCCCGAGGGCGCCGGCGAGTCCTCGATGCTGCGCACCTACCTCGACACGCTGATCGAGCTGCCTTGGTCGAAGGCGAGCGACGACCGCATCGACATCAGGGAAGCGCGCGGTATCCTCGACGCCGACCACTACGGCCTCGACAAGATCAAGCGCCGCATCCTCGAGTATCTGGCGGTGAGGAAGCTCAACCCGTCGGGCAAGAGCCCGATCCTGTGCTTCGTCGGACCGCCGGGCGTGGGCAAGACCTCGCTCGGCCAGTCGATTGCGCGCGCGACCAACCGCAAGTTCGAGCGCGTGTCGCTGGGCGGCACCCACGACGAGGCCGAGATCCGCGGCCACCGGCGCACCTACATCGGCGCGCTGCCGGGCAACGTGATCCAGGCGCTGCGCAAGGCCGGCACCAACAACCCCGTGCTGATGCTGGACGAGATCGACAAGCTCGGCGCGGGCGGCTTCCACGGCGACCCGGCTTCGGCGCTGCTCGAGGTGCTCGATCCGGAGCAGAACGCGACGTTTCGCGACAACTACCTCGGCGTGCCGTTCGACCTGTCGCGCGTGCTGTTCATCACCACCGCCAACGTGCTGGAGACGATCCCGGGGCCGCTGCGCGACCGCATGGAGGTGATCCAGCTGCCCGGCTACACCGAGGACGAGAAGCTGCAGATCGCGCGCCGTTACCTGGTGAAGCGCCAGCTCGAGGCGAACGGCCTCACCGAGGCGCAGTGCACGATCACCGACGATGCGCTGCGCGCGATCATCGGCGACTACACGCGCGAGGCCGGCGTGCGCAACCTCGAGCGCGAGATCGGCTCGGTGTTCCGCCGCGTCGCCATGCGCATCGCCGAGGGCGAGGTGGAGTCGGCGACGATCGACGCCGCCGATGTACCCGGCATTCTCGGGCCGCAGCGCTTCGAGAACGAGGTCGCCATGCGCACCTCGGTGCCGGGCGTGGCGACCGGGCTTGCGTGGACGCCGGTGGGCGGGGACATCCTGTTCATCGAGGCGACGCGCGTGCCCGGCAGCGGCAAGCTCATCCTGACCGGGCAGCTCGGCGACGTCATGAAGGAGAGCGCACAGGCCGCGCTGTCGCTCGTCAAGGCAAGGCTTGAGAGCATGGGCATCGCAGCCGACGCGCTCGACAAGGCCGACATTCACGTCCACGTGCCGGCGGGCGCGACGCCGAAGGACGGGCCGTCGGCGGGCGTGGCGATGTTCACTGCGCTCGCTTCGCTGCTGGCGAACCGGCCGGTGCGCAGCGACATCGCCATGACCGGCGAGATCTCGCTGCGCGGCCTGGTGCTGCCGGTGGGCGGCATCAAGGAGAAGGTACTGGCGGCGCTGCGCGCGGGCATCACCACCGTGATGCTGCCTGCGCGCAACCGTAAGGACCTCGAGGACATCCCGGCCGAGGCGCGCGAGAAGATCGAGTTCGTCTGGCTCGAGCAGGTCGACGACGCGCTCGCCGCGGCGCTGGGGGAGACCGAGGCGGCGTAACGGCCGGGGCCGCAGGGCAGCGGCCCCGTATCGCGGCACGGGACCGGCGGTGCCGGTGCGACAGACACAATCGTCATTCCGGCGCAAGCCGGAATCCACGGCCGTTGCGCTGCTTCCCGCGCAATCGCGTCACTCTCGCGTCGATCTCTGGACCCCGGCCCCCGTATCGCGGTACGGGGCAGGCTCCGCCGGGGTGACGATCGATTTTCCGACCGGCTCCATATCGCGGCACGGGACCAGCGGCGCCGGGGAGACGATAGATTTCGTCGGCACCGCTGCTTTGTTCGTCATGCCGGCGCAGGCCGGCATCCAGTTGAGCGGTTGCCGGAGCGCATGCGGCTGCACCTGGGCACCAGCGCCGCAATCAGCCCTTCGGCTTCGGCAGTTCGATCCCGGGGAAGATCTTGACCACGGCCGCGTCGTCCTCGAGGCCGTGGCCGGCCGCGGCGGCCATCATGAACATCTGGTGCGCGGCCGCGGTGAGCGGCAGCGGGAACGAGCCCTTCTTAGCGGACTCGAGGACGATGCCGAGATCCTTGACGAAGATGTTGACGGCCGAGAGCGGCGTGTAGTCGCCGGTGAGGATGTGCGGCACCCGGTTCTGGAACATCCACGACGAGCCGGCGCTGTTGCAGATCACCTCGTAGACCACATTCGGATCCGCGCCGGCCCTGATGCCGAGCGCGATCGCTTCGGCCGCCGCGGCGATGTGCACGCCGGCGAGCAGCTGATTGACCATTTTCACCTTCGAGCCCATGCCGGGGCTGTTGCCGAGGCGGTAGACCTTGGCGGCAATGGCGTCCAGCACGGGTTTGGCCTTGTCGAACGCTGCCGGCGTGCCGGACGCCATGATCGACAGCTCGCCGGTGGCGGCCTTCGCCGCGCCGCCGGAGACCGGCGCGTCGAGCGCCAGCACGCCCAGCGCCTTGAGCCGCTCGCCGAGGCCGACCGCGTACTCCGGCGCCACCGTGGCGCTGGCGATCACGACCGAGCCGCGCGCCAGCGTCTCCGTCGCGCCGCCGGAGCCGAACAGGACCTGGTCCGTCTGCTCGGCGTTCACCACCAGGACGACAACGATCTCGGCGCGGGCGCCGACCTCGGCCGGGCTGCCGGCGGCGACGCCGCCTTCGCCGGCGAAGCCCTCGACCACCTGCGCGCGGACGTCGCACGCATGCACCTCGAAGCCCGCGCGCAGCAGCGAGCGCGCGACACCGAGGCCCATCGAGCCGAGTCCGATCACGCCCACCCTGGGCTTGTCGCCTTTGCCCATGAACCGTTCCTCCTTCGCCAAGCCGTTGCCCGTGTGAACCGGCAGTCTATCACCGGCGCCGCTCCGGTCCGCGACGGCGTTAGAATGAAACGGAGGATCGTCTACGCCATGGCCGTCGCCCATTTCCGCTTCTACGAGGAGCTCAACGATTTCCTCGCCCCCGAGCGCCGCAAACGCGAGTTCGACTATGCCTGCGCGCGCGCGGCGACGGTGAAGAACGCCATCGAGGCGCTCGGCGTGCCGCACACCGAGGTCGAGGTAATCCTGGTGAACGGCGAGTCGGTGGACTTCTCGCGCATCCTGCGCGACGGCGACCGCGTCAGCGTCTACCCGACGTTCGAGGCGTTCGACGTGCGCCCGCTGCTCAAGGTGCGCGACGAGCCGCTGCGCCGGCCGCGCTTCATCGCCGACGCGCACCTGGGCGGCCTGGCCAGGCTGCTGCGCATGCTCGGTTTCGACACGCTGTTCGACAACGGCTTCCACGACGACGACATCCGCCGGCGCGCGCGCGCGGACGGCCGCATCGTCCTCTCCCGCGACAAGGAGCTGCTGAAGACGCGCGAGATCACCCACGGCTGCTTCGTCCACGCGCTGAAGCCGCAGGAGCAGCTGCGCGAGATCGTCGAGCGGCTGCAGCTCGGCGCCGAGGCGCGGCCGCTCACGCTGTGCCTGCACTGCAACCGGCCGCTGCGGCCCATCGCCAAGGCCGAGGTCGCCGACCGCCTGCCGCCGAAGGTGGCGGAGCTGCATCAGCGCTTCTCCACCTGCGACGGCTGCGGCCGCGTGTTCTGGGAGGGCAGCCATTGGGCGCGCATGCGTGCGCTGCTGGCCGGCTACGTGCCGGCAGCGGCGACCGAGGAAAGCGCCGCGCCATGAGCGTCGCGTCGATTCATCCCGCGTCGCCGCAGGAGCCGGACACCCCCGGGCGCGTGCTTACGGTGCGCGAGCCGCTGGCGGCGTACCTGGCCCGCACCGATCACGCCTCCAGCTCGATGCTGCGCCGCTTTGCCGCCGGCCTGGCGACCCGCAACGAAATTTTCCCCGGCTCGCTGATGGGCGACGCGCTGCACGCCTACCTGCTGGAGCCGGAGGCGTTCGACGAGCAATACCTGGCGCTGGACGGCAGCGTGCCGGCGGGCCGCCGCCTGACCGAGCCCGAGGCCATGCGCCGCACCTGGCTCAGTCCCGAGCAGGTCGCCGCGCTGGCGCGGGCGCGCGCCGCCGTGGAGGGCTGGCCCCACGCGCCGGTCGGCCGGTGGCTGCGCGAGGGGCGCAAGGAGCTGTCGCTGTACTGGCGCGATGAGCGCGGCGGCGCGTGGAAGGCACGGCCGGACTGCTTCACCGACGAGGTCATCGTCGAGCTGAAGACCACCTTCGACTGCCGGCCCGAGGTGTTCGCCGCCACCCGCGCGCGGTTGGGCTACGACCTGCAGGCCGCGCATTACGTCGAGGCGGTAACGCTCCTCACCGGGCGCCGGCCGCGGTTCGTGTTCGTCGCCGTGGAGATGGGCAAGCCCGGCGCGCTCTGGGTGCACGAGCTGGCGGAAGCGGCGCTGGCGGCCGCCACGGAGGAGCTGGAGCGTCTCAAAGAACGCTACAGCGCCGCCGCCGGCGCCTCCGCGTGACCGGAGCCGGACGCGGACCATGCCGATCCTGCCGCCCGACATCGCCGCCCTCGACGCCCGGCTCGCCACCTTCGTGCCGAAGTTCCTGCCGGAGCACGACGACCCGCGGCCGGCGCGGCAGATGGCGCTGCTGCTGGCGCGCCGGCACACGCCGCGCGACACCTTCGAATTCGATGCCGCGCGCGACCTCTGCGGCTGGCGCGGCCTCTCCGACCTGCGCGGCCTGGTGATCGTCTACCCGTTCCTCGGCGGCGAGCGTACCTTCGTCATTTACGGCGTGCACGCGCTGTCGTCGCGCCGGCAGCGCGCCCTGGCGCGCTACATCGAGCTGGGGCCGCCGCGGCGTTTCATCCTGACCGGCCGCGAAGAACGATTGGAACCGGAGCTGCGCCGCGTGCTGGGCTGAGGCCGGCGCTTCCGCGCCGCGCGCCGACCGGCTATCGTGGCGCTTTCCGCGAGGGTTACACCGTCATGATCGAGGACTGCACCGGCCTGACCAGCGCGCGCGCCGTGTGGGACGTCACCACCGGCGACGCCCGCCGCTTCGCCGACCGGCTCGGCCTGTTGCTGCACGCGCTGGAGAGCTTCCGCGCGCAGGGCATCGCGCCGGATTTCGTCGTGCTGCTGCACGGCCCGGCGACCCAGTTCGCCTCGCGCACGCTGGCCGGCACCAAGTTCGACCCGGCGACCGAGGCGGCGCTCGCGCCGGCGCGCGCCGCCCTGGAGAAGGCCGTCGCCGCGGGCGCGCGCATCGAGGTCTGCCGCATCGCCATGGACCGCTGCCACATCGGCACCGACAACCTGTTGCCGGGCCTCGCGGTGGAGGAGAACGTCTTCGTCAACGCGATCGCGCTGCAGAACCGCGGCTACGCGTATCTGCCGATCGGCTGAGAGCCGTTCTCGCCAGCAGATCGGGGTCGCACCGGCGCATGCCGGGTTGGACTCCGGCAGCTTGGTGATTTATCATATATGTGCATAACCACCAAGGATCAGTCCGGGTCATGAGCCGCCTGACGATTACCCTTTCCGACGCCCGCTACCGCGCCCTCAAGGAGGCGGCGGCGCGGCGCGGGAAGACGATCGGCCAGCTGATCGACGAGAGCCTCGAGTTCTACGGCATCAAGAGCGCCGACGATGCGCTGGCTCTGGTCCGGCGCGCGCGGGCGCGGGCCGGCATGTCCGAGGCGGACGCCGCCTCGCTCGCCAACGACGAGGTGCGCGCCGCGCGCAAGGCGAAACCCCGGCGGTGAGCGAGCCGGTCGTCGTCGACACCAATGTGGTGGTCGCAGGGCTGCTCACGGCCCGCGCCGATTCGCCGGTTTGCCGCGTCCTCGACGGCATGCTCTCGGCCGCGTTTCCCTTCGCCCTGTCGGAGGCGCTGCTCGCCGAGTACCGGGAAGTCCTGGTCCGAGCGCGCATCCGCAAGGCGCACGGGCTGACGAACGCGCAGATCGAAACGGTCCTGGTCGAGCTCGCGCGCCACGCGATCGTGCTCGCCCCTGCCGCCGCGGCGGCGCGCGCGCCCGATCCGGGTGATCAGCATCTCTGGGACCTGCTGGAAGCGCACCCGGCGCTGCGCCTCGTCACCGGCGACAAGCGGCTGCTGGCGAGCAAGGCGATGGCCGGCCGCGGGTTGACCGCGGCCGACTTTCTGCGCGTGCTGGGCTGAAAGGCATTCGCCAGCGGCTGCACACGGCCCGTCCACGAGTTCCATGAAGCGAAAGGAAACGCCATGAGTGACAGCATCGGATTCATCGGCCTCGGCCGCATGGGCGAGCCGATGGCGAAGAACCTGCTCGCCGCGGGCTTCGCGGTGAAGGTCTGGAACCGCGACGCGGCGAAAGCCAGGCTGCTGGTCGAAGCCGGCGCCACGCAGGCGAAGAGCCCGCGCGACGCGGCGACGCCCGGCGGCACCGTCGTGACGATGGTCTCGGACGATCGCGGGCTGCACGAGGTCACGGCCGGCAGCGACGGCTTCGCGCAGGCGCTCGGCAATGGCGTGCACGTGTCGATGAGCACGGTCTCGCCCGATGCATCGCGCCGGTTGTCCGCGCTGCACGAGGGGCTGGGCGGCAGCTACGTCGCCGCGCCGGTATTCGGCCGTCCCGACGCGGCGGCAGCGAAGAAGCTGTGGATCTGCGCTTCCGGCGCGGCGGCGGCGAAAGAGCGCGTGAAGCCGGTGCTCGACGCGCTCGGCCAGGGCATCTACGACTTCGGTGAGGAGCCGCACGCCGCCAACGTGGTCAAGCTCGCCGGCAACTTCCTGATCATGGGCGCGATGGAGGCGCTCGCCGAGGCCGCCGCGCTGGGGCAGAAGTACGGCATCGAGCGCGAGAAGCTGCTCGGCATGTTCGGCGAGACCGTGTTCGGCTGCCCGGTCTACCAGAACTACGGCCGCATCGTCGCCCGCGAGCAGTACGAGCCGGCGGGCTTCCGCATGGCCCTTGGCCTCAAGGACGTGAACCTGGTGCTGGACGCCGCCGCCGGCGTGCAGGCGCCGATGCCGCTCGCGAGCCTGCTCTACGACCGCCTCCTCTCCGGCGTCGCGAAGGGCCGCGCCAACATGGACTGGTCGGCGATCGGGCTGGCGGTGTCGGAGGCGGCCGGGCTCAGGTAGGCACGCCGGCCGCGGTCAGTCGAGGAACGGATTCTCGATCGTCAGGCTGTCGATGCGCTGGCCGTGTTGGAGATCCTCGCTGTAGAGCCGATCGCAGCCGGCCTCCAGCGCCGCGGCGATGATCAGGGCGTCGTAGAGGCCGTGGCGGTGGCGCGCCTGGAGATCGAGGGCGCGGCGGTACAACGCCAGGCTCGGCATCACGCGCCAGAGCGGCGCGAGGACGCGGTCCAGAAACCGCTGCGCGTCGTGGGGTGTCACGGGCGTCGCCAGTTTGCGCGTGATCACGTTCAGCGTTTCCTGCACGACCTGAAAGCTGATCTGGCCGTGACCGCTTTCCAGCGCGCGCCCCACCAGCGCGTCGGCGATACCGCGCTTGCGCGGGTCGGTCTCGTCGAACAGGTAGATGAACACGTTGGAGTCGATGAACTCAGCGCTCATTCATCTCGTCCCGCGTGAACTTGCGTCCGCCGGTGCGCACGTAGCCGCGCAGTTCCTCCATGACGGCCCGCGCCGATTCCGCCTGCTGCTGGCGCCGCGCGTAGCTCTCCAGCCAGCGGCGGAATGCCTCGTTGAGCGTCGTGTGCTCGCTGCGCGCCCGCTCGCGGGCCGCTTCGATGAGCTTCTCGTCGGCGCTGAAGGTGATGTTCTTCATTGAGCTGGGCTCGTGTTTTTCGTGTACACGAGAATAGTGTACACGAGATTTCGTGAGCCTGCGCCGCCGTTCGGTAGCGGAAGTAATAGCACTATGAATTAGCTTCGATTTCTGGGCGGCCTCGGGCACGGAAGCGGGGCGGGGCGGCGACGGCCTCGGCTTGAGAAACGAACTTCCGGCGTCGTTCGCAATCCATCGAAACGGTAAAATAGACCTTCGTTTCCCGCCCCCGCGCGCCGCCGAAGGTGCGCGTTGCTTTTCCTTCATCCGGTCACGACATTGCCCAAGCCGCCTGCGGGCGCGATCGCCATCCGCGGCGCGCGCCAGAACAACCTGAAACACCTCGACGTCGACATCCCGCTCGGCGAGCTGACCGTGGTGACCGGCGTGTCCGGTTCCGGCAAGTCCTCGCTCGTGTTCGACACGCTCTACGCCGAGGGTCAGCGGCGCTACGTCGAGACCTTCTCGCCCTACGCGCGGCAGTTCCTCGACCGCATGGACAAGCCGCAGGTGGACGCAATCCACGGCATCCCGCCCGCGATCGCCATCGACCAGACCAACCCGGTGCGCACCTCGCGCTCGACGGTCGGCACGATGACCGAGCTCAACGACCACCTGAAGCTGCTGTTCGCGCGCGCGGCCCGCCTCTACTGCCGCGGCTGCGCGCAGGAGGTCCGCCGCGACACGCCGCAGACCATCGTCGCCGACCTCGAGGCGCGCGCGGCGGCGGCTGGCGACCCGCGGCTCGTCATCACCTTCCCGGTGCCGGTGCCGAAGAACTTCGACGAGGCCGAGGTGCGTGCGCTGCTCGAGCGGCAGGGCTACACGCGCATCCACGCCCATGAGGCCGAGGTGCTGCACGTCGTCCAGGACCGGCTGCGCCTGGGCGCGGCCGAGCGCGAGCGCGTGGTGGAGGCGCTGGAAGCCGCGCTCGGCGTCGGCCGCGGCCGTGTCGACGTGCGCGTGCTCGCCGACGACGGCGGCGAGCGCGATCTCTGGCGCTACTCCAACGACCTGCACTGCGCGCAGTGCGACATCCACTACAAGGAGCCGAGCCCGAGTGCGTTCTCGTTCAACTCGCCGATCGGCGCCTGCGAGACCTGCCGCGGCTTCGGCCGCGTGATCGGGGTCGACTACGGCCTGGTGATTCCCGACGAGACCAAAACGCTGCGCGACGGCGCGGTGAAGCCTTGGCAGACGCAGAGCTACCGCGAGTGCCAGGACGACCTGATGCGCTTCGCGAAGAAGCGCGGTATTTCAATCGACACGCCCTGGCGCAATCTGACCGCCGCGGAGAAGGCATGGGTCATCGAGGGCGAGGGCGACTGGGAGGACGGCGTCTGGTACGGCGCGCGCCGCTTCTTCGCCTGGCTCGAGACCAAGGCGTACAAGATGCACATCCGCGTGCTGCTCTCGAAGTATCGCGCCTACACCCCATGCAGCGCCTGCCAGGGCAGCCGCCTGAAGCCCGAGTCGCTGCTGTGGCGCCTCGGCGGACGCGACGAGGCGCTGGCCGCGCTGCCGGCTGCGGAGCGCTTCATGCCCGTGGCCGCCGAGTGGTCGCGCGCGCAGCTCGAAAGTCTGCCGGGCCTCACGCTGCACGACGTGATGCTGCTGCCGGTGGAACGCACGCGCGCGTTCTTCGACAACGTCCAACTGCCGAAGCCGCTCGACGAAGCGACCGAGCTGCTGCTCGGAGAGATCCGCACGCGGCTCGCCTACCTCGGCGACGTCGGCCTCGGCTACCTCACGCTGGACCGCCAGTCGCGCACGCTCTCGGGCGGCGAGGTGCAGCGGATCAACCTCACGACCGCGCTCGGCACCTCGCTCACCAACACGCTGTTCGTGCTCGACGAGCCGTCCATCGGTCTGCACCCGCGCGATATGGGCCGCGTGATCGAGGTCATGCGCAGGCTGCGCGACGCAGGCAACTCGCTCGTGGTGGTTGAGCACGACCCGCAGATCATGTTCGCCGCCGACCGCCTGCTCGACATGGGCCCCGGCCCCGGCGAGCGCGGCGGCGAGGTGGTGTACTTCGGGCCGGCGGGGAGGATCGGCGCCGCGCGCGGCTCACTCACCGCCGACTACCTGCTCGCGCGCGAGCGCGCCGACGCGGGCCTCGAGCGGCTGCCGGTGGCCGGCGATACGCCGCGCCTGGAAGTGCTCGGCGCGGCCGAGCACAACCTCAAGGACATCGACGCGTCGTTTCCGCTCAACCGGCTGACCTGCGTGACCGGCGTGTCCGGCTCCGGCAAGTCGACACTGGTGCAGGACGTGCTCTACGCCGCGCTCGCCAAGGCCAGGGGCAAGCCGACCGAGGCGCCGGGCGCGCACCGCGAGCTGCGCGGCCACGAGCGCATCGCCGAGGTGGTGCTCGTGGACCAGACGCCGATCGGCCGCACCACGCGCTCCAACCCGGCGAGCTACGTCGGCGCGTGGGACGCGATCCGCAAGCGCTTCGCCGATGCGCCGCTGGCGAAGCAGCGCGGCTACACGGCCGGCACGTTCAGCTTCAACAGCGGCAACGGCCGCTGTCCGACCTGCGGCGGCAACGGCTTCGAGCACGTCGAGATGCAGTTCCTCTCCGACGTCTACCTGCGCTGCCCCGACTGCGACGGCAAGCGCTTCCGTCCCGAGGTGCTGGAAGTCACGGTGGAGGGCAAAAGCATCGCCGACGTGCTGGAGCTGACGGTCTCGGAGGCGGTGGCCTTCTTCGGCAACGCCGCGGACGTGCACGCGGCGTTGAAGCCGCTTGCGGAAGTGGGCCTCGAATACCTGCGCCTGGGCCAGCCGGTGCCGACGCTCTCGGGCGGCGAGGCGCAGCGGCTCAAGCTGGCCGGCCACCTGGTCGGCGCGGGCCGCTCGGGGCTCGCGCGCAGGGGCTCGCTGTTCCTGTTCGACGAGCCCACCACCGGGTTGCACTTCGACGACGTCGCCAAGCTGCTGCGCGCGCTGCGGCGCCTGGTGGCCGCGGGCCACACGGTGATCGTCATCGAGCACAACCTCGACGTGATCGGGGCCGCGGACTGGATCGTCGACCTCGGCCCCGAGGGCGGCGAGGCGGGCGGCGCGATCGTCTGCGCCGGCGCGCCCGAGGACGTCAAGGCCCATCCCGCCTCCCACACCGGCGCCTCGCTGCGCGAATACGAGGAAGCGCTCGCGCGCGGCTTCGATTCGACCATGGCAGCCGAGCCCGCGCCGCGCTACGCGCCCGAGGACGCGATCCGCATCCACAACGCGCGCGAGCACAACCTCAAGAACATCGACGTGAGCCTGCCGCGCGACGCGTTCACCGTGGTGACCGGGGTTTCCGGCAGCGGCAAGTCGACGCTGGCGTTCGATATCGTCTTCGGCGAGGGGCAGCGCCGCTACCTGGAATCGCTAAACGCCTACGCGCGCCAGTTCGTGCAGCCGGCCTCGCGCCCCGACGTCGACGCCATCTACGGCATTCCGCCGACGGTGGCGATCGAGCAGCGCACCAGCCGCGGCGGACGCAAGAGCACGGTGGGCACGCTGACCGAGATCCACCACTTCCTGCGGTTGCTGTTCGTCAAGCTCGGCACCCAGCACTGCCCCGATTGCGGCGTGCCGATCGAACCGCAGAGCGAGGACGCCATCGTCGGGCGCATCCTGCGCGAGCAGCGCGGCCGCCACGTCGGCCTGCTGGCGCCGCTGGTCGTCAACCGCAAGGGCGTCTACACCGACCTCGCCAAGTGGGCGGCGGGCAAGGGCCACACCCACCTGCGCGTCGACGGCGAGTTCCTGCCGGTGAAGCCGTTCCCGCGCCTCGACCGGTTCCGGGAGCACACCATCGAGCTGCCGGTGGCGGACCTGACGGTGACGCCCGACAACGAGCGGCTGCTGCGCTTGGCGCTCGCGCAGGCGCTCGAGCACGGCAAGGGCGTGGTGCATCTGCTCGCGCCGCTCGACGCGCTTAAGCACGGCGGCGGCGCGCCAATGACGACGACCGTGCTGTCGGTCAAGCGCGCCTGCCCCTCGTGCGGCAAGAGCTTCCCCGAGCTCGACCCGCGCCTGTTCTCGTACAACTCCAAGCACGGCTGGTGCGAGACCTGCTACGGCACCGGCCTCAAGCTGGCCGGCTTCGACGCGGAGCAGACCGGCGAGGAAGTGTGGTGGAACGAGTGGTTCGAGGGCGAGGCCTCCGCTTGCCCGGCGTGCGCGGGCACGCGCCTCAACCCCACCGCGCTGGCGGTGACCTTCCGCGGCCGCTCGATTGCGGACTACGCGGCGCTGCCGGTGGCGGGTCTCAAGACCGAAGTCGCGCGCTTCGAGTTCGCCGGCCGCGAGGCCGAAATCGCGCGCGACCTGGTGGCGGAGCTCAACTCGCGCCTCGGCTTCCTCGACGAGGTGGGGCTGTCGTACCTGTCCCTCGACCGCTCGGCGCCGACGCTCTCGGGCGGCGAGGCGCAGCGCATCCGCCTCGCCGCGCAGCTCGGCTCCAACCTGCGCGGCGTCGCCTACATCCTCGATGAGCCCACCATCGGCCTGCATCCGCGTGACAACCGCATCCTGCTCGACACGCTGGAGAAGCTGCAGGTGAAGGGCAACACGCTGCTGGTGGTGGAGCACGACGAGGACACCATCCGCCGCGCCGGCCACGTCGTCGACCTCGGCCCCGGCGCCGGCACGCGCGGCGGGCGCGTCGTCGCCGAGGGCCGCGTCGACGACCTGATGGCGAATCCCGAGTCGGTCACCGGCCGCTTCCTGCGCACGCCGCTGACCCATCCGCTGGTGGGCCGGCGCATGACTGACGCGGCGACGCCGCGGCTGACCCTCCGCAACGCGCGGCTCAACAACCTCAGGGGCTTCGACCTGCGCGTGCCGCTCGGGCGGCTGACCTGCGTGACGGGCGTGTCCGGCAGCGGCAAGTCGACGCTGGCGCGCGACGTGCTGCACGCGAGCCTCGTCAACCTGCTCTCCGGCCGGCGCGGCCGGCAGGGCGGCGTCGTCGGCTGCGATGCGGTGGATGGCTGGGAGCAGGTCGAACGCGTGCTCGAAGTCGACCAGACGCCGATCGGCAAGACGCCGCGCTCGTGCCCGGCGACCTACGTCGGCTTCTGGGACGCCGTGCGGCGCCTGTTCGCCGACACCCGCGACGCGCGGCTGCGCGGCTACACGGCGTCGCGCTTCTCGTTCAACACGCCGGGCGGACGCTGCGAGGCGTGCGAAGGGCAGGGCCTGAAGCGGATCGAGATGAGCTTCCTGCCCGACGTGAAGGTGACCTGCGACGTCTGCAACGGCCAGCGCTTCGACCCGGAGACGCTGTCAGCCAGCTTCAAGGGCCAGTCGGTGGGCGAGGTGCTGGCGATGAGCGTCGACGAGGCGGCCGAGTTCTTCTCGTTCCACGCCGGCATCCACCACGCGCTCACGCTCCTGCAGGACGTGGGGCTCGGCTACCTCACGCTCGGCCAGCAGAGCCCGACGCTCTCGGGCGGCGAGGCGCAACGGATCAAGCTGGTGACCGAGCTCGCCAAGGTGCGGCCGGACACAGGCCTGCGGCGCGGCGGCAAGCACACGCTCTACGTCCTCGACGAGCCGACCGTCGGCCTGCACATGGCCGACGTCGAGAAGCTGATCCGCGTGCTGCACCGGCTGGTGGACGCCGGCAACAGCGTGGTGGTGATCGAGCACAACCTCGACGTGATGGCGGACGCGGACTGGATCGTCGACCTCGGGCCGGAGGGCGGCGCCGGCGGCGGGTGCGTCGTCGCGGAAGGGCCGCCGGAGGCGGTGGCGCGCGTCAGGCGCGACTCGCACACGGCGCGCGTGCTGGCCGAGTTTCTCGCCGAGCGCGGCACTGCGCAGCCCGCCGCGTCGGCGGCGTAAGCAGTCGATTCCGCCGTCAAGCGGACAGGGTCCGCTTGACGCGCGAATTTCCCCTCGCCCCATGGGGAAGGGGGGTGCGGGGTAGAATGTGCGCCGCCCCGATTGACATCGACCTTGAAGGAGCCGCGATGGAATATCTGCACACCATGGTCCGCGTGAGCGACATCGACAAGTCGCTCGACTTCTACTGCAACAAGCTGGGGCTGAAGGAGATCAGCCGGCGCGACGACGAGAAGGGCCGCTACACGCTGATCTTCCTCGCCGCGCCCGGCGACGAGCAGCGCGCGCGCGAGCACCGGGCGCCGATGGTGGAGCTGACCTACAACTGGGACCCGGAGGACTACGGCGGCGGCCGCAACTTCGGCCACCTTGCCTACCGCGTCGACGACATCTACGCGACCTGCCAGCGGCTGATGGACGGCGGCGTCGCGATCAACCGGCCGCCGCGCGACGGGCGCATGGCGTTCGTGCGCTCGCCCGACAACATCTCGATCGAGCTGCTGCAGAAGGGCGACGCGCTGCCGCCGCAGGAGCCGTGGGCCTCGCTGCCCAATACTGGCAAGTGGAGAACGACACGCTCAGCGCGGCACGCTGACCGACGACAGCGACCGCATCGGTCCCATCTTCTGGAGCCGCGCCCGCTCGGCGTCGTCGCGCACGAACAGGCTGCCGGCGAAGCCCAGTGCGTTGATCGAAATGCCATCGGCGTGCTCCCGCGTGCGCGGCACGACCATCAGCCAGTCGCGCGTCACCAGCAGGTTGTAAGGCGCCGACTGGCGCGGGCCGTCCGGCGCGTCGATCGGCTGCACGCCGGCGAGCGCCATCGCGGCTTCGTAGCCATCCGCGAGCAGGTCGGCCGCCCGCGGCGGATCGTCGAACGCGAGCGGCGTCAGACGCGTGATCGCCGCGACGAACGGAAAGCCTTCCACCGGCGCCACGCCCTCCGGCGGGAGCGACGCCTCGATCAGGCTGGCCGCGGGAAGCGCCGCACCGGACGGGGCAAGCGGCAGCGGCACCAGCTGCAGGTGCTTGTGCGGCTGGCTGGCGCCGGCAACGGTGCCGCCGTTGTAGAACCCCAGCGAACCGAGCTGCGCCATGCACGCCGCCAGCGCGGCGAAATCCTGTCGCGTGAGCCAGCGCTCCTGGTGCTCGAACGCGCGCGTGACGATGAGCAGATGGCCCTCGATGACGCTGAACTTGTTGAGTACTGCCACGTGCGTGAGCGAGACGTCGGCGACGACGAGGTCGGGCTCGGGCGGCAGGAACGGGTTGGCGGGCGCCGGCTCGCGCCGGCGGCGGTCGCGCGCTTCGTCCTTGCGCTTGAGGCTCACGGCCGTGCGCACGAGAAACGGCACGCCGCCGTCCTCGATCACACGGCACCCGCTTTCCATCGGCACCAGCGCGCCGCTCGCCAGCGCGCCCCGGATGGCGGTGTCGATAAAGGAACGAAGCGTCCCCGGCGCGAGCGTTGTCGGCTTTGCCACGACCCTACTTCCTCTCCCTCTGCCGGGCCTCGTCGAAACGCTGCGAGGCTTCCTCGGATTTCCGGCGCGCTTCGCGCTCGGCCGCCTGCGCCTGCTCCACGCGCTTGATCGCCGCGGCCGCTTCCCGCTCCTGCTCCGCGAGCTTCTCGCGGGTGGCGGCCGCGCGCTTTTGCGCCGCCGTGGCGTCCTCGCGCGCCTTCCGGGTGTTTGCCTCGGCCTGCTCCAGCTGGTCGCGGGCGTACGTGAGACGGTGCTGCAGCGTGGTGATGTCGGGTCCGGCGGCGATCGCGGTGGCGCAGACCAGGGAGGCGGCCAGAGCCGCGGGGCGGCGAAAACGGGCAGCGGTCATCACCGCCGATTCTAACCCGGCGCCGCGGGCCGCTTCTGCTCGCGCGGCGGGGCTCAGGGCCGCGGCGGCGCCGGCCGGCAGCAGCCGGCCAGCACCTCACCGTCGGGCATCGAGATGCGGACCGAGAACGGGAAGGTCTGGTCCGCCATGGTGTCGGCGCAGCGCTCCTCGCTGATGAACGCCACGAGGTCCTTGGCCACCCCGCTCGCCGCGCCGCGCCACACCTTCAGGCGCGGGCGCAGGAACTCCAGCGCGCGCACCTGCCCGGTGAGCGCCTGCTTCTCCGGTCCGCCGAGGCGCGAGTACTCGGCACGGTCGCCGTCGATGCGCAGGCCCCAGGACGGCTCGTTGCCCGTGCACTGGAATGCGCTGGGCAGCGCGCCGGCGGCGGCCGGCGGCGCGGCGCCGGCGCGCTGCGCCGTGTCGAAGAAGTTGAGCGCCGCCGTCAGGCCGATCAGCGAGAACTCGGCCCGGACTGCCTTGCCGTCGCGGCTGCGGTAGCGGAACTCGATGCGGTTGCCCTCGCGCATGGCGCGCAGCAGCCGCTCGCCGACCGCGACGTCAATCACGCGATACTCGTTCATGCTGCCCACGGCCTGAAAGCCGCTGCCGGGCGCAAGCCGCAGCGACGGCTCCGCGTCCACCTGCACGGTGAGGTCGGCGTCTTCCGCGACGAGGTCGAACACGGGAGTGAAAGTGATGTGCGCAGCGTCTGCGGGCGCGTCGCGCCCGACCTTGAGCTGGAAATCGAAGCCGATGCGCGGGTCGCGGCCGGGGCGCACGTAGGCGCTGGCGCTGCAGGCGCCGAAGCCGTCGGCGGGGCAGATCGCGAGCCAGCTGCGGAAGTAGCGGCGGTTCTCGCCGGCGGCGTCCGCCGCGTTCGCCAGCGGCAGCAGGATCGCCAGCGCGAGCAGCGCGGCGCGGGTCAGCGGGGCGATGGCGTTCATGGTTTCGAAGGCGGTGCGTTGTCGGCGATGGCCCGCATGGTAACCCAAACCGCCGCGCGCGCGGCGTCAGCGCCTGCCGACGAAGGCAATGAAATCCGCCGGCGGCAGCGGGCGGCTGAAGTACCAGCCCTGGCCGATGTCGACGCCGCGCGCGCGCAGATAATCGGCCTGCTCGGCCGTCTCTATGCCCTCGGCGACAATGTGCAGGCCCAGCGCCTTCGCCATTCCGATGATGTGGTCGATCACGCCGCTGGTCGCAGCCGCGGCGCCGATCGCCTCGACGAAGGCCTTGTCGATCTTGAGCGCGTCGACGTGGAAGCTCTGCAGATAGGACAGGCTGGAATAGCCGGTGCC
>DATIUV010000215.1:0-1941 GCA_035466595.1 Pelomicrobium sp.
AGGGCGAAGCGCAGGATCAGGAAGGTCAGCGGCTCGGCGTATGGCAGGCCCAGCTTGGCGCCGATGAAGCCCGTGCTCCAGAGCAGCACGAACAGCGCGGGCGCGGCCGCCGCCAGCCATTCGCCGCGCAGGCGGCTCGGCAGCGAGGCCACGTCAGTGCCGGGTGCGCCCGGCCTCGGCGACGGTGGACGCCGCGAACAGCTGCTCGGCGTCGACGGCGTCGAGCGCGTAGCGGCGGTTGCAGAATTCGCAATGCACCTCGACTTCGCCGCGCTCGGCGACGATGGAACGCACCTCGTCGGGGCCCATCATGCGCAGCATCGCGCGCACGCGCTCGGCGGAACAGGAGCAGCGGAACGCCACCGGCCGACTGTCGAACACGCGCACGTCCTCCTCGTGGAACAGCCGGCGCAGCAGCTCGGCCGGCGGCAGGCGCAGCAGTTCGTCGCGGCCGAGCGTCGCGGCGAGGGCGATGACCCGATCCCACGCGTCCTCATCGGACTGGGCGCCGGCCGGCAGCTGCTGCAGCAGCATGCCGGCCGCCTGCTGCTCGTCGGCGGCGAGCCACAGGCGGGTGGCCAGCTGCTCGGAGCGCTGCATGTAGTGCTCCAGCGCCGCGCCGACGCTTTCGCCGTGGAGCTCGACGATGCCCTGGTAGCTCTGGCGGCCGTCCTTCGGATCGAGGGTGATGACGAAGCGCCCGTCGCCGACCAGCTCGCCGAGCGGCGCCGCCTCGACGTCGTCGCGCCAGTGCGCCATGCCGCGCACGCCGAGCTCGCTGGTGCACTCCACGACCAGCAGCGGCACCTTGCCGTCGCCCTGGATCTGCGCCACCAGCGAGCCGTTGAACTTGAGCGTGGCGGCCAGCAGCGCCGAGGCCGCCATCAGCTCGCCCAGCAGGTCGCGCACGCTGGGCGGATAGCGGCGGCCCTCGGTGGCGGCGCGCCAGGCGGCATCGAGGCGCACCAGCTCGCCGCGGATGCCGCCGCGCTCGAACACGAACGGCTGCAGGATGTCGCGCTGGATCATCAAAACGTTTCCGGCGGCGGGCGGGCGCGCCGCGTTGACGAGAGCCGCCGCCTCATGGTTGACTGGGGGCCGAGGAGCGAATTATAGCCCACCGGCGCTGCGGCTCCTGGCGCCGGCCCGCCGGTCACTGCAAGCCGGAACCCAATTGGATCGCGCCCGAGCCCCGCGGCGACGGCACCGATCGTTCACAAGGAGGATACGCATGGGAGCGACCGACACCAGCCAGGTCGGCGCCATGACCGAAACCGCCCGCACCGAGGTGTCGCCGCGCTTCGTCAGCCTGCTGACCAAGAACACGGTGGCGCTGATCCTCGCCGGCGGGCGCGGCTCGCGCCTGAAGCAGCTGACCGACTGGCGCGCGAAGCCGGCGGTGCCCTTCGGCGGCAAGTTCCGCATCGTCGACTTCCCGTTGTCGAACTGCGTCAATTCCGGCATCCGCCGCATCGGCGTCGTCACGCAGTACAAGGCGCAGAGCCTGATCACGCACATCCAGCGCGGCTGGAGCTTTCTCGGCGGCCAGCTCGGCGAGTTCGTCGAGGTGATGCCGGCGCAGCAGCGCATCCAGGAATCCTGGTACCAGGGCACGGCCGACGCCGTGTTCCAGAACCTGGACATCGTGCAGTCCTACGGGCCGGAGTACATCGTCATCCTGGCCGGCGATCACGTCTACAAGATGGACTACGGCCGCATGCTCGCCGACCACGTGTCGCGCGGCTTCGGTTGTACCGTCGGCTGCATCGAAGTGCCGCTGTCCGAGGCGTACGCCTTCGGCGTCATGGACGTGGACGCCGACCGACGGATCGTGCGCTTCATCGAAAAGTCGCCCAATGCGCCGTCCATGCCCGGCAAGCCCGATCGCGCGCTCGCCAGCATGGGCATCTACATCTTCAACGCCCGCTACCTGTACGAGGC
>DATIUV010000216.1:0-14306 GCA_035466595.1 Pelomicrobium sp.
CGTACAGCGTGCCGCTGACGCCGCTCAGCTCAACGCGGCCGCCGCTCGCCCGCTCCAGCGCCCCGGCCGTGGTGACCAGCGCGTGCTCGGTGGTGCTCCAGATCGCCGCGGCGACGAGCGGCAGCAGCACCGCGGCGGCCAGCAGCCACGGCCAGCGGCGGCGCGGGGATCGGGCCGGCGCCGCCATCAGAAGGCGAATCCCACGGTCAGATGGACGCGGTACTCGCTGACGTCGCGTCCGTAGGCGAGGTCGAGCGCCAGCGGCCCGATCGGCGTGTTCCAGCGCACGCCGGCGCCGTAGCCCAGCTTGGCGTCGAACGCGTTAAGCGAGTCGGCGGCATCGCCGGCGTCGATGAACGCTGCGGCGCCCCATTGCTCGGTGAACATGTGGGTGTATTCGGCGCTCGCCACGCCCAGGATGCGGCCGCCGACGATGGCGTTGCCGAGCGGCACGCCGAGGCTCTCGAAGGCGTAGCCGCGCACGGTGGACGTGCCGCCGGTGCGGAACAGGTAGCGGGAGGGAACGCTCTCCGGATTCGAGGCCCAGGTTCGCCCCAGCTCCGCGCGCAGCGCCAGCGTGTCGCGGCGGCCGAACGGCACGAACGCGGCCGCCTTGGCGGCGCCCTGCACGAAGCTTTCATCGGTGAGGATGCCCTCGAGCGCGGCGGCGCCGCGCAGGTTGAGCAGCCAGCCGCTGCGCGGGTTCAGCAGGTCGTCGACGTTGCGCCGCGTCCAGCTCGCGTACACCGGCAGCGACTTGAGCCGCTCGGTGGTGACGTCCTCCACCTGCTTGCGTTCGTAGATCGGCGCGAGGCCGATCTCCATTTCCTGCGTGCGCCCCGGGGTCAGTCGCCGCAGCAGCGCGCTGATGCTGGTGGTGACCTCGCCCTGCACGTCCTGGCGGTCGGTCAGCACGCCGACCCCGTAACGGTGGCCGTCGGCGTTGCGCGGCGTGATCACCTCGGTGAAGGCGATCTGCTCGCGCTGGGCGATGCGCGCGCCCGTGTTCCATTGCCACGGCCGGCCGAAGAAGTCGCGCTGGGTGTAGACCCCCTCCACCTTGAAGCCGATGTCGGTGCTGAAGCCGATGCCTAGCTTGACCCGCCGCAGCGGCGCCTCGACCACGGTGACCTGGATCGGCGCGTTGTCGGGTCGCTTCGCGTCGACGTCGGCGGTAACGAAAGCGGAAGCGAAATACGAGGTCTCCAGCAGATCGCGCTGGTAATCGCTCAGCAGTTCCTGGCTGAAGGGCGTGCCCGGCGGGATCCGGTTCAGGTCGCGGACGATCGATTCCGGGTAGCGCTCGAGCCCCTCGATGCGCACTTCGCCCAGCGTGACCGAGGGTCCGCTGTCCACCACCACGTGCAGCTTGACCGTGCGTGCTTCCGGGTCGACGCGGGCCTCGCTCTGCGCCAGCTCGGCGAGCGGATAGCGGTCGGCCACCAGCAGGCGGACGAGCCCGCTCTTGCCGGCGTCCCACAACCGCTGCCGGAAGCGCTGCCCTTCGCGCAGCGGCCACGATTCGCGCAGCAGCTCGCGGCGCTCGGCGTTGTTCCAGCGGTCCTCGACGAGGGCGCCGCGAAATTCCAGCGCAACCTCGGTGACGATCGACGGCTCGCCCGGGAGGACCCGGTAGTGCGCCGTCGTCACGTCGGCGCCACGCTCCACCGTGAGCTCCACGGTCGGCGAGAAGTAGCCCTCGGTCGCCAGCAGCTCGCGAATGTCGCGCTCGGCGCGCTGTGACAGGCGCTCGAACTGCCGCTCGTTCACTCCTTCCTGCACGCGGCGCACGATGCGCAGGTTGTCCTGCAGCAGCGCCTGGAAGCGCTCCGGCGCGTCGATGCGCACCGCGAAACGGGACTCGGCGCCCCATGCCGCCGGCAGCGCTGCGAGGAAAGCCGCCAGCGCGGCGACGAACTGTCGCTTCCAGGCTGCGCAGCGCCCTGCGATCATTGCATCGGTCACGGGCTCCCGGCGCCTCCGATGGATGTGCCCATGAGCCCGCGTTGCGTTAGGCCGCCGCCAGCGCCTGCTCGATGTCCGCCAGGATGTCGTCGATATGCTCGATGCCGATGGATAGTCGCACCATGTCCTCGCTGACGCCGGCTTTCTTGAGTTCGTCCGGGCCCAGCTGTCGATGGGTCGTGGTGGCCGGGTGGCAGGCCAGCGACTTGGCGTCGCCGATGTTCACCAGGCGGGTGACGAGCTTGAGCGCGTCGATGAAGCGCGCGCCGGCCGCGCGGCCGCCTTCGATGCCGAACGACAGGATGCCGGAGGCCTTGCCGCCCATGTACTTGTCGGCCAGCGGCCGGTCCGGGTGGTCCGGCAGGCCGGCGTAGTTCACCCAGGCAACCTTCTTGTGGCCGCGCAGGTGCTGGGCCACCCGGAGCGTGTTGTCGCAGATCCGATCCATGCGCACGTGCAGCGTCTCGATTCCCTGCAGGATCAGGAAGCTGTTGAACGGCGAGATGGCGCCGCCCATGTTGCGCAGGGGCACGACGCGGGCGCGGCCGATGAAGGCGGCGGCGCCGAGCGCCTGCGTGTAGACCACGCCGTGATAGGAGACGTCCGGCTCGTTCAGCCGCCGGAAGCGCGCCTTGTGCTCGGCCCAGGGAAACTCGCCGGAGTCGACGATCGCGCCGCCGATGCAGGTGCCGTGGCCGCCGAGGTACTTGGTGAGCGCGTGCACCACGATGTCGGCGCCGTGCTCGAACGGGCGGCACAGGTACGGCGTCGGCACGGTGTTGTCGACGATCAACGGGAGCCCGTGGGCGTGGGCGATGGCCGCGAGCGCGCCGAAGTCGACGACGTTGCCGAACGGGTTGCCAACCGACTCGCAGAACAGGAGCTTGGTCTTCCCGTCGATCAGCTTCTCGATGCCGTCATGGTCGCGGTAGTCGGCGAAGCGCACCTCGATGCCGAGCTGGGGCAGGGTGTGCGCGAACAGGTTGTAGGTGCCGCCGTAGAGCTGGCTCGTGGTGACGATATTGTCGCCGGCCTCGGCGATGGTGAGCACGGCGTTGGTGACGGCGGTCATGCCCGAGGCCAGCGCGAGGCCGCCGACGCCGCCCTCCATGGCGGCGAGCCGCTTCTCCAGCACGTCGCTGGTGGGGTTCATGATGCGCGTGTAGATGTTGCCCTGGACCTTGAGGTCGAACAGGTCGGCGCCGTGCTGGGTGTCGTCGAAGCTGTAGGAGGTGGTCTGGTAGATCGGCACCGCCACGGCGTGCGTGGTGGGGTCGGGGGTATAGCCGCCGTGTACGGCGAGCGTCTCGAGCTTCATGGCCGCGTCCTCGGGATCGGGGAAAACGCGAATTATCCGGGGGCGCCGGCGCAGTGTCACCTGAGCCTCGCCGCCGGCCATCCTGGCGCGCAGGGATGGCGCGGGCGGTTGCTAGCCGGGCTGCGCCGGTTCGCCCGCGGCCGCGACGGTGCGCAGCCGGAACGGCGGCGCCGAGCCGTCCTTGGCCTCGCCGGCGTAGACGGTCAGGTGCGGGAACGGGATCTCGATGCCGCGCTCGTCGAAGGCGTGCTTGAGGCGCCGCAGGTACTCGCGGCGCACGCCCCACTGCTCGGCCGGACCCACTTTCAGCCGCACCCGCAGCATCACCGCCGAGTCGGCCCACTCATTGACGCCGACCACCTCGACGTCCTCGAGGATCTTGGGCCCGAAGATGTCGTCCTTGCGCATGCCGTCGGCGACCTCCTTCATGACCGCGAGGCCCTCGTCGACGTCCTCCCGGTAGGCGACGCCGATGTCGATCACCGCGTAGGCGAACAGCCGCGACTTGTTGACGACGTTGGTGATGTTGCCGTTCGGTACGTAGATGACGTGACCGTCGTAGTCGCGCAGGCGCACGTAGCGCAGGGTCACTTCCTCGACGACACCGCCGGTGCCGCCGATGTCGACGATGTCGCCGAGGCGGATCTGGTTCTCCAGCAGCATGATGAAGCCGGTGAAGTAGTCCTTGACCAGGCTCTGGGCGGCGAAGCCGACGGCGATGCCGGCGACGCCGGCCGTGGCGAGGATCGGCGCGATCGAGATTCCCAGCGCGGAGAGGATCAGCATCACGGCCATGATCCAGACGACGATCTGGACGATGTACCGGAACGCCTTGGTCAGCGTGTCGATGCGCTTGATCTCCTCCGGGTCCGTGCTGCGCGCCTTCAGGCGCGTGCTGAACAGCCGCAGCATGCGGCGCAGGACGCGGAGCACGACCCACGCCATCAACAGGATGAGCAGAATGCGCAGGCCTTCCTGGAGGAAGGGAATCACCTCGCCGAGTTCCTGCAGGTAGCCGGAAATCGAGGAAAAGAACTGCTTCATGGCGTTGTGCTTCTGGTTGGTGGGCGAATGTCAGGACGAGCGGCGCTCGGCGCCGGCACGGGCGCCGCGGCAGGCACGAAGACTGCGGGAACCCCCACAGCATACCGTCATAAGGCAGAGAAGGAAAAGGCGCGGAAGTTCCGCGGCGCCGCGCGGTCGCGGCCTAGGGCGTGCGCGGGCCGGGCTCGGTCTGCGCGACCTTGGCGCGCGAAAGCGGCGGGTTCTCGGCGAAATACGCCTTGATGCCGTCGAGCAGCGCGCGCGCGACCTTCTCCTGGTGCCTGCGGTCGCGCAGCTTGCGCTCCTCCTCCGGATTGCTGATGAACGCCGTCTCCACCAGGATGGAGGGAATGTCGGGGGCCTTCAGCACGGCGAAGCCGGCCTGCTCCACCCCTTCCTTGTGCAGCGTGTTGATGTCGCCGATCGCCGTCAGCACGTGGCGTCCCACCTTCAGGCTGTCGTTGATGGTGGCGGTTTGCGAAAGGTCGAGCAGCGTCTGCTTCAGGTGCGGATCGGCGACGTCGAGGTTGACCCCCCCGATCAGGTCGGCGTCGTTCTCGCGCTTCGCCAGCCAGCCGGCGGCGGCCGACGTCGCGCCCCGCTCCGAGAGCGCGAACACCGAGGAGCCGCGCGCGTCGGGCCGGATGAAGGCGTCGGCGTGGATCGACACGAACAGATCCGCATTCACCTTGCGCGCCTTGGCGACGCGCTGGTTGAGCGGAATGAAGTAGTCGCCGTCGCGCACCAGGAAGGCGCGCATGCCGTCTTCCTTGTCGATGAGCTGCTTCAGCTTGCGGGCGATGGCCAGCGTGACGTCCTTCTCCCGCGTGCCGCGGCGCCCGATCGCGCCGGGATCCTCGCCGCCGTGGCCGGCGTCGATCGCCACCGTGACCAGGCGCTTGACCGCCACCTCGGGCGCGCGGGCGACGGCCGGAGGGGCGGACGCGGCCGGCGCGCCGGGCTCCGCGGCCGGCACGGCGTGGCCGTTGACGCGCTCGCCGTCCTTGCCCTGCAGCAGCGCCATCAGCGGGTCCAGCGGGACCAGCGGATAGACGTCCACGACCAGGCGGTGCCCGTAGTCGCCGATCGGCCTGAGCGCGAACGCCTGGGGCCGCACCTGGCCTTTGAGGTCCAGCACGACGCGCACCACGTCCGGCTTGAAGCGGCCGACCCGCACGCTGCGGATGTAGGGATCGTCTGCGCTGATGCGCTCGTTGAGCGACGCGAGCACCGCCGACAGTGTCACGTTCTCGAGATCGAGCACCAGCCGGTTCGGATTGTCGAGCGTGAACATCGTGTAGCCGACGGGCGCGCCCGTTTCGAGCGTGAGGCGGGTGTATTCCTGCGCCGGCCAGATGCGCGCGGCGGTGACTTCGACTTCGGCGGCCGTTGCGGGGACGGCGCAGAGGACGGCGAGCGCGGCGAGCGCCGCCGCCAGCCCGGCGCGGGCGCGGGCTAGCGGCCCGGCTTGGTCATCAGCGCGGCCAGACCGCGGCGCCCGGCCGGCGTGGTGGCCGAGGCCCGCAGGCGCCGCCCGGAATCGGCCAGCGAAAGGTGAACGCGCAGGTCGGGCGGGGGCAGCAGACCGCCGGCTTTCTCCGGCCATTCGACGAGGCAGACCGAGGCCGGATTGAAGTATTCCCTGAAGCCCGCTTCTTCCCATTCGACGGGATCGTTGAACCGATAAAAATCAAAATGATATAAGTCTAAGCTAGACATAGCATAAAGTTCAACCAGGGTAAAGCTCGGGCTGCGGACCTTGCCCTCGAACCCGAGCCCCCGCAGCACGCCGCGGGCAAGCGTCGTTTTGCCGGCGCCGAGGTCGCCGTCGAGGTAGATGCGCATGCCGGGCGCGATGACGCCGCCGAGCGCGGCGCCCGCCGCCAGCGTCGCGGCTTCGTCCGGCAGAAAAACCGATCCCTCCGCCGGCGTGTCTCTATCATTGACGTCATGCACGGGAATTTCCTTCGATCGGATGCCGCGCTCGACGGCGCCGCGCTGGTCCGGGCGATCAAGGAATGGGGCGGCGAGCTCGGCTTCCAGCGCGTGGGCATCGCCGGTACCCACTTGGGCGACGCCGAGGCGCTCCTGCGCGAGTGGCTCGCCGCCGGCCGTCACGGCGAGATGGATTATATGGCACGCCACGGCGCCGCCCGGGCGCGCCCCGCCGAGCTGGTTCCCGGCACGGTGCGCGTGATCACCGCGCGGATGAACTATCTGCCCGCCGAGGCCGAGCCGAGCGATGCGGTGCTGGCCGATCCGGAGCGGGCGTTCCTGTCGCGCTACGCCCTCGGGCGCGACTACCACAAGGTGGTGCGCGGGCGGCTGGAAAAGCTCGCGCGGCGGATCGCCTCCGAGGTCGGCGAGTTCGGCTACCGCGTCTTCGCCGACAGCGCGCCGGTGATGGAGGTCGAGCTGGCGGCGCGCGCGGGGCTGGGCTGGCGCGGCAAGCACACGCTGCTGCTCTCGCGCGACGCCGGGTCGTGGTTCTTTCTCGGCGAGATCTACACCGACCTGCCGCTGCCGGAGGACGCGCCGGGGGACGAGCATTGCGGCACCTGCCGGGCGTGCCTGGACGCCTGTCCGACCGGCGCCATCGTCGCGCCTTACGAGCTCGACGCGCGGCGCTGCATCTCCTACCTCACCATCGAGCACAAGGGCGAGATTGCCGAGGAGCTGCGCCCGCTCTTGGGCAACCGCATCTATGGCTGCGACGACTGCCAGCTCGTGTGTCCCTGGACGCGCTTCGCCGGACGTGCGGCCGTCGACGACTTTGACGTGCGCAATGGCCTCGACGCCGCGCAGCTTGCGGAGCTGTTCGCCTGGAGCGCGGAAGACTTCGAGCGGCGCCTTGCCGGCAGCCCGATTCGGCGCATCGGTCACGAGCGGTGGCTGCGCAATATCGCGGTCGCGCTCGGCAATGCGCCGACGACGCCGACGGTGGTCGCCGCGCTGCAGGCTCGCGCGGGACATCCGTCGGCGCTGGTGCGCAGCCACGTCGGCTGGGCGCTGGCGCGCCACGGTCTGCGCTGACCGGCGTGTGCAGTGGCCGGGTCGCGGGCGGCGGCGGTATCATTCCCGGTCACAGCCTTTCCTCAACCCGCGCTGCGGCGCCGCCGCGGCGTTTCAAGCCAAGGAGCCTACCGTGACGATCGATGTCGGCGACCGCCTTCCCGACGGCACCCTGCAGGAATTCTACGAGACCGAGACCGCGGGCTGCAGCGTCGGGCCCAACAGCTTCAACGTCGCCGACCTGGTGAAGGGCAAGAAGATCGTCATCTTCGGCCTGCCGGGCGCATTCACGCCGACCTGCTCGGCCAAGCACGTGCCGGGCTACATCGCGAATTACGACAAGCTCAAGGCCAAGGGCGTCGACGAGATCTGGTGCCTGTCGGTGAACGATGCCTTCGTCATGGGCGCCTGGGCGCGCGACCAGAGCACCGCCGGCAAGGTGCGCATGATGGCCGACGGCAGCGCCGAATACACGCGCAAGCTGGGACTCGAGCTCGACCTCACGGCCCGCGGCATGGGGGTTCGCTCGCAGCGCTACGCCATGGTGGTGGACGACGGCGTGGTGAAAGCGCTGGCGGTGGAGGCGCCCGGCAAATTCGAAGTGTCCGGCGCCGAGGCGATGCTGGCCAGGGTTTGACCGGCCCGGGCGCGCGCGCCGTGGATTCCGCGCCTGCGGCGGTCATCGACTGCGCGGCCTACGCCGGCGGGCGCCGGCTGCGGCGCGTCGAAGTGGACGAGGTCGGCGCAGCGCTGGCGCAGGACGCGGCGTTCGTCTGGCTTGGCCTGTACGAGCCCAACGAGGCGCTGATGCGGCGCGTGCAGGCCGAGCTCGGCCTGCACGACCTGGCCGTGGAGGATGCGCACCGGGCGCACCAGCGGCCGAAGCTGGAAGCCTACGGTGATTCCCTGTTCGTCGTGCTGCACACCGTGCGTCGCGGCGAGGCCGGCGTGGAGTTCGGCGAGACGCATGTCTTCGTCGGTCCCCGTTACGTCGTTTCCGTGCGCCACCGCTCGGCGGCCAGCTACGCACCGGTGCGCCAGCGCTGCGAGCGCATGCCAGAGCTGCTCGCGCACGGCCCGTCCGTGGTGCTCTATGCCATCATGGACTTCGTCGTCGACAACTACTTTCCGGTGATGGAAGCGCTCGAGGATGATTTCGAAGCGCTGGAGGAGCGCATGTTCGAGGCGCCGTCGCGCGCCGAGCTGACCGAGCGCATCTATGCGCTGAAGCGCGAGGTGATGGCGCTGCGGCGTGCGCTGCTGCCGCTGACGGAGGTGTCGAATCAGCTGCTGTACTCGTCTCACGCGCTGGTGCGCGAGGACGTCCGCCCTTACTTTCGCGACGTCCATGACCATGCGACGCAGATCTTCGAGGCCAACGAATCGATGCGGGAAATGCTGACCTCGGCGCTGTCGGTTAACCTGGCGCTGGTGACGGTGCGCCAGAACGAGGTCGTCAAGAAGCTGGCGGGCTGGGGCGCGGTGCTGGCGATCCCGGTGACGGTGGCGAGCGTCTACGGCATGAACTTCCGCCACATGCCGGAACTCGAGTGGACGTACGGTTATCCGCTGGTCGTGGCGCTGACCGCGGCGGCGGCGGTCTTGCTGCACCGGGGGCTCAAGCGCGCCGGCTGGGTCTGACGCCGGCGATGATTGCTCACCGCGAAACCGGCCGTCGGTGGCGTTGCGGCCGTGCCGACCGCCGGCCACAACAGAGGAGAACGCCATGGCCCTGACCATCGAGTCGCCCGCCTTTACCGACGGCGGCCCCATTCCGCGCCGGTATACCTGCGACGGCGACGACGTCTCGCCGCCGCTCGAGTGGAGCGGGATACCCGCGGGCACGAAGAGCCTGGTGCTGATCGTCGACGATCCCGATGCGCCCGATCCCGCCGCGCCGAAGATGACGTGGGTGCACTGGGTGCTCTACAACCTCCCGCCGACGGCCGAGGGGCTCGCGGAAGCGGTCGGCGACGCGCTGCCGCCGGGAACCGGGCAGGGGCTCAACGACTGGAAGCGCACCGGCTACGGCGGTCCCTGCCCGCCGGTCGGACGCCACCGCTACTTCCACAAGCTCTACGCGCTCGATGCCGTGCTGCCCGATCTGGGCACGCCGAAGCGGGCGCAGCTGGCGCCGGCCATGCGCGGCCATGTGCTCGCACAGGCGGAGCTGGTCGGGACCTACGAGCGTTCGTGACGTGGGGTATCGGGTAGCTGCGTCGGTGCTCGTCGCCATGTTTGCGCTGCCGCCGTCCGCCGTCGCGCAAGTGACGCCGGAAGCGGTGACCTTCGACGGCGGCGCGGACAGCCCGCGATTGACCGGCTATCTCTACCGGCCCGATGCGGCGGGGCCGGGCCCCGCCGTCATCTTGATGCACGGCTGCAGTGGCCTGCACAACAAGCGGGGGGAGCTGACGCGATCGAACGCCGCCTGGGGTGAATGGCTCGCGGTGCGCGGCTACACGGCACTTTTCGTCGACAGCTTCGGCCCGCGCGGATACCGCGAGATCTGCACGCTGTCGCCGCGGCCGATCCTGCCGCAGCGCGAGCGTGTCGCGGACGCCTATGCGGCGCTCGCCCATCTTGCGCGCTCGGTTGATGTGGATGCTTCCCGCGTGTTCCTCATCGGCTGGTCGAACGGCGGCATGGCGGTGCTCAACGTGATCGACGGCTCGCGCCCCGGCCGCGGGTTTCGCGCCGCCATTGCGTACTATCCCGGCTGCGCGGAACTGAACCGGCGCAGTGCGCAGTACAAGACTTACGCGCCGCTGCTGATTCTGGCTGGCGGAGCGGACGATTGGACGCCGCCGGGCCCGTGTCGGGAGCTCCTCGAGCGCTCACGCCAGCAGGGCGCGCCGACGAGCATCGTGGTCTTTCCTGGCGCCCACCATGCCTTCGATCGCATCGGCGTGGCGAAGCGGTTTCGCGCCGACGTGCGCAACCCCAACAGCCCGAGCGGTTGGGGCGCCACCGTCGGTAGCGATCCGCAGGCGCGGGAGGCCTCGCTGCGGGAAGTGGAGGCGTTCCTGCAGGCGAACGGCGGTCAGCCGTCGCGCTGACCGCCGCTGCAGGGGGGGCTCAGACCGGCCCGGGGCCGAAGCCGCGGCAGCCGCCGCGTCCGCCGCCATAGCCGGGTCCCGCGCCGTAGCCCGGGCCCTGGCCGCGTTGCCAGCCGTGCCCGTAGGGGCCGGGCTTGTCCGGCAGGGTGATGCCCTGCGCAGCCGCGCGTTCCTGCATCAGCTTGTGCTGCTGCTCGCGCAGCGCCTGGCGCTCTTCCGGGGTCTTCGCGTTCAGCATCGCCTCGCGATGCGCGGCGCGCTCTTCGGGGGTCATCAACTGCCAGCCGCGGGCCGGTCGGGTGATTTGCGCGGGGTCGTTCTGCACGCCTTCCACCGTGGCGGGGTCGGCGGCGAACGTCCATGCCGCGGCGGTTGCCAGCACCGCCGCCAGCGCGCCGAGGGTGAGATTGCGGGTTGTCATGGCGCCCTCCAATGTCGAGGAAGTTCAACGGCCTGCCGGTGACTGCCGGCAGCGGTCGGCGCTTTCGGGATTCGCGTCGGCTGTCTCGATTAACGCACTGCAGCATGGCCGGTTGACCACGCCGGAGGACAAATACCGGGACCGCGTCAGCGTGCGGCGGCGAGGTCGCTATCGACCAGCTCGATCCAGTGCCGCACGGGCGTCTCGGTCCCGGCCTTTAGGTGCATGAGGCAGCCGATGTTGGCGGTGGCGATGGACTGCGGGCTGCCGGAGTCGAGCGCCGCCACCTTGTTCTTCAACAGGCGCTGCGACAGATCCTTCTGCAGGATCGAGTAGGTGCCGGCGGAGCCGCAGCAGAGGTGGGCGTCGGGCACCGGCGTGAGCCGGTAGCCGAGCCGGACGAGCAGTGCCTCCGTGGTGCCTTTGAGCTTGAGGCCGTGCTGCAGCGTGCACGGCGAATGGAACGCGATCGGCTCGCGCGGCGCCGCCGGCAGCAGCGCGGCGAGACGCTCCGCTTCCGTCTCGATCACCTGCGACAGGTCGCGCGCGAGCGCCGAGATCTTCGCCGCCTTTTCCGCGTAACGCGCATCGTGGCGCAGGAGGTGGCCGTACTCCACCACCATCGCGCCGCAGCCGCTGGCGGTCATCACGATCGCCTCGGCGCCAGCCTCGACGTGGGGCCACCAGGCGTCGACGTTGCGCCGCATGTAGTCGAGGCCTTCTTCGTGCGCGGTGAGGTGATACGAGACCGCGCCGCAGCAGCCGGCCTCCGGCGCGCGCACGAGGGAGATGCCGAGTCGGTCCAGCACCCGCGCCGCGGCCGCATTGATGTTCGGCGCGAGGCCCGGCTGGACGCAGCCGTCCAGCACCAGCATGCGCCGCTCATGGCGTGCTTCCGGCCACGGCGTCGGCGCCTCCCGGGGCGGCACGCTGGCGCGCAGGCTTCGCGGCAGCAGCTGCCGCAGCGCCTGGCCGATCTTCAGCAGCGGCGTGAAGCGCGACGGCTTCGGCAGCACCTGGCGCAGGGCCGCACGCTGGGCGGCGTCCAGCGCGCCGCGGCCGACCTGCTTCTCGACGATGCCGCGGCCAATGTCGGCCAGCCGCCCGTACTTCACCCCCGACGGGCAGGTGGTCTCGCAGGCGCGGCAGGTGAGGCAGCGGTCGAGGTGCAGCTGCGTCTTTTCGGTCGCGGGAACGCCCTCCAGCACCTGCTTGATGAGGTAGATGCGCCCGCGCGGGCCGTCCAGCTCGTCGCCGAGCAGCTGGTAGGTCGGGCAGGTGGCGGTGCAGAAGCCGCAGTGCACGCACGCGCGCAGGATGGCGTCGGCCTCGCGCCCGTCGGGCGTGTCGCGGATGAAATCGGCAAGGTTGGTTTGCATGAGGTCGTCGGGCTCAGCTCAAGTCCTGGAATACCTGACGGCGGTACTCCGCGATGTATTGCAGCGTGCGCAGGATCACGTGCTGCTCGGCCACCGCGCTGGCCGCAAGGCGGCGGTTGCCGAAGTCCTCGATGATGGCGCCGATCAGCTCCGAGGCCAGCGTCACGGGCGCTCCGGCCAGCGTCGTGTGGCGCGCCTTGCTGGCGATGCCCAGCAACACGAGCTGCTCGAGCGACGCCGTCGCGTCGATGCCCGGGAACAACGCGGGCAGGTGCTTGCGGCCGGCGTCGAACTTGCGGCGGCAGAGGCGCTCGCGCTGCGCCCAGCTGTGAGCGTCGAGACCGGTCTCGACGTGAACGATGCGCTGCCGGACCGGGTCCAGCGCCACGAGGTCGAGGTCCATGGCGTTGCGGCCGGCGCCGACGCGCACGCGCGGGCGGACGTAGCAGCCCTGATGCTCGTACCACTCGCCGGCGAGCTGCTCGAGAAAGCTTCGCGCCATGGGGACGTCGTCGAGGTGTCTTCGTCGCGGGTCACAGATCCGGGTACATCAGACCCGGATTGAGGATCCCCGCGGGGTCGAATGCCTTCTTCAGCCGCTCGTGGATGCGCGCCAGCGCGGGCGGCAGCGGCGCGAACACGCCGCGGCCGGCGCGATCGCCGCGGAACAGCGTGGCGTGGCCGCCCGCGCGCACGGCGGCGCCGCGCACTTCGTGCTCGGGCGCGTCGGTCGACCACCAGCGCAATGCGCCGCCCCATTCGGCGAACTGCCGCCCCGGCAGCGAAATCGGCGCCGCGGTGGGCTTGACCGACAGCCGCCACAGCGTCCCGGCGTCGGCGAAGAACGGGTGCGACTGCTCCCGCACGCCGCGCCAGAACGCCTGGCCGTCCGGCACCTCGTCGCCGCCGATCTTCTCGCGCGCCGCGCGCACCCCGTTCGCGGATCCCGCGACGCGCACGCTCAAAACGCCGTCCGCGTAGCACGTGGCGGTGATGGGCAACGGCTTGCCGCCCCAGCGGTTCATGGTCTCGATCGCATCCGCTTCCGGCAGCTCCAGCCGCAGGGTGGCTTCGGCGGCGGGCAGCGGCAGCACCTTGAGCGAGACTTCCGTGATGACGCCGAGCGTGCCGAGCGAGCCGGTCAGCAGGCGGGCGACGTCGTATCCGGCGACGTTCTTCATCACGCGCCCGCCGAAGGACAGGTCCTGGCCGCGGCCGTCGAGCAGGCGCACGCCAAGGACGAAATCCCGCACGGCACCGGCGTAGGCGCGACGCGGCCCCGACAGTCCGCAGGCGACGCAGCCGCCGAGAGTGGCGCCGTCGCCGAAGTGCGGCGGCTCGAACGCCAGCATCTGCCCGCGCTCGGCCAGCGCCGTTTCGAGCTCCGCCAGCGGGGTGCCGGCGCGGGCGGTGACCACCAGCTCCGAGGGCTCGTAATCGACGATGCCGCGGTAGGCGCCGGTGGCGAGGGTTTCGCCGGAGACCGGGCGGCCATAGAAATCCTTCGTGCCGCCGCCGCGGATCCTGAGCGGCGTGCGGTCGGCGGCCGCCTGGCGCAGCACCTCGCCGAATCCCCGCAGGGTTGCGTCCATCGCTGTCGTCGTCGCGGTCATCAGAAGCGCGGCAGGTCGGGAAATTTTTCCTGGCCGCTTTTCACGTGCATCGCGCCGAACTCGGCGCAGCGGTGCAGCGTCGGCACCGCCTTGCCCGGGTTCAGCAGCCCGCGCTCGTCGAACGCATGCTTCACGGCATGGAAGGCTTCCAGCTCCGCGGAGCGGAACTGCACGCACATCTGGTCGATCTTCTCGATGCCGACACCATGCTCGCCGGTGATGGTGCCGCCGGCGTCGATCGACATTTCGAGGATGCGCGCGCCGAACTGCTCGGCCTTGTGCAGTTCGCCCGGGATATTGGCATCGTAGAGGATCAACGGGTGCAGGTTGCCATCGCCGGCGTGGAACACGTTCATGCAGCGCAGCCCGAACTCCTGCGACAGGTCCTCGATGCCCTTCAGCACGCGGCCGAGCGCCTTGCGCGGAATGGTGCCGTCCATGCAGTAATAGTCGGGCGAGACGCGTCCCGCCGCCGGGAACGCGGCCTTGCGCCCG
>DATIUV010000217.1:0-6622 GCA_035466595.1 Pelomicrobium sp.
ATCGCCAGGCCGCAGGCCGCGCCGGCGCTGCCGCCGCAGGCGCGCACGCTGCGCGGCGCGGCATTGGCAAGGCGCGTCGCGGTCTCGATGGTGCCGCCGCTGGTGCTGATCTTCCTGGTGCTGGGCACCATCTTTCTCGGCATCGCCACGCCCACCGAGGGCGGCGCGATGGGCGCCACGGGCGCGCTCGCGCTGGCCGCGCTGAAGCGCAAGCTGACGCTGCCCGCCCTGCGCGGCGCGATGGACACCACGGCACGCCTGACCAGCTTCGTGATCTTCATCCTCATCGGCTCCACCATCTTCAGCCTGACCTTCCGCGGCGTCGACGGCGACCTCTGGGTCGAGGGCCTGCTCTCGGGCCTGCCCGGCGGCGTGGTGGGCTTCCTGATCGTCGTCAACGTCATCATCTTCCTGCTCGCGTTCTTCCTCGACTTCTTCGAGATCGCCTTCATCCTGGTGCCGCTGCTGGCGCCGGTGGCGCAGAAGCTCGGCATCGACCTGGTCTGGTTCGGCGTGCTGCTGTCGGTGAACATGCAGACGTCGTTCATGCATCCGCCGTTCGGCTTCGCGCTGTTCTACCTCAGGAGCGTGGCGCCGAAGGAAGTAAAGACCACCGACATCTACTGGGGCGCAGTGCCGTTCGTCGTCATCCAGCTCGTGATGGTGGGGCTGGTGATCGCCTTCCCGGGCCTCGTTCTGCACCTGGCGGGAAGGTAGGCCCGCGCGGGCGCTCAGGCGCCCCGGCGCACGATGCCCATGACCTCGGTGGTCAGGTCCGCCACCCGGGCCACCGTCATCCCCGGCCGGATCGCCTCGCAGAAGCGCGCCAGCATGGCGCCGAACGACTGCGCCGAGAAGGTGTGGAAGTGGATCTCGACGCGCTGCGCGAGGCGCGCGTCGGTCTCGCGCTCGATCTCCGCCTCGCTGCGCTCGGGCACCTCCCTGCCCTGCTCGCGCAGGATGTTGACGTGGGAGGTGCGGGTCCACTCGTCGTAGTGCGCGCGGGTCGCCTGCCAGAACTCGTCCTCGCGGCCGGCCTGCCGCAGGCGGTAGTCTTCCTCGAAGTGCGCGACCGGCGTCAGCGGGCGCTCGCGGTCGAAACAGCGGGCGGCGACCGGCACCGACAGGATCAGGTGCCCGCCCGGACGCAGCACGCGCGACCACGTCTCCAACGTGCCCAGGACGTCGGGCGCATGCTCGAGCACGTGGTTGGCGATCAGGAAATCCTGCGACGCGTCGGGGACGTCGGCCAGCGTGAAGCCGTCGTCGATGAACTCCGGCGACACCACCCGATCCGGGTCCAGGTCCGGGAACGCGCGCAGCGCGTCGGCCTTGCTCATGCGATCGACGTAGCGCACCCGCGCGCGCCGTGGCACCCGCAGCGGGAAATGCAGCGCGCCGATCTCGAGCCCTTCGCCGCGCAGATGGGGGCGCGCCACGCGCGCCCGCGCCCGCCCGGCGCTCTCGGCGTCGACCTCGGCGGCCATGCGATGGGCGCCGACCTGTCGCAGCCGCTCGCTGGAAACAAGCGCGACGAAACCTCGCGCCTGCGCTTCGGCGATGGCGCCGACGAACAGCTCGCGCGCCCGCTTCGTCATCGTTTGGCCGTGAACGCGAAGCTTGCGTAGCTCAGCTCCGCGGTGGCGAACCACTGGTACTGCGCCTCGCGGAATTTCTTCCACTCCGCGTAGATTTTCCGGAACGCGGGGTTTTTCGCCGCCTCGTCCTCGTACAGCGCGAACGCCTCCTTCAGCGCCGCCGCCATGACGTCGCGCGGAAACTCGCGCAGCTGCACGCCCTGTTTCAGCAGCCGCGCGAGCGCGGGCGGGTTCCTGGCGTCGTACTCGGCCAGCATGTGCACGTTGGCCTCCGCGGAGGCGACCTCGAAGGCGTGCTGGAAGTCCTTCGGCAGGCCGTCCCACGCCTTGCGGTTCACGTAGAACGAGAGCATCGGCCCCGGCTCCCACCAGCCCGGGTAGTAGTAGTTCTTGGCGATCTTGTGGAAACCCAGCTTCTCGTCGTCGTAGGGGCCGACCCACTCGGTGGCGTCGATGGTGCCGCGCTCGAGCGCGGGGTAGACGTCGCCCCCGGCGAGCGTCTGCGGCACCACGCCGAGCCGCGCCATGATCTCGCCGCCCATGCCGGGAATGCGCATCTTGAGGCCCTTGAGGTCGGCCAGCGACTTCACCTCCTTGCGGAACCAGCCCGCCATCTGGGCGCCCGTGTTGCCGGCCGGGAAGTTGACGACGCCATACGCGGCGAACAGCTCGCGCAGCAGCTGGAGCCCGCCGCCGTGGTAGACCCAGGCGTTCTGCTGGCGCGCCGTCATGCCGAACGGCAGCGCGGTGTCGAACGCGAACGCCTTGTTCTTGCCGACGTAGTAATAGCTCGCGCTCTGGCCACATTCCACGGTGCCCTGCTGCACGGCGTCAAGCACCTGCAGGCCCGGCACGATCTCGCCGCCGGCGAAGACCCGGATGACGAACTTGCCGCCGGTCAGCGCCGCGACGCGCTGGCAGAAGCGCTCGGCGGTGCCGAACAGCGTGTCCAGGCTCTTCGGATAGCTGGAAGCCATGCGCCAGCGCACCGCGCTTTGCGCCCGCACGACCGCGGGTGCCGCCAGCGTCCCCGCCGCCAGACCCGCGCCCGCACCCTTCAGGAATGCCCGCCGCTTCATCGCTCGCCCTCCACCGAATGCCCGCGCGCCATTATCGCATCGCTCTCAGATCGCGCCGGAATCCCTCAGCAGCCGTGCCAGCGACTGCGCCATCTCGCGGTAACCCTCGGCGTTGGGATGAATCGGGTCGGCCTTGAGCCGCGCGTCGTAGAGAATGTCCTTGACCACCTCCGCCTCCAGCGGCACGCCGAACTCCTCGGCGATGGCCTGGTAGAAAGACGGCGGATCGCCGAGCAGTTTCGGCTCCGGCACCGCGATCAGCACCACGTCGATGCCGCGTTCGCGGATCAGGCGCACCATCGCCCGCAGGTTTTCGGCAGTCTCGCCGTTGTGGGCCCGCCGCAGCATGTCGTTGCCGCCGAGGCAAAGCAGCACCAGGCGCGGATTGACCTCGTCGAGCACGCCGGGCAGGCGCGCGAGCCCCTGCGCGGTCACCTCGCCGGGCACGCCGGCGCGCACGACTTCGCGGCCGATGAGCGCGGCCAGCACCGCCGGATAGCTGGTCTCGGGCGTCGCGCCGGTGCCGTAGGTGAGGCTGTCACCGAAGGCCAGCACGACGTCGCCGGCCGACAGGCGGGCGAGCTTCGGCGTCGCGTCGCTGCAGCCGGCCCCCGCAATCGCCAGCAGGGCCACGAGCGCGAGCGCCCGAAAGCGATTGAGCTGCCTCATGCGCAAGCGCAGGGGGCCGTCAGTCGCCCGCCACGGTCATGCGGTCGACGAGGATCGAGCCGCACTGCTTGGAGCCGCGCACTACGACGTCGGTGCCCACGGCGACGACGCCGCGGAACATCTCCGCCAGGTTGCCGGCGATGGTGATCTCCTGCACCGGGTAGGCGATCTCGCCGTTCTCGACCCAGTAGCCGGCGGCACCGCGCGAATAATCGCCGGTGACGATGTTGACGCCGTGGCCCAGCAGCTCGGTGACGAGGAGGCCGGTGCCCATTTCGCGCAGCAGTCCCGGCAGATCGCGCGAGCCGCTCTCGACCAGCAGGTTGTGGTTGCCGCCGGCATTGCCGGTCGTGCGCATCTTCAGCTTGCGCGCCGAATAGCTGCCGAGGAAGTAGCCGCTCAGCGTGCCCCCAGCGACGACGTCGCGATCCCGGGTGGCGACGCCCTCGTCGTCGAACGGCGCGCTGCCGAGCCCGCGCGGCAGGTGCGGCCGCTCGCGGATCGTCACTGCGTCGGAGAAGACGCGCTCGCCGAGGCGGTCGACCAGGAACGACGCCCGGCGGTACAGGCTGCCGCCGCTCGCCGCATGCACGAAGTGGCCGATCAGGCTGGAGGCAAGGGGCGCCTCGAAGATCACCGGCACCTGCGCCGTGGCGATCTTGCGCGCGCCGAGCCGCTCGGCCGTGCGGCGGCCCGCCCGGCGTCCGACCTCGTCCGCCGGCTCGAGCTCGGCGGGCACGCGCGCCGTCGAATACCAGTAATCGCGCTGCATGGCGTCGCCCTCGCCGCCGATCACGGCGCAGGACACCGAGTGGCGCGAGGTCGGATAGCCACCGCTGAAGCCGCTGGAGTTGGCGTAGACGAAGCGGGCCTCGTGCACCGACACCGTCGCGCCTTCGGAATTGGCGATGCGCGGATCGACCGCCATGGCCGCGCCTTCCGCCTGCTTCGCGAGCTCGATGGCCTGCTCCACGGGCAGGTTCCACGGATGGTAGAGGTCGAGGTCGGGCACCTCGCGCGCGAGCAGCTCGCGGTCGGCGAGGCCGGCGCATTCGTCGGCGGCGGTGTGGCGCGCGATGGCCACGGCGGCCTCGGCGGTCTGCTTCAGCGCGTCGCGGGAGAAGTCCGACGTGCCGGCGTGGCCGCGCTGCCGGCCCACGTACACCGTGATGCCAAGCCCCTTGTCGCGGTTGTACTCGATCGTCTCCACGTCCGAGAGCCGTACCGTCACGCTCTGGCCGAAGCCGATCGATACCTCGGTCTCGCAGGCGGTGGCGCCGGCGGCGCGCGCGAAGTCGAGCGCCTGCGCGGCGATCGCGGCGAGCTCTTCGGCGGTGTGGGAAAAGCGCTGGTCGGTCATGAGGTCCGCAACGGACGGCGGGAGCCGCCCGGGAAGTTCGCTATCATAACAGCTTGGTCCCGATTTCCATGTCCGACGAACCCGTCAGCAAGACCCGGCGCAAGCGCGAGATGCACGAGCTGCAGGCCCTCGGGGAAACGCTCGCCCGCCTGCCGGCGCAGCAGGCCGAGGCGCTCGCGCTGCCCGAGGAGCTGGCCGACGCGCTGCGCGAGTTCCGCCGCATCAAGGCGCGCGAGGCGCGGCGCCGCCAGCTGCAGTACATCGGTCGGCTCATGCGCGACGTCGACCCGGCGCCGATCCGCGAACAGCTGGCGGCCTGGAGTGGCGAATCGAGCCGCCACACCGCGTGGCTGCACGAACTCGAGCGCTGGCGCGATCGGCTGCTCGACGACGCCGAGGCCATCACCGAGCTCAAGACGCGCCACCCGCAGGCCGATGCCGGCCGCCTCCGGCAGCTGGCGCGCACGGCAGCGGCCGAGCGCGATGCCGGCAGGCCGCCGCGCGCCTACCGCGAGCTGTTCCAGGAGCTCAAGGCGCTGATCCCCGAGCCGCAGCCGGCGGCGGCCGACGGCGATTGACCCTTTGCTATACTCGGCGCCGCCATGAACGCCACCGAAGAACTCGTCGTCGGCCTGGTCTCCATCAGCGACCGGGCGTCCAAGGGCGTCTACCAGGACGAGGGCATCCCGGCGCTGGAAAGCTGGCTGCGCTCGGCCATCGTCGCTCCCCCCGTGCGTTGCGTGACGCGGCTGATTCCCGACGAGCAGCCGGCCATCGAGGCGGCGCTGAAGGCGCTGGTCGACGCGGAACGCTGCCACCTCGTGCTCACCACCGGCGGCACCGGCCCGGCGCCGCGCGACGTCACGCCCGAAGCCACGCTGGCCGTGGCGGACAAGGTCATGCCGGGCTTCGGCGAGCAGATGCGCCAGATCAGCCTGAAGTTCGTGCCGACCGCGATCCTGTCACGCCAAGTCGCGGTGATCCGCGGGCAGGCGCTGATCATCAACCTGCCGGGGCAGCCGAAGTCGATCCGGGAAACGCTCGAGGGCCTGAAAGGCGACGGCGGCGAGACGCTCGTATCCGGCATCTTCGCCGCCGTGCCGTACTGCATCGATCTGATCGGCGGCCCCTACATCGAGACCGACGAGCGGGTGGTGCAGGCGTTCCGACCCAAGTCCGCCCGGCGGCCGCAGCCGCCGGCGGCCTGAGCGCTACTTCTTCTTCGGGTTGCTGATGCCCGGACCGGTCAGGTCCGAAAAATCCGCGCCGGTTCCGACGAGCTCTGCCGACGCGATGGTGTAGGTGAACGACGGCGGGTCGAGGCTGTCCTGCGGCTTCGACGCCAACTCTGCGTGGGGATAGACGAAGAACGGGCGGTCGATGGCGCTGGGCAGCGGCTTGAGCGGCAGCGCCTCCCAGTGGTTGTAGACGACCCAGTTCATCTCCCAGGAACCGAAGAACCGCCACCGCAACGAGGTCACGCGAGGATCGTCGAGCGGCAGAGCGCTTTCGGCCGCCATGCGCAGGACGCTGGCCGGATCGACCGGCACCCAGCCGATGCCCGGCGCGAAGAACTCGGCGCGCGCCTGCTGGCTGCGACTGACGTCGCCGTAGGCACCAAGCACCGGCGCGACCTTGGACTTGTCCAGCGTCACGCCAACGGCGAGGCGCGCCGGCACGCCCGCGGCGCGGCAAAGCGTCACGAACAGCGCGGCGGCGTCCAGCCCGCGGCCCTTGAGCGAGCCGGTCTTGATCATGGCGCGGACGTCGCCGGTACCGACGCCGGCCCCGCCGAGATCATAGGCGAGCTTGTCGATCACCCAGTCGTAGATGGCCTTCGCCTCCTCGACCGGGCCCTTGGCGCCCTTGGTGATGTCCGCGGCAAGACCCTTGGTGTCCTTGTCCAGCGGCGCCAT
>DATIUV010000218.1:0-3018 GCA_035466595.1 Pelomicrobium sp.
GTATGCCGACGACCCCGGCAACGTCGGCTGGTGGGACAACATGGTGGGGCCCGGCAAGCCGCTGGACACCCGGCGCTTATTCGTCGTGGGCGTGAACAACCTCGGCGGCTGCCACGGCTCGACCGGGCCGGCCAGCATCGACCCGTCCACCGGCAAGCCCTGGGGCGGCGCGTTCCCGGTGGTCACGGTGGAGGACTGGGTGGCGTCGCAGGCGCGGCTCGCCGACCGCCTCGGCATCGAGCGCTTCGCGGCCATTCTTGGCGGCAGCCTCGGTGGAATGCAGGCGCTGCAGTGGTCGATCGACTTCCCGCAGCGCGTGCGACACGTCATCGCCATCGCCGCCGCGCCGAAGCTGACCGCGCAGAACATCGCCTTCAACGACGTCGCCCGACAGGCCATCCTCACCGACCCCGGCTTCAACCAGGGCAACTTCTACGACGCCGGCGCGGCGCCGCGCTGGGGGCTGCGGCTCGCGCGCATGCTCGGCCACATCACCTACCTGTCGGACGACTCCATGGCGGAGAAATTCGGCCGCGAGCTGCGCCACGGCGAGTACCACTTCGGCTACGGCGTCGAGTTCGAGATCGAGTCCTACCTGCGCTACCAGGGCGACAAGTTCGCCTCGCACTTCGACGCCAACACCTACCTGCTGATGACCAAGGCGCTGGACTATTTCGATCCCGCGTTGGAGCACGGCGGCGACCTGTCGGCGGCGTTCAAGGGCGCGCTGGCGAACTTCCTGATCGTCTCGTTCACCTCGGACTGGCGTTTCTCGCCGGGGCGCTCGCGCGACATCGTCAAGGCGCTGCTCGACAACAAGCTCAACGCCACGTATGCCGAGATCACCTCGGCCCACGGCCACGACTCGTTCCTGATGGAAGATCCGCACTACCATGCGCTGATGGCCGCCTATCTCGACGGCGTCGCCGGCGAGAGCGCCGGGAGCCGCCCATGACCGAGCCGCTGCCGGCGCCGGCGGGCGCGCCCTCCTACGCCACGGCGCTGGCCGCCGCTCGCCCCGACTTCGAGGCGATCGCGAGCTGGATCCGTCCCGGCTCCAAGGTGCTGGACCTCGGCTGCGGCGACGGGTCGCTGCTCGCCTACCTGCGCGAGACGCGCGGCGCGCACGGCTACGGCGTCGAGATCAGCGACGGCAACATCGTCGCCTGCGTGAAGAATCGCGTGAACGTGATCCAGATGGACCTGGAGGCAGGGCTGTCCGGCTTCGGCGACGATTCGTTCGACTACGTGATCCTGTCACTGACGCTGCAGGCGATGCGTCGCACCGAACGGATCATGCGCGAGATCCTGCGGGTCGGGCGCGAGGGCATCGTCTCATTCCCCAACTTCGGCCATTGGAGCCATCGCCTGCAGATCATGATGGGCCGCATGCCGGTGTCGAAACACCTGCCCTACCAGTGGTTCGACACGCCCAACGTGCACCTGTGCACGCTGAAGGATTTCGAGGCGTTCTGCGTCCAGCACGGCATCCGCATCCTGGAGCGGATGGTGCTCGCCAATCGGGGCGTCGTGACCACCTTGCCGAATCTGCGCGGCTCGCTCGCGGTGTACCGCTTCGAGCAACTTCAGTAGCGCCTGCGGCCTCTATACTGGTATGGAGGCCAAAAAACCAAGAGGAGAAGCCCATGCGCGCCATTGCCTGCCTGATGCTGCTCGCCGCCGCGCTGTTCGCCGCGCCCGCCGGCGCGGAAATCTCGAAGAAGTTCGGCGACTACGAGGTGCACTACAACGTGCTCGCCACCGCCGACCTGGCGCCCGAGGTCGCCCAGGCCTACGGCATCGAGCGCAGCCGCAATCGCGGACTGCTCACGGTGTCGGTGCTGAAGAAGAAGCCGGGCGGCGGCACGGAGCCGGTGCCGGCCGGGATCGAGGCAAGCGCGCGCAGCCTCGCCGGCCAACTGACCTCGATTCCGATGCGCGAGATCCGGGAACAGGCGGCGGTTTACTACATCGGCAACTTCGCGCTGCCGAGCGGGCTGCTGCGCTTCAACGTCCTGGTCCGGCCGGAGGGCGCGGTCGCCCCGTTCCAGGTGACGTTCGAGCGGCGCTTTTACTGACCGGGCGCGGCGGCTGCCGGCGGCTCCCGCCGCCGTTCAGCGCGTGCCGCCAGCCACACCAGCAGCAGCACCGGGAGGCCGAGAATCGCGGTGCCGGTGAAAAAGGCGGCGTAGCCGAACTGATCGACCATCACGCCGGAGAAACCCGCCAGGAATTTCGGCAGCAGCAGCATCACCGAGCTGAACAACGCATACTGGGTCGCCGAGTAGGCGACGTTGGTGAGTCCCGAGAGGTAGGCGATGAACGCGGCGCTGGCGATGCCGGCGCTCAGGTTGTCGGCGGACACGGCCAGGATCAGCCCCGGCAGGTCGTGCCCGCGCCCCGCCAGCCAGGCGAACAGCAGATTGGTCGCGGCCGAGAGCAACGCGCCGAGAAACAGCACCCGCATGACGCCGATGCGCAGGCACAGCACGCCGCCCAGCGCGGCCCCCGTGAGCGTCATGATCACGCCGTACACCTTGGACACCGCGCTGACCTCGTCCTTGGTGTAGCCCATGTCGACGTAGAACGGGTTTGCCATGACGCCCATGACGACGTCGGAGATGCGGTAGGTACCGATCAGCGCCAGCAGCAGCAGCGCCTGCCAGCGGTAGCGGTAGATGAAATCGAGGAACGGGCTCAGCACCGCAGCGTGCAGCCAGGCGAGAAAACGCGCGAGCCGGCGTGGCAGGCGCGGATCGGCTTCGAGCCGGGCGCGCACGCGGCTCTCGCGGTCCAGCGTGTCGTGCGACACCGGCCGCGCCGGTTCCGGCGCGAGCAGCACAGTGACGATCCCCACCGACATCAGCGCCGCCATCACGAGGTAGGCCACCTGCCACGGAAAATGCTCGTAAGTCGCTTCGCTGGCGTCGAAGCGCGCCGCGACCCACAGCACGCCGGCCGAGGCGGCGATCATCGCCAGCCGGTAGCCGGTCTGGTACGCCGCGGCCATGGCACCTT
>DATIUV010000219.1:0-39006 GCA_035466595.1 Pelomicrobium sp.
GAGCTGCCGCGGCCGCCGCCGCCTGGCCAGCCGCGGGCACAGGTGGCGATCCGTGTGCGCTTCGGCCTGCCCGTGTTCTTGAAGCCCCGGGAGCCGAGGCCCGCGCCCGAGATCGCCGGCCTGAGCGTGGAGAAGGGCCGGCTGCGGGTCGACGTTCGCAATACGGGCAACGTCCATGTCTACGCCGAGACCGTTGCCGTCGCGGCGGGCGGCGCCTTCTACGCCGCCGAGCGCGGCTGGTACGTGCTGGCGGGCGCGACCCGCGGCTTCCCGATCGCCCTGCCGCCCGCGGCGTGCGCGCCGGGCAAGCCGATGCAGGTCACGGTTCGGGGACAGGGCGTGGATCTGTCGAAGGAGATCGCGCTCGCGCCGGCGGATTGCGCCGCGCTGGCCGCGGCTACCAGATGATCGTGACCTGCAGCGAGTCCGAGTAGGCGCCCGCGGCCGCGTTCTGCCCCGCGGGAACGCCGCCGTAGACGGTGAAGGGAATCGTCTGGTTGGGGGTGAAGCGCTGCGACACCGTGGAGCCGCCGAGCACGCCGTCGCCCCAGATGACCGTGCGCGCGTTGTCGATGAAGACGTTGTAGTCCACCGTGTCGCTGCCGCCGCCGCGCAGCCGGCGCGGGTTGATCAGGCCGCTGACCGCGCTCGGGCCGATGGCGATCACCACCGTCGGCGGCGGCGCCACCCGGCAGGTGACGGTGATCGTCCCGGTCGAGGTCGCCGCCAGCGGCGAAAAGACGTCGTAGGCGCCGAAGTTGATGCCGCTGGCGGACGCCTGGCACACGGCCGCCGCCGGCGCCGCGGCGCCCAGCATCGCGGCGCCGACAACCGCCCGGACGGCTCTACTCCAGCGTGCACGCCACATCGCCCAGCCTCACGATGATCTCGTCGCTCGCCGGTATGGTAATCCGGCCGCGGCAGGTCTGCCCTTCGAAATCCACCGCCAGGTGGTAGTCCCCTGCGGGCACGTTCTCGAGATAGATCTCGCCGCCGCGCCCCACGGGCCCGCGGAACGTGCCGGGCGCGCCCTTCAGCACGAGTTCGCCGTAGTCCAGGGCGCGGGTGATGCCGTTTTCGCGCGTCGTCAGCCGGCCGACGATCGCCTGGATCCGCCGCGCCTCGAAGGTCAGCGCCGAGCCGCTGCGCAGCGGCGGCGACACCAGCAGGGTCGTGGTCTCCAGCGCGTACTCGATCGGGATGTCGCGGTCGTCGATGCGGATCTGGTTGTCGAAATAGGACGACAGGCGCGGCACGAACACCGTGCCGGCGGCGTCGGTGCGGCCGATCTCCTGGTTGTTCTGGTACACGCGCACGCCCTCGACGCCGGGGATGCGCACGAGCGCGAAGCTGTCGGCGATCGGCCGCGCCGCGCGCACCGTGCCGTCGACGTAGGCGATGCTGCCGGCGCTGCCGACGCGGTAGAGATCGGAGCCGCCGCCGCCCGTGTTCAGGCGCGCGGAGGCGAGGTACTCGCCATGAGCGCCGTTGTACTGGACGAAGGGCGAGACCGTCCGCAGCCGGTTGTCGCCGATCCCGCTGTCCTCGTAGGCGACGTTGTAGCCGAAGCCCTCGCCGGTGGGCACGCGCTTGCCCGCCTGCGCCAGATGGGAGCGGAAGCCGTCGACGCGGTGCTGCTGGGAGTAGGTGGCGGTGTAGTCCCGGTCCGGGAACCAGGCGATGCCGATGAAGAACTCGACGCCGGACTCGAACTCTCGCGTGTGGCCAACGGAGCCGAACACGCTCAGGTTGCGCACGGGACTGCCGGAGAAGGTGAGGGCGACGCTGCGTCGATCGGGCCCCTCGTAGCGCTGCACGTCGGCATAGGCGAGCCCCACCGTGCCGACGCCGAGGAAGCCGTAGGACACCGCGGCGGCCACTTCCAGCCTGGGCTGCACGGGCCGGAAGGCGATGGTCAGCTCGCCGTCGCGGCTGGTGCGCTCCGGCGGCGTCTGGCCGGCGAAGGCGTAGTTCTGGTCGTAAGTGCGCACCAGCGCCGAGGCGCTGAACGGCGTGCGCTGATAGTCGTACGCTGCGGCGGCGGCGTAACCGGTCTCGCTGCTGCGGTCGTCGTAGCTGACCGCCGCCGAGGCGGAGGCGATGCCCAGCGTGCCCAGGCCGAAGGCGATCTCGGGGCCGGCGTTGCCCTCGGTTTCGGTTGCTTCCCCGCGCGCGCCGACGGTGAGGCCATCGGTTACTCCGTAGCGATGGAAGAACGATGCGCCGGCCTTGGCGTAGGCGCTGCTGCGCACGCGGAAGTCCTCGCGCAGGACGCCGGCGTTGTAGCTGTACTCGTGCAGGCCCTCGCGCAACAGCGTGGCGGTGAAGTAGAACGGGTAGGAAAGCACCTGCTCGCGCCCGGTCGCATCGGTCAGCACCACCTCGACGTTGCGGGCGCCGCCGAAATAGTTGATGTCGCGCAGCTCGAACGGCCCTGGACGCAGGCGCTGGAAGCCGACCGGGGCGCCGTCCACGAGGATCCGTGCTTCGCTGGGCACCGCCACTTCGCCGACCAGGCTCGCTTTCGGCTGCGTTACCAGGTAGGGATCGATCGCGAACACCTTCGATAGGCTCAACCCGCCGAGGTTGAGCGTGCTGCCGAGCGGCCCGGACTGGGCCAGAAAGTCGCCGGCGACGTAGCGCTGCAGGTCCGCGCGCGAGTCGTAGGTCAGGTTGGACAGGCCTCGCACGCAGTGCGTGCTGCCGGACACGCGGTCGCAGCGCGACTCGCTGAACGCCAGCACGCCGGCTGCCCGAATGCCGAGGCCGTTGTCGAATCCGAGCACGCCCGGCGCCTCGCCGTCGCTCCAGTTGTAGTCGAGCAAATAGTTGAAGAAGGCGCTGGTATCGTCGGGCTCGATCACCCCCGCCGGGCGGCGCGGCGAGAGATCCACCACCTGCCGGTCAAGCAGCGCGGGATCCGCATCCAGCGCCAGCGTCAGCGAGGCGGAATCGAAGCGCGCGCGCACGCCCGTTAGGTCGTCCGCCGCCACGTAAGTCTCGCCGCCGACGTCCACGGCCGGAGCCGTTCCGGGCTGGATGCCGGCCTGCGCCAGGTCGGCGCGCCGCAGCAGGACGCGCCCGTCGGCGGCGCGTATCGCGACGACATCGCCTTTGAGCTCGCCGTTGACGGTGAGGCGCAGGACCAGCTCGATCGGGCGGGCGAGCGGCGCGGCCGCGGGCCGCGCCGGCGGCGGGTCGACGGCAAAGGCAGGATGGGGGAGCGGCAATGCCATCCAGGCGAGTGCAGCGGCAACGAGCGTGTGACCCGCGCGCGCGGGGCGGTGGGCCTTGTCTGCCCGCCGCAGCACGTCAGGCGCCTCCCCGGAAGCCCTGCTGGCGCCAGGCCTCAAAGAGCATCACGGCTGCCGCGTTGGCGACGTTCAGGCTGCGATTGCCCGGGGCCATCGGAATCCGTAGTCGATGGGCTGCCGAAAACTCCGCCAGCACCGCGTCCGGCAAACCGCGGGTCTCCGGCCCAAAGACGAAGGCATCCCCCGGGCGAAACGCCACCGTGTCGTAGCGGCTCGACCCGCGCGTCGTCAGAGCGAAAAACCGCGCCGCTGCCAGTGCCGTCCGGCAGTCCTGCCAGCTCGTGTGAGCGGTCACTTCCCCCAGGGAGTGGTAGTCGAGCCCGACCCGGCGCAGCCGCCGGTCGTCCAACTGGAACCCCAGCGGTTTGACCAGATGCAGGCGCGCGCCGGCGTTGGCGCACAGCCGGATCAGGACGCCGGCATTGACGGGAATTTCCGGCTGATACAGGACGACGTCGAACACGATCTGTGAAGCCGCTTGATTATTTATTGCCATTGTGCATCAATCGGATAACGGTCTTCATTGAACAACTGCGCGCGTTGGTGCGTTGGGTCGCGGCGACTGGCAGGAGCTTTGAAAAATATCGGGTCAACCTTGAAGGCTCGGCCCAGCGCGGTGGGTACAGTGGAAGCGGACCAACGCGGTAGCGTGAATCCAAACGTGAAGCAGGATAGTACGCATTGATGGGCGCAGCGACGCGTGCCCGGGCACTCGCCAGAAGCGTGTCTTTCCGGAAGCTACGGCAGCGCGGCTTCAGCGTGGGTGAGACGATCACCGTGATGGCCGTGATTGCCGTTCTCGCGACAATCGCGCTTCCGAGGTTTCTGGCGCTGCGGGTCGAAGCCCGAGAGGCCAAGGCCCAAGGCATCTACGGTGCCATCCGCTCCGGCTCCGCACTGGCGCATGCCGGGTGTCTGGCCAACCTTGGCGGGAACTGCACGCGTACGGGAGGAACCCTCGACTTGGACGGCGCCGTTATCGAGATGGTCAACGGCTATCCGTCCGCTGCGGAGTCAATGGCTTCACCGGGCGGCATTCTGCTCGCTGCGCAGCTGACGAAAACCGAGGATGCGGTTATCACCCGTCAAGGCGACACGCTGACCATTGACCTGAAAGGGGGTGCGCCGGGGCAATGCTCGATTACTTACACCGAGGCGGGCCCGGGCGCGACACCGACGATCAGCATCAACATTGGCGGGTGTTAATTTGCGCGCGGCGGCACGAAGCAGCTTACCGCCGTGAGCAGGCGGCTCGGAGCGACGTTCGTGGACAATCGTCTCGCCGCGCTGCGCCGCCGCCGCTGACGCCGCTCCCCGTCAATCCTTCGGCGCCCGCGCTACCACCCAGGCCCGGACCTCGACCGCGCCGCCTTTCCTGAGCACGGTTGCCAGCGCATCCAGGGTCGCGCCGCTGGTGAGGACGTCGTCGACGATTGCCACGCGACGACCGGTCAGTTCCGCATCGCAGGCGAACGCGCCGCGGACGTTGCGGCGCCGGGCCGACAGGTCGAGCCCGGCCTGGGCCGGCGTGTCGCGCAGCCGCCGGCAGGCGGACACGTCCAGCTCGATGTCGAGCCGGCGCGCGATCGGCCGCGCCAGCTCCACCGCCTGATTGAAGCCACGGCCGCGCAGGCGGTCGGGATGCAGCGGCATCGGGATGAGCAGATCGGGACGTGGGAGCGGCAGAACCGCCTCGGCGAGCAGCTCTCCCAGCACGTTGGCGCACGCCAGCTCGCCGCCGTACTTGAGCCGCTGCACCAGGACGTCCGCCGGGAAGCGATAGAGCAACGCGGCCGCGGTGGCGTCGAACGCCGGCCTGTGCTTGAGGCAGCGCCCGCAAACACCGGGAGCCGGCAAGGGCTCGGCGCAAAGCGGGCAGGCGGGACCCGCTGCGCGTGGGAGGTCGGCCGCGCAGCCGTCGCATAGCCCGGCGCCGCGCGTGCCGGCCCCGCACAGCAGGCAGGCCGCGGGCGTATGGCGCCGAACGAAATCCAGAACGCTGTCAAAAATTTTCCGGTCTCCGTTTGACAGCCCCTCGGACGGGCTCCATGATTCGCCCGTTACCTCGTTGATTACCGTAAGGAAAGGAAAGCCCCGATGGGCGCAGCCAGCGCTTTAACGCAGCCTCACGCCTCGCCGTGGACCGCGGCCGCCGTCGAAGCGCTTTTTGCGCTGCCGTTCAGCGATCTCCTGTACCGGGCGCAGCAGGTGCATCGGGAGCACTTCGACCCCAACGAGGTGCAGCTCTCGACGCTGCTGTCGGTGAAGACCGGGGGCTGTCCCGAGGACTGCGGTTACTGCCCGCAGTCGGTGCGGTTCGAAACGGGTGTCGACAACGAGGCGCTGATGCCGCTGGACGAAGTGGTGTCCGCGGCACGCGCCGCACGCGACCACGGCGCCACCCGCTTCTGCATGGGCGCGGCCTGGCGCAGCCCGAAGCAGAAGGACCTGGAGCGGGTGGCGGAGATGGTGCGCGCCGTCAAGGCAATGGGCCTGGAGACCTGCGTCACGCTCGGCATGCTCAAGGATGGCCAGGCCGAGCGGCTGAAGGCGGCAGGTCTCGACTACTACAACCACAACCTCGACACCGATCCCGGGTTCTACGGCGAGATCATCACCACGCGCACCTTCCAGGACCGGCTCGACACGCTGGCCAGCGTGCGCGAAGCCGGCATCAAGGTCTGCTGCGGCGGCATCGTCGGCCTGGGCGAGAGCCGCCGCCAGCGCGCGGGCCTGTTGGCGCAGCTCGCCAACCTCGATCCGTATCCGGAGAGCGTGCCGATCAACAACCTGGTGCGCGTCGCCGGCACGCCACTGGCGGACACCGCGCCGCTGGACCCGCTCGAGTTCGTGCGCACCGTCGCGGTGGCGCGCATCGTGATGCCGAAAGCGCGCGTGCGGCTGTCCGCCGGCCGCGAGGAGATGGACGAGCCGCTGCAGGCGCTGTGCTTCCTGGCCGGCGCCAACTCGGTGTTCTACGGTGAGAAGCTCCTTACCACGCCCAACCCCGCGGGCGATCGCGACCGCGCGCTGTTCGAGAAGCTGGGGCTCAACGCCTCCGCCTAGGCCGTGGGGGGAATGCCACAGGAAGAGGCCGCGTCGCCCGGCGGCGCCGGCGCCTTTCCGGCGCTGGCAGCCCTCGACGCGGAGCTGCGCGATGCCGAAGCGCGCGGGCTGCGGCGCACGCGGCTCGAGCTCGATGCGGGCCACGGCGCCCACCCGCTGATCGACGGCGAGCAGTTCACCGCGTTCTGCAGCAACGATTACCTGGGGTTGTGCGAGCACCCTGCGCTCGCCGAGGCAGTGGCCGAGGGCGCGCGCCGCTACGGCGTCGGCGCGGGCGCGTCGCACCTGGTGTCGGGCCACGGCCGCGTGCACGCCGAGCTCGAGCGGGCGCTGGCGGCGTTCGTCGAGCGGCCGGCCGCGCTGTTGTTTTCGACCGGTTACATGGCGAACCTCGGGGTGTTGACGACGCTCGCGGGCCGCGGCGATGCGATCTTCCAGGACAAGCTCAACCACGCGTCGCTGATCGATGCCGCGCTGCTCGCGCGCGCCGAGTTGAAGCGCTATCCGCACGGCGACCTCGACGCGCTGGAGCGGCTGCTGCGCGCATCGTCCGCCCGCACCAAGGTCATCGCAACCGATGCCGTGTTCAGCATGGACGGCGACATGGCGCCGCTCGCGGAGCTGCTGGCGCTGGCCGAGCGGCACGAAGCGTGGCTTTACGTCGATGACGCGCACGGTTTCGGCGTGCTGGGCCCGCGCGGCGCCGGCAGCGTGGCTCATTTCGGCCTGCGCTCGTCGCGGCTAGTGTACCTGGGCACGCTGGGCAAGGCGGCGGGGGTGTGCGGCGCTTTCGTCGCCGGCGAGCCGGCGGTCATCGACGCCTTGGTTCAGCGCGCCCGCACTTATATCTACACGACAGCGCTGCCGCCGATGATCGCGCACGTGCTCGCGCGATCGCTGGAGCTGATTGCCGCGGCCGACGACGCCCGCGCGCGGCTGCGCGCGCACATTGGGCGGCTGCGCGCGCAGGCGACGCGCTTTCCGGGGCAGCTGCTGGCTTCCGCCACCGCGATCCAGCCGCTCGTGCTCGGCGACAACCGCGGTGCACTGACCGCCAGCCAGCAGTTGCGTGAACGGGGATTCCTGGTGCCGGCGATCCGGCCGCCGACCGTGCCCCAAGGAACGGCCAGGCTGCGGATCTCGCTGTCGGCGGCGCACACCGACGACGATGTCGACGCCTTGATCGCCGGGTTGGCGGCGCTCTCCGGAGCCGACGCGCCATGAGCCCGCAGCTGCATGTCGAGACGGCGGGCAGCGGCCCGGACCTTGCCCTGCTGCACGGATGGGGGCTGCACGGAAGGGTCTGGTGCGACGTCGCCGGGTCGCTGGCGCGATCCTTCACCGTCCACGCGGTGGATCTCCCGGGCCACGGCTTGAGCCCGCGCGTGGCGGGCGGTCTCGGCGGCTGGGTCGCGGTGCTGGCGGACACGTTGCCGCCGGCGCACGTGGTCGGCTGGTCGCTCGGTGGCCAGCTGGCGCTGGCATTGGCGGCGGCGCGACCGCCACAGGTTCGCTCGCTGGTGCTGGTGGCGACGACGCCGCGCTTCGTCGCCGCGCCGGACTGGGCGCCGGCGGTTGCGGTCATCGTGTTCGCGGACTTCGCGGCCGATCTGCGGCGCGATCCGCAGGCGACGCTCTCGCGCTTTCTCGCCCTGCAGACCCAGGGCGACGAGCGCGCGCGAAACGCGGCGCGCGACCTGCGCGCGCGGCTCGGCGAACGGTCGATGCCCGAGCCCGACACGCTGGCGGAAGCGCTGGCGATCCTGGCCGGCAACGACCTGCGCGGAATTGCCGGCGATGTCACGGTACCGGCGCTGCTGGTGCACGGCGGCCGCGACCCGCTGGTGCCGGCGGCGGCGGTACGCTGGCTGGCCGGCGCGCTGCCGCAGGCGCAGGTTCAGGAATTCCCGACGGCGGCGCACGCGCCGTTCGTTTCGGCGCCCGAAGCGTTCGCGGACACGGTGACGGTGTTCGTCAGCTTATTGGAACAGCATGCAGCCGACAGGCAACGACGACGCGCGGGTCGATAAGCGCCAGGTCCGCCAGGCGTTCGATCGCGCGGCGGCGAGCTACGACCGTGCCGCCGTGCTGCAACGGGAAGTGGCGGACCGCATGCTCGAGCGGCTCGACTACGTGCGGCTCGCGCCCGCCGCGATCCTCGACGCCGGCTGCGGCACCGGATACGGCCTCGAGCGGCTGCGTGAGCGCTACCCGCAGGCCACGCGCATCGCGCTCGACCTGGCGCCGGCGATGCTGCGGTACGTGCGCGAACGCGCGCCGTGGTGGCGGCGCGCGCTGGGCCGCCAGCCCGGGCTGGTATGCGGCGACCTGGAACGCCTGCCGCTGCGACCCGGCTCGGTCGATCTGGTCTGGTCCAACCTCACGCTGCAGTGGTGCAACGATCTCAAGGCCGCGTTCGACGGCGTGCACCGGGCCCTGACCGTCGGCGGCCTCTTCATGTTCAGCACCTTCGGGCCGGATACCCTGAAGGAGCTGCGCGCAGCCTTCGGCCGCGTCGACCGGTATACGCACGTCAACCGCTTCGTCGACATGCACGACATCGGCGACCTGCTGCTCGCCGCGGGTTTCGCCGATCCTGTCGTGGACATGGAGTTCGTCACCGTCACGTATCCGGACTTCGCCCGGCTGCTGGCCGAGATCCGGGCCATCGGCGCACACAACGTCACCCGGGGCCGCCGCCGGGGGCTCATGGGCAAACGCGCCTGGCAGGCCGCGCGGGAACACTACGAAACGCTGCGGCGCGACGGTGTGCTGCCGGCGACGTTCGAGGTCGTCTACGGCCACGCCTGGAAGACCGCGCCGCGCCGCGTCGAGGATGGGCGCGCGATCGTGCGCTTCGAGCGGGGCGCCTCCCGTGGCTGACGGCTGGTTCGTCACCGGGACCGACACCGAGGTCGGCAAGACCCTGATCGCGGCGGCGATGATCATCACCCTGCGCCGCCGGGGAATGCGCATCGCGCCCATGAAGCCGGTGGTGGCGGGCATCGAGGGCGGCACCTACCGGGACGTGGACTGCCTGATGGCGGCTGCCGGCGGCGATTACCCGGCCGCCCTGGTGAGCCCCTACCGGTTCGAGGCGCCGATCGCCCCGCATATCGCGGCAGCGGCGGCGGGCGTCGAGATCGAGCCGGCGCGCATTCTCGCCGCCTTCGCAGCCTTGCGCTCCGGCGCCGACGCCATCGTGGTGGAGGGTGCGGGAGGTTTTCGCGTGCCGCTGGGGCCGGGGTTCGACTTCGCCGATCTGGCGCAGCGTCTTGCGCTCCCCGTGGTGCTGGTGGTGCGCATCCGGCTCGGCTGCATCAACCACGCGCTGCTGACCGCGGAGGCGATCGAACGCCGCGGCCTGCTGCTGGCGGGCTGGATTGCGAATGCCATCGATCCGGCCATGCCGGTGGCACGGGAGAACATCGCGGCGCTGGCGGAGCGGCTGCCGGCGCCGTTGCTCGGTGAAGTTCCGCTCATGGCGCGGCCGCATCCCGAGCAGGCGGCCGATTACCTGGGCGCGCTGACCCGTTTGACGAATCCTGCCCCGTTGGTTGCGGCGGCGCATCACGGGTCGAATTGATCACGCCGACGCGCGTGTGCTAGGTTGGCTCGACTGACCCGCGGGCTACTCCGTGTCGCCGCCGAGCTCCGACGCCTCCGATTTCAGCGTGGTGTATTCGCGCAACGTCGCGCTGGACGCAACCCAGCGCCGGCTTGCGCTCGTACTGATGTGCGTGCCGCCGCTGCTCATCGGCGTCGGATTCAGCGTGGTCGGTGCCTGGCCCGTCCTGCCGTTCGCCGGCCTCGAAGCTGCCGTTCTGATCTGGGCTTTCTGCGAGATCCGGCGCTGCGCCGGGGATTACGAGCGCATCACTATCGCGGGAGACACGTTGACGGTGGAGACCGTCACCCGCAGCGTGTGGCGCCAGGAGCGCTTCAGCCGTCATTGGGCACAGGTGCTGGTGGAGTCGCCACGGAGCCTGGCCGGGCCGCGGGTCAGCGTCCGCTCCCACGGCCGTCAGCTGGAGTTGGGGCGCGGGCTGCCGGCCGAGGAACGGCTCAACCTCGCGAAAAAATTGATCAAAAGTCTCGGGAGCCGCTAATATTCGAGCTTTTCTGTGACTGAGTGAGCGGAAACATGATGCGATATCTGCTAGGGGCTGCGGCCGGCCTCGCCGTCCCGTCCATCGCGCTCAGCGCGTCGAAGTACAACCTGCAGCCGCCCAACAGCCCGATCGCCGAGCAGATCTACGACCTGCATACGCTGATCATGATCATCATCACGGTGATCTTCGTCGGCGTCTTCGCCTTCATGTTTTACGCGGTGTTCAAGCACCGCAAGGCCGCCGGCCACAAGGCCGCCCACTTCCACGAGAACACCACGGTGGAGGTGATCTGGACGGTGATTCCGTTCTTCATCCTGATCGGCATGGCGTACCCGGCCACCAAGACGGTCATCGACATGAAGGACACCGCCGCGCCGGAGGTCACCATCAAGGCCACCGGCTACCAGTGGAAGTGGCAATACGATTACCTGGACGAGGGCATCAGCTTCCTGAGCAACCTCGCCACCCCGAAAGAGCAGATCGAGGGCGCTGCGCCGAAGGGCGAGCATTACCTGCTGGAGGTCGACAACCCGATGGTGGTGCCGGTCGGCAAGAAGATCCGCATCCTGACCACGGCGGGAGACGTGCTGCACGCCTGGTACGTGCCCGCTTTCGGCGTCAAGCAGGACGCGATCCCCGGCTTCATCCGCGACACCTGGTTCCGCGCCAACACGACCGGCGAGTTCCGCGGTCAGTGCGCCGAGCTCTGCGGCAAGGAGCACGGCTTCATGCCGATCGTGGTGAAGGTCGTCGAGCAGGCCGAGTACGACCAGTGGGTCAAGCAGCAGAAGCAGAAGACCGCCACCGCGCCGGCGCCGGCCGCGGAGCCGTCCACGGCGCACCTCGTGGCGCAGGGCGAGAAGGTGTTCACGCAGAATTGCGTCGCCTGCCATCAGGCCGACGGCCGCGGCGTGCCCGGCACATTTCCGGCGCTGGCCGGCTCCAAGGTCGTGGCCGGCCCGGCTGAAGACCAGATCCGGATCGTGCTGCAGGGCAAGCCGGGCACCGCGATGGCGTCCTTCAGCCGCCTGACCGACGAGGAACTGGCAGCGGTGATCTCTTACACGCGACAGGCCTGGAACAACGGCGGCGAGGCGGTGCAGCCCGCCGACGTCAAGGCACTGCGCACGGCCCAGGCGACGGCCCGGGCGAACTGACGAATTCAGGGAAGCGAGTCCAAGGAGATCGATATGTCAGCCGTTCACCCGCACGCACACGGTCACGGGCACGACGAGCACCACCCCTACGGCATCATGCGCTGGGTGACCACCACCAATCACAAGGACATCGGCACGATGTACCTGTGGTTCAGCTTCGTCATGTTCCTGGTCGGCGGCGTGATGGCGCTCACCATCCGCGCCGAGCTGTTCCAGCCCGGCCTGCAGGTGGTGAACCCGGACTTCTTCAACCAGATGACCACCCTGCACGGGCTGATCATGGTGTTCGGCGCGATCATGCCGGCCTTCGTCGGCTTCGCCAACTGGCAGATCCCGATGATGATCGGCGCCTCCGACATGGCGTTCCCGCGCATGAACAACTGGAGCTTCTGGCTGCTGCCGTTCGCCGGCACGCTGCTGGTGCTCTCGATGCTGGTGCCGGGCGGCGCGCCGGGCGTGGGCTGGACGCTGTACCCGCCGCTCAGCGTGCAGATGGGCATGGGCATGGACCTGGCGATCTTCGCCGTCCACATCCTCGGCATGTCCTCGATCATGGGTTCGATCAACATCATCACCACTATCCTGAACCTGCGCGCGCCGGGCATGACGCTGATGAAGATGCCGCTGTTCGTGTGGACCTGGCTGATCACAGCCTACCTGCTGATCGCGGTGATGCCGGTGCTGGCGGGCGCGGTGACGATGATCCTGACCGATCGGCACTTCGACACGCACTTCTTCAACGCCGCTGGCGGCGGCGACCCGGTGCTGTTCCAGCACATCTTCTGGTTCTTCGGCCACCCCGAGGTCTACATCATCGCGATCCCCGCGTTCGGCGTGATCTCGCAGGTAATCCCGGCGTTCTCGCGCAAGCCCCTGTTCGGCTACACCTCGATGGTCTACGCCACCGCCTCGATCGCGGTGCTGTCGTTCCTGGTGTGGGCGCACCACATGTACACCGTCGGCATGCCGGTGGAGGCGCAGCTCTATTACATGTACGCCACCATGCTGATCGCGGTGCCCACCGGGGTGAAGGTGTTCAACTGGGTGGCGACCATGTGGAAGGGCTCGCTCACTTTCGAGACGCCGATGCTGTTCGCCATCGGCTTCCTGTTCCTGTTCACGCTGGGCGGCTTCACCGGCCTGGTGCTGTCGCTGACGCCGGTCGACATCCAGCTGCACGACACCTACTACGTGGTGGCGCACTTCCACTACGTGATGGTGGCGGGCGCGCTGTTCTCGGCCTTCGCCGGGGTCTATTTCTGGCTGCCGAAGTGGACCGGCCGGATGTACGACGAGACGCTCGGCAAGTGGCACTTCTGGCTGTCGATGATCTTCTTCAACGTCGCCTTCTTCCCGCAGCACTTCCTCGGGCTGGCGGGCATGCCGCGGCGCATTCCGGACTACGCGCTGCAGTTCACCGACTTCAACATGATGTCGACGGTGGGCGCCTTCGGCTTCGGCTTCGCCCAGATCCTGTTCCTCTACATCATCCTGAAGGCGATCCGCAGCGGCGAGAAGGCGCCGGAGCGGCCGTGGGAGGGGGCGGACAGCCTCGAGTGGACAGCGCTGCCGACGCCGGCGCCGTACCACACGTTCGAGACGCCGCCGGTCGTCAAGTAACGCGGGCGGGGGCTGCGGCCCCCGTAATATATGGCAACCATCATGCGTGACGACCGGAACCGAGCGAAGAACCTGCGGCTGGCCCTGATCCTGGCCAGCATCGCGGCGGCGATCTTCATCGGCTTCCTGATCAAGCAGGGCCTGCTGGCCAGATGAGCGACGCCGCTCGCAACCGCGCTTTGCTGACCCGGCTGGTGGTGATCGCCATCGGCATGTTCGGCTTCGGCTTCGCGCTGGTGCCGCTCTACGAAAAGTTCTGCGAGGTCACCGGCATCCGCGACGTCGGCCGCGCCGACAAGGTGGTCAATACCCAGGTCGATCCGTCGCGGCTGGTCACGGTGCAGTTCGACACCAACGTGCACGGCGATCTGCCCTGGCGGTTCTCCGCCAGCCAGCACCAGGTCCAGGTGCACCCGGGCGAGCTGGTGCAGGTGACCTTCGAGCTGACCAATCCGAGCGGCACTGCCGTGGCGGCCCAGGCGATCCCGAGCTACGGCCCGCAGCTCGCGGTCGAGCACGTGAAGAAACTCGAGTGCTTCTGCTTCTCGCAGCAGCGCATGCAGCCCCACGAGACACGCAAGATGCCGACGGTGTTCGTCATCGATCCGGCGCTGCCGAAGGACGTCAATACGGTGACGCTGTCGTTTACCCTGTTCACGGTCGCCGGGTCGTCGGGCGTCAGTGCCGCGCCGGCGCCGGCCCGGCCGAGGGGATGACCGGGCAGGACGGCCGCAGGCCCGGTCCGATCGCGGCGGTGCTGGCGGTGCTGTCGGCGTTTTTCGGCGTGCGCAAGGCAAAGTCGCACGAGCAGGTGAAGCATCTGCGCCCGGTGCATTTCATCGTCGCCGGGGTCGTGCTGGCGGTTCTGTTCGTGGTTACGATCGTCACGCTGGTGAAGCTGGTGACGGCGCAGGGATAACAGCAATACCAGGACTCAGGGACTCAGAGGAGAAGCAAGCATGGCAACGCAAACCGGCGGCTACTACGTTCCGCAGCCGTCCCACTGGCCGATCGTCGGCTCGGTGGGCGTGTTTCTGCTGGCGCTCGGCGCCGTCTTCCTGTTCAATGACATGGGAGGCATCGGCTGGGGAGCGCTGATCCTCGGGCTGCTGGTCGTGACGGTCATGATGTTCGGCTGGTTCGGCACCGTCATCCGCGAGAGCGAGGGCGGCAAGTACAACCAGCAGGTCGACATCTCCTACCGCTGGGGCATGAGCTGGTTCATCTTTTCCGAGGTCATGTTCTTCGCGGCCTTCTTCGGCGCCCTGTTCTACATGCGGGCGATCGCGGTGCCCGACCTCGGCAGCCCGGAGCAGCGGCTGCTGTGGCCCGACTTCTCGGCCAGCTGGCCGACGGCGGGTCCCGGCATCGAGACCACGTTCACGCCGATGGGCGCGTGGGGGATCCCGGCGCTCAACACGCTGCTGCTGCTGACTTCCGGCGTTACCGTCACCTGGGCGCACTGGGCGCTGAAGAAGAACAACCGTGGTCAGCTCATCCTGGGCCTGTTCCTCACGATCGCGCTGGGCGCCATCTTCCTCGGCTTCCAGGTTTACGAATACGGCCACATGTACGCCGACCTCAACGTGACGCTGGCCACCGGCGCTTACGGGGCGACGTTCTTCATGCTGACGGGCTTCCACGGTCTGCACGTCACCATCGGCACGATCATGCTGACGGTAATCCTGTTCCGCTGCATGGCCGGGCACTTCCGCCCCGACCATCACTTCGCCTTCGAAGGCGTGTCGTGGTACTGGCACTTCGTCGACGTGGTCTGGCTGCTGCTGTTCGTCCTGGTCTACTGGCTGTGACGAACGTCTAGAACAGGAGAGGAGGAGGCTCCCCGCACGCACGGGGAGACAGGACTCGGCCGCACGTCACCGTGCGGCGTTTTTTTTACAGGCCCTGTTTCGGCACCAGCCCGAAGTAGTAGCTGGCCATCAGCAGGATGAACAGGACGAGCGAGAGGCTGATGCGGATCGTCAGCGCCTTCACGGTGCGATCGGATTGGCCCTTGTCCTTCATCAGGTAGTAGAGGGCGGAGCCGAGGCTGGAGAGGATGACGACGAGAAACAGGATGACGAGAATCTTCATGGAACCGGCACGGCGCGGAAAGGGTCCAGTGTAGGGCAAAGGGTTCCATGGCCGCCACCCCGATCGTCCCCCGTCTCCGCTTCCGCCCGCCGTTGTGGGCGACGCTGCTTACGCTGCTCGGCGTCGCGCTGACGCTGGCGGCCGGCTACTGGCAGCTCGATCGCGCGTCGCAGAAAACGGCGCTGCAGGCGGAGCAGGATCGGCGCGCGGCGGAGCCGGTCAGCAGCCTGCCGGCGTCTCTGGTCCCTGCCGACGCGATGCTGCACCGTCGCGTCAGGGTGACCGGGCGCTTCGCGCCGGCGCACACCATCTACCTGGATAACCGGATTCACGATGGCCGCGCCGGGTACCACGTGCTGACGCCGCTCGGGATCGGCGGCGGCGCGCGCCACGTGCTGGTGAATCGCGGCTGGGTCGCGGGCAGCGGCCGCCGCGATCAGCTTCCCGCGGTGGCGACGCCTGCGGGCGACGTGACCGTCGAGGGGATCGTCGCCAGCGCGACGCCGCGCGTGGTGGAGCTGGCGCAGGAGACGGTCCAGGGGCAGGTCTGGCAGAACCTGCATTTCGACCGCTACCAGGCCGGCGTGCCGTTTCCGCTGCAACCGTTCGTGCTGCTGCAGACGAGCGATGCCGGCGACGGTCTCGTGCGCGACTGGCCGCGGCCGGACGCGCGCATCAGCGTCCACCTCGGCTATGCCGGGCAGTGGTTTCTTTTCTGTGCCTTGATCGTGGTGCTTTATGTCGTCCTCAATCTCCGCCGCCGACCGGCCTAAGCGCAGCCTGGTTCCCCTGTGGCTGGTGGCTGCCGTGGCGGCGTTTCCGTTCGTCGGCTCGCTGCTGCTCTACCTGCTGGGCGGCTTCGACGGGCGCGTCAACTATGGCGATCTCATCGAGCCGTTTCCCGCGCCGCCGGAGATGCTGCGCCGCTTCGACGGCGAGCCGTTTCGGCTCGAGGATCTGCGCGGCAAGTGGGTTCTGCTGCAGGTCGATGCCGGCGCCTGCCCGGCCGACTGCCAGCGGCGCCTGTACCTGCAGCATCAGGTGTGGAAGCTGCAGGGCAAGAACATGCATCGCGTCGAGCGGGTCTGGCTGGTGGACGACGGCGTGACGCCGGATCCCGCCCTGGTGCAGGGCGGCGACGGGCTCGTCACGGTCGACGCCCGCGGCGCCGCGCTGCTCGGCCGCCTGCCCGCGGCGGCGGGGTCGGTACGCGATCACGTCTACCTGGTTGACCCGCTGGGCAACGTCATGCTGCGTTTTCCGAAGGACCTTGATCCGGTGCGCATGAAGAAGGACCTCGGACGGCTGCTGAAGGCGTCCCGGATCGGCTGATCCGGCGCCGAGGCTTCCGGCGAGCTCGCCGCCGATGCTAAAATCGCCCGCTGTTTCAACCCGCCCAGCCGACCCGCGCCCGCATCCCCGACCGATGGCCAGCCAGCTCGCCCTGCCCGCCGGCTCCCGGCTCCACCAGTACTACCAGCTCACGAAGCCGAGGGTGGTGTCGCTCATCGTCTTCACGGCGGTGATCGGGATGTTCCTGGCGGTGCCTGGCGCGGTGCCGCTGCAGGCGTTCGTGTTCGGCACGATCGGCATCGCGCTGGTGGCGGGCGCTGCCGCCGCGGTCAACTGCCTCGTGGAGCAGAAGATCGACGGCATCATGGCCCGCACGCGGGGCCGGCCGCTGCCGCGCGGCCAGCTGACGTCGCTGCAGACGCTCGCGTTCTCGGGCCTGATCGGCGGCGCCGGGCTATGGCTGCTCTACACCCTCGTCAACCCGCTCACGATGTGGCTGACGCTTGCCACGTTCGTCGGCTACGCGGTGATCTACACGGTGGTGCTCAAGCACCTCACGCCGCAGAACATCGTGATCGGCGGCGCGTCGGGCGCGATGCCGCCGGTGCTGGGCTGGGCGGCGGTAACGGGCGAGGTTTCCGCCGACGCGCTGCTGCTGTTCCTCATCATCTTCGCCTGGACGCCGCCGCACTTCTGGGCGCTGGCGCTGTACCGCAAGCACGAGTACGCCAAGGCCGGCGTCCCGATGCTGCCGGTGACCCACGGCGACCAGTTCACGCGCCTGTCGGTGCTGCTCTACACGGTGATTCTGGTGGCGGTCACGCTGATGCCGTTCGCGACCCAGATGAGCGGCTGGATCTACCTCGTCGGCGCGCTGGTCCTGGGGGGTGTCTTCCTGCGCTACGCCTTCGGCATCTACTTCGCCTACAGCGACGCGCTCGCGCGCAAGACCTTCCGCTTCTCGATCGTCTATCTGGCAGCGCTGTTCACGGCGCTGCTGGTGGACCACTACGTCCGGTTCTGAGGCGGGCGGCCCGCGCCGCACAAGCAAAACGCCGACCCGCGGGTCGGCGTTTTTTCGTTTGCTGGGGGTTGCTCAGGCGGCGATCCGGTGGCGCATCTTCTGCAGCGCCTTCTGCTCGATCTGCCGCACGCGTTCGGCCGAAACGCCGAACTCCGCGGCCAGCTCGTGCAGCGTCGCCGTGTCGGTCTCCCGCAGCCAGCGGGCCTCGATGATGCGGCGGCTGCGCGGATCCAGGCTTTCGAGCGCCTGCCGCAGCCCGTCGCGCCGCAGCCGCTCGGACTCCTCGACTTCGAGCGTCTCGGCCGGGCCCTGGCGGCCGTCGGCCAGATAGGCGATCGGTGCCACGGCGTCGTCGCCGTCGTCCGTGGCCGGCTCGAGCGCGACGTCCTGCCCGGACAGGCGGGTCTCCATCTCCACCACCTCGGCGGGCTTCACCTTCAGCGCTGCCGCCACTTCCTGGACCTCGCGCTGGCTCATGGGCCCGAGGTCCTGTTTCAGGCTGCGCAGGTTGAAGAACAGCTTGCGCTGGGCCTTGGTCGTGGCGACCTTCACCATGCGCCAGTTGCGCAAAATGAACTCGTGTATCTCGGCGCGGATCCAGTGCACCGCGAAGGACACCAGCCGCACGCCGCGCTCCGGGTCGAAACGCTTGACCGCCTTCATCAGCCCGATGTTGCCTTCCTGGATGAGGTCGGCGGGCGGCAGGCCGTAGCCCATGTAGCCGCGGGCGATGGCCACCACCACCCGCAGGTGCGACAGAATCAGGTCCCGGGCGGCGTCGAGGTCGCCCTCGTCGCGGAAACGGCGTGCGAGCCGGGTTTCCTCGTCCTGGCTCAGGATCGGGAACCGGTTCACGCTCTGCACGTACGCTTCGAGGCTGCCGACAGCGGCCGGGACGGGCAAAGCAAACGTTTCAGACATTGAACTCCCCTTCATGCGTCGAATGTTAGCACTCGCTGTTTAAGAGTGCCAACCGGGGCCCAAAGTTCCCCATGCTGCGTCGTGCAACCAACTGTTTATTAGGTTATTTTGGCTCGATTTCGCGCAGGTGGCGCGCCACCGAGAGGGTCGCGCCCAGCCAGCCGAGGACGGCCGCGGCCCCCAGCAGGACGGCGGTCTCGGGGAGACCGAGATGGGAGAGGCCGAAGCGGGCGCCGTACAGCTCGGCCAGGCGCGCCACCGGCGCGTTCAGCAGCGCCAGGGCGAGGGCGACGATGCCCCAGCCCGCGGCGCCGCCGGCCAGCCCCAGCAGCGACCCGTAGTAAAGGAAGGGCCGGCGGATGAAGCCGTCCGTGGCGCCGATCAGCTTCGCGACTTCGATCTCGTCGCGCTGGGTCAGGATCTGCAGGCGGATGGTGTTGAAGGTCACCAGCACCAGCGCGGTTCCCAGCAGGGCGGCAACGACCAGCACGGCGAGCTGGCCGACCCGCAGCAGCGCGTCCAGCCGGCGCGCCCAGGCCGAGTCCAGCTGGACGTGATCCACCGAGGGCCAGGCCGCCATCTGCTCGCGCATGCGGTCCAGCTGGTCCGGGTCCAGCGCCTTGGCGTCGACGACGAACGCGTCCGGCAGCGGATTGCGCTCCAGCACCGGGTCGAGGTCGCCGAGGCCGGCGCTTTCGCGCAGCTGCTTCAGCGCCTCGTCGCGCGGCACGAAGCGAAACGCCGCGACGCCGCCGTGCTGCTCGAGGCGGGCGCGAACCTGCGCGGCCGCCGTGGCGTCGGCCTCGCGCTTGAGGAAAACGGTGAATTGCGGCTTGGCGGCGACGCCGCTGGCGGCCCGGCCGAGATTCTCCATCACGACGTAGCCGGCGGTGGGCAGGCTCAGGGCGATGCCGATCACCAGCACGTTGAGCGCCGCCGCCACCGGGTGGCGCAGGAACCGGCGGAGCGTCCGGCCGAGTGCGCGCGCATGCTGGCGCAGCCAGCGCGTCATGCCGCCAGCGCTCCCTGGCGCAGCGCGACGATGCGCCCTCGGTGCGATCCGAGAATCGCCTCGTCGTGGGTCGCGATCATGACCGTCACGCCGACCTGATTGAACGCCGTGAACACGTTCATGATCTCGTGGGCGTACTCGGTGTCCAGGTGGCCGGTGGGCTCGTCGGCCAGCAGGCTCGACGGCCGGTTGACGACTGCGCGCGCGATCGCGAGCCGCTGCTGCTCGCCGCCAGAGAGCTGGATCGGATTGGCGCGCTCGCGCTGGAGCAGGCCCACCTTGTCCAGCGCCGCGCGCGCGGGGCGCGCGCCTTCGCGCCGGTCGAACCCGGCAATCTCCAGCGGCAGCATGACGTTCTCGAACACGCTGCGGTCGAACAGCAGCTTCTGATCCTGGAACACCAGGCCCAGGTGGCGGCGCAGATACGGCACCGCTGCCTGGCGCAGCTTGGAGACGTTCTGGCCCTTGACGACGATGCTGCCGCCGGAGGGGCGCTCGATGACGGCAACCAGCTTGAGCAGCGTGGTCTTGCCCGCGCCCGAGTGGCCGGTGACGTAGACCAGCTCGCCGGCGTCGACGGCCAGGGTCACGTTCCTGAGCGCCTCGAAGCCGCCGGGATAGCGCTTGGAGACGTGCGAGAGCGAGATCATTCGAACAGCGCGGCGGCGAACTCCCGGGCGTCGAACCGACGCAGGTCGTCGATCTGCTCGCCGACGCCGACGAAGCGCAGCGGCACCGGACGTTCGCGCGCGATCGCCGCCACGACGCCGCCCTTGGCGGTGCCGTCGAGCTTGGTCACCACCAGCCCGGTCACGCCGAGTGCCTCGTCGAACGCCTTGACCTGGGCGACCGCGTTCTGGCCGATGTTGGCGTCCAGCACCAGCAGCACCTCGTGCGGCGCGCCTTCCATCGCCTTGCCGACGACGCGCTTGATCTTCTTCAGCTCCTCCATCAGGTGCGCCTGGGTGCCGAGGCGGCCGGCGGTGTCGGCCAGCACGACGTCGACGCCGCGCGCCCTGGCGGCCTGGATCGCGTCGAAGATCACCGCCGCGGGATCGCCGCCTTCCTGGGCGATCACGGTAACGGCGTTGCGCTCGCCCCAGATCTTGAGCTGCTCGCGCGCCGCCGCCCGAAAGGTGTCACCGGCGGCGAGCAGCACCGATTTGCCCTCCTGCTGGAAGCGGTGCGCCAGCTTGCCGATGGTGGTCGTCTTGCCGGCGCCATTGACGCCGACCAGCATGACCACGAACGGCTGCTTGCCCTCGAGGTCGAGCTGGCGCGTCAGAGGCGCGAGCAGCTCGGCAAAGACTTCCACCAGGGCCACGCGCAGCTCGTTTGCATCGGTGAGGCGTTCCTTGCGCACGCGCGCGCGCAGCTGCTCGAGCAGGTACTGGGTCGCCGCGACGCCGACGTCCGAGGTCAGCAGTGCCGTCTCCAGTGCCTCGTACAGCTCCTCGTCGATCTTGGCGTGGCCGCGGAAGACGCCGGCCACCTGCTGGCCCAGACGCTCGCGCGTGCGCGCGAGGCCCTGGCGCAGGCGGGCGCCGAGGCCCGTGGCAGGCGCGTCCGCGTCGGATTTCTGCTTGTTGAAGAAACTAAGCATTTGGTAGGCTGTCTGACCGGCGTCACGGCGCGGCGGTCGGGTGTCGTGATGCCAGAAAAAACCCGCCGCAATTCTATTCCGTTTAACCCGCTACAGGCTAGGAACGCATGAACCAACGCTACTCGCGCGCAGCGGCGAGGCTGGCGGCGATCGTCGTCGCCGCGGCGCTGCCCTCGGCCGCCTTCGCCGCGCCCCATTCGAAGACGCTCGACAACGGCCTCAAGGTCATTGTCATGGAGGACCGCCGCGCTCCGGTGGTGGTGTCGCAGCTGTGGTACCGCGTCGGCAGCGTCGACGAGGAGATCGGCATCACCGGCGTGTCGCACGCGCTCGAGCACATGATGTTCAAGGGCACCGAGAAGGTCCCGGCGGGCGAGTTCTCGCGCACCATCGCCGCCGCCGGCGGCCGCGAGAACGCGTTCACCGGCAGGGACTACACGGCCTATTTCCAGATGCTGCACAAGTCGCAGCTGCCGCTGGCGACGCGGCTGGAGGCGGACCGCATGCGCAACCTGGTGCTGGACGAGTCGGATTTCAAGAAGGAGATCCAGGTGGTCATGGAGGAGCGGCGCTGGCGCACGGACGACCGGCCGCGCTCGCTGCTCTACGAGCAGTTCATGGCGGCGGCCCTGATCGCGCATCCGTACCGCCAGCCGGTGATCGGCTGGATGGGCGACCTGCAGAACATGACCATCGAGGACCTGCGCGAGTGGTATGGCAAGTGGTACGCGCCTAACAACGCGACCCTGGTGGTCGTGGGTGACGTCGATGCGCAGGAGGTGTTCGCGCTCGCGGAGCGCTACTACGGCGGCTACCGGTCGATGAAGCTGCCCGAGCGCAAGCTGCACGGCGAGCCCCAGCACCGCGGCGTGCGCCGCATCGAGATCAAGGCGCCGGCCGAGCTGCCCTACCTCATCATGGGCTACCCGGTACCGGCTCTGCGCGACGCCGGGAACGATTGGGAGCCGTACGCGCTGTCGGTGCTCTCCGGCGTGCTGGACGGCTATGCCGCGGCGCGCCTCAACCGCGACCTGGTGCGGGAGAAGCGCATCGCCACCTCGGTCGGCGCCGGCTACGACCTGCTCGCGCGCGGCCCGAGCCTGTTTCTGCTGGAGGGCACGCCGAGCAAGGAGGTCTCCGTCGCCGAACTGGAGAAAGCGCTGCGCGAGCAGATCGAGCGCATCGCGCGCGAAGGCATCGGCGAGGACGAGTTGCGGCGCGTGAAGGCGCAGGTGGTGGCGAGCCAGGTCTACGCGCGCGACTCGATGATGAGCCAGGCGATGCAGATGGGGCAGCTGGAGATGGCGGGCCTATCGTACAAGGACATCGACGTGCTGGTGAAGAAGCTGCAGGAAGTGACGGCGGCGCAGGTGCAGGAGGTGGCGAAGAAATACTTCGCCGGCGACCGGCTCACGGTGGCGACGCTGGACCCGCAGCCGCTGGAAGGCCGGCGCCCGGCGCCGCCGTCCGCGCCCTCGGGGATGCGCCGTGACCACTAGCATCGAGCGTCTGCTGCGCGCCGCCGCCAGCGCGGCGCTGCTCCTGCTGGCGGCGCCGCTGTGGGCGGCGCTGCCCATTCAGCACTGGACGTCAGCGAGCGGCGCGCGCGTGTATTTTGTCGAGAGCCGCGGCCTGCCGATCATCGACGTCAGCGTCGACTTTCCCGCCGGCAGCAGCCGCGACACGCCGGCCAGGTCCGGCACCGCGGCGCTCACGCAGGGGCTGCTCACGCTCGGCGCCGGCGGCCTGTCCGAGAACGACATCTCGGCGCAGCTGGCGGACGTCGGCGCCCAGCTCGGCGGACGCTTCGACGCCGATCGCGCCGGCTTGAGCCTGCGCACGCTTTCCAGCGAGCGCGAACGCGACCAGTCCTTCGCGCTGCTGGCGAAGGTGCTGCAGCAGCCCACGTTCCCGGCCGAGGTGCTGGAGCGCGAGAAGGCCCGCGTCGTTGCCGGACTGCGCGAGGCCAATACCAAGCCCGACACCATCGCCGGCCGCACCCTCGCGCGCATGATGTACGGATCGCACCCGTACGCGCTGCGGGAGTCGGGGGAGGTGGACACCGTGCCGGCCATCACGCGCGACGACCTGGTGGGGTTCTACCGCGCCTACTATCGGCGCGGCTCGGCCGTGGTGTCGATCATCGGCGACCTCGACCGCGCGCAGGCGGAGGCGTTGGCCGAGCGCCTCACGCGCGATCTGCCCGCGGGCAGCAATCCGCTCGACCTGCCGCCGGCGCCGGAGCCGAGCGGGGGCAGCGAGCGCGTCGCCCACCCTGCGACCCAGAGCCATATCGCGCTTGGGCACCCGGCGGTGCGTCGCGGCGATCCGGACCATTACGCGCTGCTGGTCGGCAATTACATCCTGGGCGGCGGCGGTTTCGTTTCCCGTCTCACGGCGGAGGTGCGCGAGAAGCGCGGCTATGCCTACAGCGTCTACAGCTACTTCCAGCCGCTGAAGGTGGCGGGGCCCTTCGAGATCGGCCTGCAGACCAAGAACGAGCAGGCGCAGGCCGCGCTCGAGGTGGTGCGCGAGACGCTCGCGCGCTTTCTCGCCGAGGGGCCGACCGATGACGAGCTCAAGCGCGCCAAGCAGAACATCGTCGGCGGGTTCCCGCTGCGCCTGGACAGCAACCGCAAGATTCTCGATTACCTGGCGCTGATCGGCTTCTACCGCCTGCCGATCACCTACCTCGACGACTTCACGCGCAACATCGAGGCCGTCACCGCCCAGGAGATACGCGACGCGTTCCGCCGTCACGTCGACCCGGCGCGCCTGGCGACGGTGGTGGTGGGCGGCGCCGGCAACTGACGCGCGGCCGCCGCCGGTGGGCCAGGTGCGCATCATCGGCGGGCAGTGGCGGCGGCGCCTGCTGCGGGTGCCGTCCTTGCCCGGGCTGCGGCCGACGCCGGATCGCGTGCGCGAAACGCTGTTCAACTGGCTCGGCCAGGATCTCACCGGACTCGCGTGCCTCGACCTGTTCGCCGGAACCGGCGTGCTCGGCTTCGAGGCGGCCTCGCGCGGCGCCGCGGCGGTGGTCATGGTGGAGCGCGCCGGCGCCGCGTTCGAGGCGCTGGCGGCTAACGCGCGCGCGCTCGGCGCCACCCAGGTGGAACTGCGCCGAGAGGATGGGTTACAATTCCTGCCCCGCGACAGTCGTTGTTTTGACGTGGTTTTTCTGGATCCGCCGTATTCCAGCGGATTGCTGGCGCGGGCGTTGGCGCTGCTGGAGGGCCGCGTTTCACCGGGCGGCCGGGTGTACGCGGAGAGCGCGAGCGACGTGGCGCCGGGAGACCGCTGGGAGATTCTGCGCAGCGGGCGCGCCGGCCAGGCACACTTTGCGTTGCTGGCGCCAGCGCCCGACGCGGCGGAGCCCCGATGACCCGAATCGTCTATCCCGGCACCTTCGACCCCATCACCCGCGGCCACGAGGACCTGGTGCGGCGGGCGGCGACGTTGTGGGACGAGGTGGTGCTCGCCATCGCAGACAGCCGCAACAAGATGCCCTATTTCACCGGCGAGGAACGGGTGGCGATGGCACGCGAAGTCCTCGCGCCGTATCGCAACGTGACGGTGGTGGGATTCGACGGCCTGCTGATGGACTTCATGCGCGAGCAGAAGGCGCGACTCATCCTGCGGGGCCTGCGCGCCGTCTCGGACTTCGAGTACGAGTTCCAGATGGCCGGCATGAACCGCAGCATCAACCCGGATGTCGAAACGATTTTCCTCACGCCGTCCGAGCAATACATGTTCATTTCCGCGACGATCGTGCGGGAAATCGCGCGGCTGGGCGGCGACGTCGGCCAGTTCGTGCATCCGCTGGTCTCGCAGCGGCTGAAACAGAAACGTGCGGCTTAAACGGAACTCACTGACGCCATGGCGCTGATCATTACCGACGAATGCATCAACTGCGACGTTTGCGAGCCCGAGTGCCCGAACGAAGCGATTTCCCAGGGCGAAGAGATCTACGAGATCAATCCCGCCAAGTGCACCGAGTGCGTCGGCCACTACGACACGCCGCAATGCGTGGAAGTCTGCCCGGTGGACTGCATCCACACCAACCCTGACGTGGTCGAGTCCAAGGACCAGCTGCAGGCGAAGTACCTGGCGCTGACCGGGCAGAAGGCCTCGGCCTAGCGGCGCGCGGCCGCGCTCAGGCCTGGCAGCGGGGGCACCAGAAAGTCGAGCGCTGGCCGAGGCGCTTCTCGCGCACGACGGCGCCGCACGTCCGGCACGGCTCACCGCCGCGACCGTAGACCCACAATCGCAGCTGGAAATAGCCGAGGTTGCCTTCGCTGTCGACGAAATCGCGCAAGCTGGTGCCGCCCGCGCGCAGCGCGGCGCGCAGCGTGGCCTTGACCGCAGCGACGACGCGACCGCAACGCGCAAGGGACAGCCGTCCGGCCGGCGTCGACGGGCGCACGCCCGCGCGAAACAGCGCTTCGCTGGCGTAGATGTTGCCGACGCCCGTCACCACGTGGCTGTCCATCAGCACGTTCTTGATCGCCGCGCGCCGGCCACGGGTCGCGCGATAAAGCGTCCCGGCGGAGAAGGCCGCGGTCAGCGGTTCCGGCCCCAGGTTCCGCAGCAGCGGATGGGTGAGCGGATCAGCTTGCGTCCACAGCACGGCGCCAAAGCGGCGCGGGTCGCGCAGGCGCAGCGCGAGGCCGTCGTCGAGAACGAGGTCGACGTGCTCGTGCGGCGTCGGCGGAGACGCGCCCGGCACCAGGCGCAGGCTGCCCGACATACCCAGGTGCAGGATCAGGGTGCCGCCGTCGCAGTCGAGGAGCAGGTACTTGCCGCGACGGCGCACGTCGGCGATGTGGCGCCCGGGCAGCGTGACCGCCAGCTCGGGCGGCACCGGCCAGCGCAACGCCGCGTTGCGCACGGTCACGCCGGCGATCCGACGCCCCGTGAGCCGCGGCGCGATGCCGCGGCGGGCGGTTTCGACTTCGGGCAGTTCCGGCATGGGGCCTAGCGCTCGGGCTCCGGCGGCGTCAGCATCGCCGCGCCGACCTCGGGGGGAAAGCGGTAGCGCACGCGCTCGTCGATTCGCGTGACGAACACGCCCGCGTCGGAGCGCTCGACGGCGATCGGCGCGCGGCGGCCGTCCTCCAGCAGCAGCGCGCCATCGGCGCGGGGATCGGCGGCCTTGTCCAGCGCCGCGGCGTCGGCGGCGATGGCGTGGCGCCAGCGATCGACCCAGACGTTGATGTCGTCGCGGCTCATCGCCGCCGGCGCTCCATCCAGCGACCAGCCCGCCTCGCCACGCCGTGCCGACACGCCAGGGAGCTCGAGCGCCGTCAACGTCTCGCCGGGCGCCAGCAGTGCGCGGCTGATGAGGTCGTCGGCCGTGAGCGGCAGCGCCGCGAAATGACGCGGCGAAACCGCATGCACCCGGTCGCCGGCCAGCACGTACTGCTGGCTGGTCACGGGATTGAGCATGCCGAACGCGAGCGTCGCCGCGCCGAGGGCGAGCTCGGCGGCGGGCGGCTGCAGATCGTACTGCGCGAGCTCTTCGGCGGGAAAGGTGGCGGTGGCGCGGGCGCGCGCGACCTCCAGCAGCCGCTCGACCTTGATGGCATCGGCGCGCGCGGCGATCGGCGCCGTCAGGCGCCAGTCACCGCCGACGCGCGCAAGCTCCAGCGGCGGCAGGCCGGCGCGCTGCAGGCGGATGCGATCGACGGCGGCCGCATCGACGACGAGCAGCGCGGCGCTTTGCTCCTGTCCGGGCGTCGGCTTGAAGACGAGCCAGGCAGCGAGCGCGGCGGCCAGCAGCGCGAGGCCGGCGTTGACTGCGGTGCGCGCCGACGGCATCAGAGCGCCCGGCGGCGCCACCAGGCGAGAACCGCCGCGGCGAGCAGCAGCGCCGGCATCGCCACCAACCAGCCGAACGTGATCGCCACCGCCTGCGGCCGGTTGAGCGCGAGGCTCGCGTCGCGCGCCGCCTTCGGCTGGACCGTGACGAGCCGCTCGTCGCCGCCGAGCCAGTTGAACAGGCGCAGGCCGAGGTCGAGGTTGGCGCCGTTGCCGACGAAGGCGTTGGCCAGGAACGAGCCGCCGCCGGCCACCACGACCCGCTGCTCGCGCTCGTTCTGGGTCCGCTCGAGCGCGATGACCACCGTCACGGGGCCGGCGGCGTCGCGCTTGGGATCGAAGTCGGGCGTTCCCTGCAGCGGTCCGGCCTCCACCCAGCCACGCGCGGCGGCCTCCACCAGCGGCGTCGCCCGCCAGCCGCTGTCCTCGTTGGCCGTCAGCGCGCGCGTGCTGGGGAACACGGTCAGCAGCTCGAAACCGCGTACCGCCGGATGATTGGCGTACCCGCTGGCGAGCGCCCAGGTCGGCGGAATGCGCATCTCCTCGGCCGCCGGATCGACAACCACGCCGCGGCTCGGCTGCAGGCCAAGCCGCTCGGCCAGCGGTTCCAGTCCGGCGGAAACATCCGGCTCCATCAGCCACAGCACATTGCCGCCGCGCTTCACGTAGCCGATGATCTTTTCGACCTCGCCCCGCAGCAGCTCGACCTGCGGGCCTGCGATCACCAGCAGCGCGGCGTTGGCAGGGACGTCCTGGACGACGGCGAGGTTGACGGGGATAGGCCGGAAGCCGGTGGCGGCGAGCCGGCGGCCGAAATCGCCGAGATCGTGGTTCGCCGCGCCGGTCAGCTTGCGCTCGCCGTGGCCGTCGAGGTAGGCCACCGTGCGCTCGCCGCGCCGCGCCAGGCGCACCAGCAGGTTGGTGAAGCTCTGCTCGTTCAGCGCCAGCGGCGAAAAGCGCTCCGAGCGCTCGCCGAAAGCCACCACCATCTCGCCGTTCTGCTGAATGCCGGCGTCGCGCGCGCGCCGGGGCTCGCGCTCGGGATCGACGAAGGCGACGTCGAAGTCCGGCTTGGCGCGCTGGTAGCGCGCGAGAAAGTCGCGGATGCGGCCGCGCAGATCGCCGAGCTCCGGGTCGCGCGGGGTGGCGAACACCGTCACCTGCACCGGGCCTTCGATCGCCGCCAGCACCTCGCGGCTTTCCGGCGAGAGCGTGTGTCGCGCGTTCTGGGTCAGGTCCCATGTGACGCGCTGGTCCTGCGCCGCCCATCCCGCCAGCACGGCGACGGTGACCAGCAGCGCGATGGTCACCGACGAGGCGATGCGCCAGCGCAGCTGGCGACGGCTGAAGTTCTCGCTCATCCGCGCCACCGCTCGGCGTCAAGCCGGTTCACCGCCAGGGCCAGCGCCAGCGCCAGGCCGACGAGCAGGTAGACGACGTCGTAGCTGTCGAACACCCCCTGATTGAAGTTCGCGAAGCGGCGCATCAGGGACAGATGGTGCAGGACGCCCCGGCTTTCCGCCGCGCTCCGGTCCAGCAGCCACAGGCCCAGCAGCACGCCCAGCGTGGCTACCGCCGCCACGCTGGGCTGGGCCGTCAGGCAGGAGAAGAGCAGGCCCACCGCCGCGAACGCGGCAGCGAGCAGGACCAGCCCCAGCGCGTTGGCCGCGATCAGGCCCCAGTCAGGGCTGCCGGCCACCGCCAGCGACGCGCTCATGGCCGTCACCATCGCGATCGGCAGCAGCAGAAAGGCCATCAGCCCGAGAAACTTGCCGACGACGATGGCCGCTGCCGACACCGGCGCCGCCTGCAGCAGGGGCAGGGTGTGCTGGCGGCGCTCCTCGGCCACCAGGCGCATCGTCAGCAGCGGCATCACCATCAGCAGCACCAGCGCGGCGGCGCCGAACGTGGGCGCCACCACCAGCTCGGTGAAGCCGGGGGCGTTGCCGAAGCGCGCAAGACGCGGCTGCAGCTCGAGGAAGGCGTCGAGGCGGCCGAGGAAGACCCACGCCAGCACCGCCTGCAGCATGGCGAGAAGGACCCACGCGAGCGGGGAGGCGAACAGCGCGCGGAATTCCTTGCCGGCGACGACGCCGATCATGCGGCCGCCTCTGCAGCCGGGTAACTCACGCTGCCGCCTCTTGAGTGGATGATGGCATGGAGAGTGCGACGCGTCGGCGGCTGGCAGCGATTCGTTTGACTGTCGATCCCCGGCGGACGCCGGGGCCCCGCGTCAGGTAACTCACGCTGCCGCCTCCCCTGTCTCCGCGGGCGCATCGGCGGTCAGCCGCGCGAACACTTCTTCGAGCGTGGTGGGCCAGGGGGTCAGCCGGCGCAGCCGCCAGCCTTGGGCGACCGCCGCCGCCACCAGCGTGTCCACCGGATCGGCGTCGGCCGCCGCCCACACGCGGAACTCGCCGCAGGCGAGCGCCTCGACCCTGGCGACGCCGGGCAGCGCCGCGATCGCCTCGGGCGCCGGCGCGTCGGCCAGCTCCAGCAGCACGGACGGGCGGCCGCTGCCCGAGCGCAGCTCCGCCAGCGTGTCGTCGAACACCACGCGACCCCGATGCAGGATCTGCACGCGATCGCACACCGTTTCCACCTCGGGCAGGATGTGGGTCGACAGCACGACGCTGTGATCGCCGCCGAGCTCGCGGATGAGCGCGCGGATGTCGCGGATCTGGTTGGGGTCGAGGCCGGCGGTGGGCTCGTCGAGGATCAGCACGTCGGGGCGATGCACGATCGCCTGCGCCAAGCCGACCCGCTGCTGATAGCCCCTGGACAGCGCGCCGATCAGCCGCGGGCCGACCGTGGCGAGGCCGCAGCGCTCCCGCGCACGAGCGACCGCGGCGTCTCGCTCGTCGCGCGGCACGCGGTGCAGGCGCGCCGCGAGCTGCAGGAAGGCGTCGACGGTCAGCTCGCGGTATAGCGGCGGCGTTTCCGGCAGGTAGCCGATGCGCTGCTTCGCGGCGAGCGGGCGCTCGAGCAGGTCGATGCCGCAGATGGCGACGCTTCCCGCGCTCGGTGCCAGCGTGCCGGTGAGCATGCGCATCGTCGTGGTCTTGCCGGCGCCGTTGGGCCCGAGAAAGCCCAGGACTTCGCCGCGCCGCAGCTCGAGGTCAACGTCGGCGACGGCAACGCGCGGGCCGAACCGGCGGGTCAGGCCGCGGGCCGCGAGCGTGACGCCGTTGGAGTGTTCCGGGGGCATGCGCTGGGGGCAAGAGCTCGTGGGTGAAACGGCCCGACGGCGGCGCCGGAACCCGGCGCGGCGCTGACTTGTGACCGCGCACAAATATACCTAATATGACGCGGTGCCTCCAGGAAACCCCGCCTGAACGCCAGGGCTCTCTCAGGCCCGCCGAACCAATCGCCGGGGGTCATCTCTAACCGGCATTCGATTTCCCGCGTCCCCGACATGCTTCGATTCACCCTGCTCCTGACGACGATCGTACTGGCGGCCTGCGCGCAGGTGCCGGCGGCGCAGCCGCGGACGGTGGCGACGACAACCGCATCCGCGCAGGAAAACGCCAAGGCGGGGGAGACAAAGGCGGCGCCGGCCGCGGGCGAGGAGGCGCTGCCCAACGTCGAACTCACGCGGCAGCTGTTCTACCAGTTCCTGATGGCGGAGATTGCCGCCCAGCGCGGCCAGACCGACGCGGCCAGCGCCACCTACCTCGACCTTGCGAAGAAGACCCGCGATCCGCGCGTCGCCCAGCGCGCCACCGAGGTGGCCGTGTTCGCGCGCCGCGCGCCGGAAGCGCTGGAGGCCGCGCAGCTCTGGCTCGAGCTGGAGCCGAGCGCCGATCGCGCGCGCCAGACGGTGGCCGCGCTGTTGGTGAACAGCGGCCGGCTGGATGAAGCGAAGCCGCATCTCAGGCAGCTTCTGGTCGACGAGGGCGACAACATCGGTCAGGGCTTCCTGCAGCTGAACAGCCTGCTAGCGCGTCACGGCGACAAGCAGAAGGTGCTGGCGCTGACCCGCGAGCTGGCGGCGCCGTATCCCGATCTCGCCGAGGCCCACTTCGCCGTCGCGCAGGCGGCGGCCAATGCCGGCGACGACGCCGCCGCGCTGGCCGAGCTCAAGCGGGCCCGCGAGTTGAAGCCGGACTGGGAGCTGGCGGTACTGCTCGAGGGGCAGGTGCTGCGGCGTTCGTCCACCGACAAGGCGCTCGCTGCGTACAAGGCATTTCTCGACGAGTACCCGAAGTCGCGCGAAGTGCGCCTTGCCTACGCGCGCCTGCTGGTGGGCGAGAAGCGTTACGCCGACGCGCGCGCGCAGTTCGAGCAACTGATGGCCGACAATCCGCGCAGCGCGGAAGTCACCGTTGCCGTGGCGATGCTGGCGATGCAGCTCAAGGATTACGACGCCGCCGAGCGCCATTTCCGCACGGCGCTGGACCAGGGCTACCGGGACAAGGACGCGGTGCGCATGTTTCTCGGCCAGATGGAAGAGGAACGCAAGCGCTACGACCAGGCGGCCGGCTGGTATCGCTCGGTCACGGGCGGCGACCAGAAGCTGCAGGCCGAGGTGCGCTATGCCGGCGTGCTGGCCAAGCAGGGCAAGCTGGACGAGGCGCGCCAGTACCTGAGCGGCATCGCCACCGCCAACCCCAAGCAGGAGGTCCAGGTCATCCTCGCCGAGGCACAGCTGCTCCGCGAAGCGGGCCTGAACCAGGAGGCGTACGACCTGCTCGACCGGGAGCTCAAGAAGCGCCCCGCCGATCCCGACCTGCTCTACGACCACGCGATGGCGGCGGAACGCCTCGACCGCATGGACGTGCTGGAAGCGAACCTGCGCGAGCTGATGCGGATCAAGCCCGATCACGCGCACGCCTACAACGCCCTCGGCTACAGCCTGGCCGACCGCGGGCTCCGGCTCGACGAGGCCAAGGCGCTGATCGAGAAGGCGCTGGAGATTTCGCCCGACGATCCGTTCATCCTCGACAGCATGGGCTGGGTCAAGTACCGCATGGGCGACGTGCCCGGCGCGCTCGAGTACCTGCGCCGCGCCTATTCGCTGCGCCCCGATCCCGAGATCGCCGCTCACCTCGGTGAAGTCCTGTGGGTCACCGGCCAGCGCGACGAGGCCAAGAAGGTCTGGAACACGGCGCTGAGCGACCACCCCGACAACAAGGTGCTGGTCGAAGCGGTGCGCAAGTTCACGCCGTGAGGCGCGCCGGCGCATGACCCCGGGCGGCGTCCGCCTCCCGCCGACTTTCCTGTTCGCCATTCTCCTGGCCGGTTGCGCCACGCTGCCGCCGCCCGGTGCGCTGCCGCCGCCGGCGCCGCCGGACGCCTTCGAGCTGACGGGCCGCGTCGGCGTGCAGCACGCCGAGCAGGGCTTCACCGGCGCTTTGCGCTGGTCGCACGCGCCCGGCCAGGACGAGCTGTGGCTGCTTTCGCCGCTCGGCCAGGCGGTCGCTCGCGTGACGGCGAGCGCCGGCGAAGTGACGCTGGTGACCTCGGACCGGCAGACCTGGCGTGCCGCCGACGCATCCGCGCTGACCCGCGAAGCCCTGGGCTGGGAACTTCCGCTCGATGGGTTGCGCTACTGGGTAGTGGGATTCCCGCAACCGGACCGGCCGGCGGAAGTCCACCGCGACGAAGCCGGACGCGTGCAGCGGCTGCGGCAGGACGGCTGGAGCATCGAGTACACCGCCTGGGACGCCGTCGCCGGCCGCGCGCTGCCGCGAACCCTCTACGCCGCGCGCGACGGCCTCGAGATCCGGCTCACCGTCGACAGCTGGTCGCTCGCGCCATGACCTTCGCGGAGTTTCCCGCGCCGGCGAAGCTCAATCTGTTTCTGCACGTCGTCGGGCGCCGCGCCGACGGCTATCACCTGCTGCAGACCGTGTTCCGCTTCGTCGATTTCGGGGACACCGTGCGCATCCGCGTCCGGGACGACGGGGTCGTCAAGCGTCTCAACGACCTGCCCGGCGTGCCGGCGGAGCAGGATCTGACGGTGCGCGCCGCGCGGCTCCTGCAGCAGGCAACCGGCACGGTGCTCGGCGCCGACCTCGAAGTGGTCAAGCGGCTGCCGCTCGGCGGCGGGCTCGGCGGCGGCAGCTCCGACGCGGCCACGGTCCTGATCGCGCTGAACGAATCCTGGCAACTGGGTCTTTCGCGGGCGCGGCTGATGGAGCTGGGCCTCGCCCTCGGCGCGGACGTGCCCGTATTCGTCTTCGGCGAGAACGCCTTCGGCGAGGGGGTCGGGGAGCGTCTGACGGCGGTCCCGCTGCCCGCCGCCTGGTACCTCGTCCTGGTGCCGCAGGTCTCTGTGTCTACAGCGGAAATCTTCTCCGACAGCGATTTGACACGCAACACGAGTCCCGTCAAAATTACGGCCTTTTCGATCGACCAGGGCCGCAACGATCTCGAGCCCGTGGTGCGGCGGAAATACGCCGAGGTGGATCGCGCCATGCGCTGGCTGGAAGGCCGCGCGAGGGCACGCCTCACGGGGTCGGGCGGATGCGTTTTCGCCAGCTTCGATGACGAACGAGAGGCCCGGCGCGTCCTCGACGCGCGGCCCGGCGGCATCGGCGGATTCGTGGCCCGCGGGCTGGAACATCATCCGTTGCGCGACTTGACCCGCTGACGCTGAGGGCGCGCCGGCGAGGCGGGTCCCATCGGCCAGGTCGGACGCTTTCTTGCTGGGGAGTCGCCAAGTGGTAAGGCACCGGATTTTGAGTCCGGCATGCGTAGGTTCGAATCCTACCTCCCCAGCCACTTCGCCGGTCCGCGGCCGCTGAGCGCCGGCCCCCGCCTACGCCATCGAGATCAGAGCCCCGCAGGAAGCCGATGCCCTACGCCGACATGATGGTGTTCACCGGCAACGCCAACCCCAAGCTGGCGGAGGACGTGGTACGCCATCTCAACATCCACCTCGGCCGCGCCACGGTCGGCCGCTTCAGCGACGGCGAGGTGATGGTCGAGATCCTGGAGAACGTGCGCGGCAAAGACGTGTTCGTCCTGCAGTCCACCTGCCCGCCGAGCAACGACAACCTGATGGAAGTGCTGGTGATGGTGGACGCGCTGAAGCGCGCGTCGGCGGCGCGGGTCACGGCCGCGATCCCGTACTTTGGCTACGCGCGCCAGGACCGGCGGCCGCGCTCGGCGCGCGTGCCGATCACCGCCAAGGTCATCGCCAACATGCTCTCGAGCGTCGGCGTCGACCGGCTGCTGACGATGGACCTGCACTCGGACCAGATCCAGGGCTTCTTCGACATCCCGGTGGACAACATCTACGCGACGCCGCTGCTGATGGGCGACATCTGGAAGCGCGATCACGAGGACCTGATCGTCGTCTCCCCCGACGTCGGCGGCGTGGTGCGCGCGCGCGCCGTGGCCAAGCGCCTCGAGGCGGACCTGGCCATCATCGACAAGCGGCGGCCGAAGCCCAACGTCGCCACCGTGATGAACATCATCGGCGAGGTCGAGGGCCGCTCGTGCGTGATCATGGACGACCTGGTCGACACGGCCAACACGCTGTGCGAGGCGGCGCAGGCGCTGAAGGAGCACGGCGCCAAGAAGGTGCTGGCCTACTGCACGCACCCGGTGCTCTCCGGCAAGGCGGTGGAGCGCATCGGCAACTCGGTGCTGGACGAACTGGTGGTGACCGACACCATCCCGCTGCGCGAAGACGCGAAGCAGTGCCCGCGCATCCGCCAGCTGACGGTCGCGGGGCTGCTGGCGGAGACCATCCTGCGCATCAGCAACGAGGATTCGGTCAGCTCGCTGTTCATGGAGTAGTCGTACGCCGGGCCGCCCGCGGGCGGTTCGGCACCCGGTGCCGGCGCGTGTCGCCGGCTTTTTGAAGCCTGGCGCCGCCTGGTCGCGGGCGGCGCAAAAAGGAGAGAGCAATGAAGATCGAAGTCGGCGCGCACAAGCGCGCAGCGCAGGGAACGGGTGCGAGCCGCCGTCTGCGCAATTCCGGGTGGGTCCCGGGCATCATCTACGGCGGCAAGGCGCAAGCCCAGCCGATCCAGCTCGACCACAACGCGCTGCGCAAGCATCTCAAGCTGGAGGCTTTCCACTCGTCGATCCTGACGATGAACCTGGAAGGCGCCCGGGAGCAGGTGCTGCTGCGGGACGTGCAGATGCACCCGTGGCGCGACGAGGTGGCGCACGTGGATTTCCAGCGCGTCGCCGCCGACGAGAAGATCCACATCGCGGTGCCGCTGCACTTCATCAACGCGGAGATCGCGCCGGGCGTGAAGCTCTCGCACGGCATCGTCTCGCACGTGATGACCGAGCTCGAGATCACCTGCCTGCCGAAGGATCTGCCGGAGTTCATCGAGGTGGACCTCGCCAACCTGGCGGCGGGCCACTCGCTGCACCTGTCGGATCTGACGCTGCCGGCGGGCGTGGAGCCCTCCGGCTACCGCGGCGAGGACCCGGTGGTGGCGACGATCCTGATCGCCAAGGCGGTCGAGGAAGAGGCGCCGGCGGAGGCGGCTCCGGCCGCGGCGGAAGTGCCGCTCGCGGGCGCGGAGAAGAAGGAAGGCAAGGAAGGCTGACCGCCGCCGGCGGGCGGCCCACGACCCGCCACGGCCCGTGTGCCGGCGTGGCGGGTTTTTTGTTGCCCTCATGAGCGCTCCGATCCAGCTCGTCGCCGGCCTCGGCAACCCGGGGCCCGAGTACGCCGACACGCGCCACAACGCCGGCTTCTGGTGGGTGGAGCGCGTCGGCGCGCCGCGGCATGCGGCCTGGCGGACCGAAGCGAAGTTCCACGGCCAGCTGGCCCGGGTGCGCGAGAGCGGCCAGGAGACCTGGCTGCTCAAGCCCGCGACCTTCATGAACCTGAGCGGGCGGGCGGTGGCGGCGCTCGCGCGCTTCTACAAGATTGCGCCGGCAGCCATCCTGGTCGCGCACGACGAGCTCGACCTGCCGCCCGGCGTGGTCAAGCTGAAGCGCGGCGGCGGCGTGGCCGGTCACAACGGGCTGAAGGACATCGCCATGCAGCTCGGCACGCCGGATTTCTGGCGCCTGCGCATCGGCATCGGCCATCCCGGGCAGGGCGCGGACGTCGCCAACTACGTGCTGAAGGCGCCGCGCGCGGAAGAAGGCGCGGCGATCGAGGAAGCCATCGAGCGCAGCGCCGCCCTGTGGCCGCTGATCGCCGAGGGCAACCTGGAAGCCGCGATGCATCGGCTGCACACGAAGCCGAAGCCGGAGGCGGGGAGTGCGGAATGAACGATGGGCAATGGGCAATCGGTAATGAGTAATGGGTAATGGGCAATGGGTGATGGGTGATGGGCGATGGGCGAGGCGTAATGGGTGATAGGTGATGCGGAATGAGCGAAGGGCACGGCGGGTTTCCCGATTACCCATTCCCCATTCCCTATTCCCGATCGCCAGATGAGTGATGCGTAACGAGTGATGGGGCGACTTTCCCCATCACCCGTTACCCATTCCTCATGACCAGGCAACCATGGGACTCAAATGCGGCATCGTGGGCCTGCCCAACGTCGGCAAGTCCACCCTGTTCAACGCGCTGACCAAGGCGTCGATCCCGGCGGAGAACTATCCGTTCTGCACCATCGAGCCCAACGTCGGCATCGTCGAGGTGCCCGACGCGCGGCTCGCGGTGCTGGCCGACATCGTCAAGCCGCAGAAGGCGGTGCCGGCGGTGGTGGAATTCGTCGACATCGCCGGGCTGGTGGCGGGCGCGTCCAAGGGCGAGGGTCTCGGCAACCAGTTCCTCGCCCACATCCGCGAGACCGACGCGGTGGCACACGTCGTGCGCTGCTTCGAGAACGAGAACGTGACCCACGTCGCCGGCAAGGTGGACCCGGTCTCCGACGTCGAGACCATCAACACCGAGCTGGCGCTGGCGGACCTCGCCACCGTGGAGAAAGCCGTCGCGCGCTACCAGAAGCCCGCCAACGCCGGGGACAAGGAGGCGCGCAAGCAGATGGCGGTGCTGGAAAAGCTGCAGGCGCAGCTCGACCAGGGCCGGCCCGCGCGCGGGGTCGAGCTGTCGGAGGAGGAGCAGGCGCTGGCGCGGCCGCTGTGCCTGATCACGATGAAGCCGGTGCTCTACGTCGGCAACGTCGACGAGCAGCATTTCGCGGACAACCCGCTGCTCGAGAAGCTGAAGGCGTATGCCGCGGCCGAGGGCGCGCCGGTGGTGACGCTGTGCGCCGCGCTCGAGATGCAGATCGCCGATCTGCCGGATGAGGACAAGGCGCTGTTTCTGGCCGACCTCGGCCTCGAGGAGCCGGGGCTGAACCGACTGATCCGGGCCGCCTACCAGCTGCTCGGGCTGGAAACATACTTCACGGCCGGGCCCAAGGAAGTGCGCGCGTGGACCATCCACCGCGGCGACACGGCGCCGAAGGCGGCGGCGGTGATTCACACCGACTTCGAGCGCGGCTTCATCCGCGCCGAGGTGGTTTCCTACGCCGATTTCGTCGCCGCCCGCGGGGAGCACGGCGCCAAGGAAGCCGGCAAGCTGCGCCTGGAAGGCAAGGACTACGTGGTGCAGGACGGCGACGTCATGCACTTCCGCTTCAACGTGTGACGGCGATGCGCCTACAATAGGCGCCGCGACGACTGCAAGGACCCCCGCCATGCCCCACGACAAGCTGCAGATCCTGAAGGCCTCGCCGTTCGCCAAGGAGATGAACGAGGACGAGCTCAAGGTCCTGGCCGGCTTGATCGACATTCATGAGCTGGCCGACGGCGAGATCCTGGTCGAGGAAGGTCATACCGATCGCAACCTCTACGTCGTCGTCAAGGGGGTGATTTCGGTGGCCAAGCACACGCCGGAGGGCGGCTGGAACGTTCTGCACGCGCTGGGTCACGGCGACTTCGTCGGCGAGCTCTCGTTCATGGACGACGAGCCGCGCTACGCGGCGCTGCGGGCACAGGGCCCTACCACGGTATTCAGCCTGAACCGCGGCCGCTTCGAGCTGTTGGTGCCGACGCACCCGCTGGTCGTGTACAAGGCGATGCGCGCGATCATGCGCGTGGTGCACGCGATCCAGCGTCGGCTGTCGATGCAGATGCTGGAGCTGTCGCACTACATCTACAAGACCGGCGGCAAGTACTGAGGCGAGCCGCCGCGCGGCTCAGCCCCCTTCCAGCGCCTTCCGCAGGCGTCCGGCCCAGGCCTCCAGTTCCTCCCGCGGCGGGTTGCGCGACGGCCATTTCACTTCCAGTCCGTCGTGCCGCCAGCGCGGCAGCACGTGGACGTGGAAGTGGAACACGGTCTGGTAGCCGGCCTTCTCGTTGGCCTGGAACAGGTTGAGGCCCTCGCAGCCGGTCTCGCGCTTGATGGCCTGGGCGATGCGCGTCGCGGCGGTGAAGACGGCGGCAGCGTCCTCTGCGCCAAGGCCGTAGATGTTCTCGACGTGGGCGCGCGTCGCCACCAGCACGTGGCCGAGATTGACCTGGCCGATGTCCATGAACGCCAGCACGCGCTCGTCGCGGTACACCCAGCTTGCCGGGATCTGCCCGGCGGCGATCCTGCAGAACACGCACTCGTCCATCGCTCCTCCTCCGCCCGTCACGGGCGCTGCTTGTTCAGGCTCAGCATCATCACGCCCGCCAGAACCAGGGTCGCGCCGGCGAGCTGGATCGCGGTGATCGGCTCGCCGAGAAACAGGTAACCCAGAAAGATCGTCGCCACCGGGCCGATCGCGCTCACCAGCGCGACGCGGCTGGCGCCGACGCGGCGGATGCCCTCGCTGACCGCCCACACCGGAAAGACGGTGGACACGATCGCCATCAGCACGCTGTAGCCGTACACGGGCGCCGGCAGGTCGAGCGCCGAGAGGGGCCGGGTAAGGACGAACTGCAGGATGCAGAACGCGCTGGCGACGCTCATCGCATAGGCCGTGAAGCGCACGCTGCCCAGGCGCGTGATAAGGCCGCCGCCCCAGACGAGGTAGACCGCGTAGGCGAGCGCGCTGCCGAACACCAGCACGCTGCCGAGCGCGGTGGCGCCCGCGCTTTCGCCGAGACGCAGGT
>DATIUV010000220.1:0-4945 GCA_035466595.1 Pelomicrobium sp.
ACGCCGTAGGCGCGCAGGATCAGCACCAGCGTGAACGCCAGCAGGCCGAAGCCGATGACGATGGCGGTCAGGATCAGCGCCTGCGGCAGGGCGTTCGCGACCGCGGCCGCGGGGGCGGCGGCGCCCTCGGGCACGAACGCCGGCGCGTAGCGGTCGAGGCGGCCGGCGGCTAAGATCACCAGGTTGGCGGCGTTGCCGATCAGCACCAGGCCGAACACGTAGCCCAGCAGGTGCCGCGCCAGCGTCAGGTAGACGCCGGCCGCGACGAGCACGCCGGCCAGGAGCGGGAGCAGGGTGTCCATCGCCGCTACTCCGCGAGATCCAGCACCAGCGTCATCACGGCGCCGACGACGGCGAGATAGACGCCGACGTCGAACAGAAGCGGCGTGCCGACCTTGGTGTCGCCCAGGCTCCCCCACAGGCCGGTGAGGAACGGCTCCTCCGCGAGCCCTGCCAGCAGGCCGGCGCCGAGCGCGACCGCGAGCCCCGCCACGGCCAGCGCGCCGGGCTCGATCCGCAGCGCGCGCCGGCAGGCCTCCGCGCCGAACGCGAACACGTAGAGGCCAAAGGCGATGGACGCCACCAGCGCCCCGATAAACCCGCCGCCGGGCAGGTTGTGGCCGCGCAGCAGCAGGTAGACTGAGAACAGCAGGATCAGGCTCGTGAGAACCCGCGTCGCCGCGCGCAGGATCAGCGTGCTCATGCCCTGCCTCCCTGGCGCACGCCGCGCAGCAAGGCGAACGCGGCCAGTGCGGCGACGACCACGACGGCCACCTCGCCGAAGGTGTCGATGGCGCGGAAATCCACGAGGATGACGTTGACGATGTTGCGGCCGTGCCCGCCGGGGACGCTCTGCTCCTCGAAGAAGGCGGTGAGCTCGCGATCCAGCGGCCCGCGCGAGACGGCGTAGGCGAGCAGAGCCGCGACCGCGCCCATGCCCAGTGCGAGCGTGCCGTCGCGCAGCGCGCGCAGCGCCCCGCGCGGGGGCACCGACGCGAGCGGCGGCAGGCGCGGCATCAGCAGGGCCACGATCACCAGCACCAGCGTCTCCACCATCAGCTGCGTCATGGCGACGTCGACGGCGCCGTAGGCCAGGAACACCAACGCGACGCCGACGCCGACGATGCCCAGCGCGCACACCGCGAACAGCCGCGAGCGCGCGGCGAGCGTCGCCGCCGCCCCGAGCGCGATGAGCAGCGCCAGCCCGAGGTCCAGCGGGTCGGCGTTGGCGAGGTCGGGGTCGAGAGGCGGCAGCGCACCGGGCAGCAGGATGCCGAGCGAGATCGCGATGACCGCGAACGTGACGGCGAGCCAGCGGTTGAGCGAGGTGCCCTGGAGCACAGCGGTCTGCCAGGCCGCAAGGCGCAGCGCGCCGGCGAGGATCGCGTCGTAGGCGCGGTCGGCGTTGAGCCTCAACACGCGCGCCAGCGCGCCGGCGCCCGCGACGAAGCGGCGGTGCAGCAGGAACAGCGCGGCGCCGCCGGCGAAGGTAGCCATCGACAGCGCCAGCGGCAGGTTGAAGCCGTGCCAGAGGGCGAGCTTCACGGGTTCCGGCCGGCCCAGCATCTCGGTGACGGCCGCCTGGATCAGGGGCGCGCCGATCAGCTCCGGCATGACGCCCAGCATGAGGCCCAGCGTCGCCAGCGCCGCGGGGCCCAGCCACAGGGCGGCCGGGCCCTCGCGCGGCGGCCGCGGCGCCACCGTCGGCCCGCCGAAGAACACACGCAGCACCAGGATGCCCGCGAGCGCGGTGACCAGCGCGTTCGCCGTCAGCACGGCCGCGATCGCCAGCGCGGGCTCGTCGTAGATCGCCAGGGCGCCCTCGTACTTGAGCTCCTTGCCGATGAAGCCGAGGAACGGCGGAAAGCCCGCCATCGACAGCGCCGCCAGCGCGCAGGCCGCGGCAGTGATCGGCATGGCGCGGGCGAGGCCGCCGAGCTGACGCAGGTCGCGTGTGCCGCACTCGTGGTCGACGATGCCGATCACCAGGAACAGGGCGCTCTTGTACAGCGCATGCACGACGATGAAGGTGAGCGCGGCCACCATGGCGAGCGGCGTGTCGGCGCCGAGGAACATCGTCAGCAGGCCGAGCGCCACCAGCGTCGTGTAGGCGAGCGCCAGCTTGAGGTCGGTCTGGCGCAGCGACTGGACCGCCGCGTGCACCGCGGTGATGCCGCCGGCCACCGTCAGCGCGAGCAGCCACGGCTCGGTGCCGGCCAGTGCAGGGTGCAAGCGCGCCAGCAGATAGATGCCGGCTTTCACCATCGTCGCGGAGTGCAGGTAGGCCGAGACCGGCGTCGGCGCCGCCATCGCGTTGGGCAGCCAGAAGTGGAACGGGAACTGCGCCGACTTGGTGAACGCGCCCGCCAGCACCAGCGCCAGCATCAGCGGATAGTCCGGGTGCGCGCGCAGCCAGTCGCCGGTGGCGACGATCGTCGAGATGCGGTAGCTGCCCACCGCCTCGCCCATGAGCAGCAGCCCGGCCAGCAGCGCGAGGCCGCCGGCGCCGGTGACCAGCAGTCCCTGCAGCGCGGAGCGCCGCGCCGCGGCCTGCTCGTGGCTGAAGCCGATCAGCAGGTAGGAGGTGATCGTGGTGAGCTCCCAGAACACGAACAGCACGATGAGGTCGTCGGCCAGCACCACGCCCAGCATCGAGACCATGAACGCGATCAGGATCAGCGTCAGGCGCGCGGCGTAGGGGTGGCCGCGCAGGTAGCGGCCGGCGTAGAGGAAAACGAACGCGCCGATGCCGCCGATCAGCAGGACGAAGATGAGGCTCAGGCCGTCGGCGAGGAAAGCCAGCTCCACCCCGAGCGAAGGCACCCACGAGGCGGCGAACTGAACGTCGCTGCCGCCGGTCACGCGCGGCAGCAGCGCGGCGCCCGCGAGCGCGGCGCCCAGCGCCAGCAGGATGCCGAGCGCGGTCAGCGCCCGGTGGGCGGGCGAGGCTGTGGCGTGTCCGGCCGCCATCGAGGGATTCTTCGTGCGCTCGCGGCGGCTACAGGGTGACGGGGGACTTGAAGCCTTCGGGTTTCACCGCCAGCACCGAGCAGGTGACCTGCGACAGCACCGACTCGGCCGCGTTGCCGATGAACAGGCCGGGGATGCCGCTGCGCCCGACGGTGCCCATCACGATCACGTCCGGCCGGTGGCGCGCCGCCAGAGCGGCCAGCGAAGTGCGCGGCTCGCCCTTGACGAGGTGCACCTTGCACGGAACGGAGGCGGGGACCGTCGCGCTTACCAGCTGCTCGACCAGTCGCCGGCGCTCGCGGCGCTCCTCGCGCAGCAGCTGATCCACCTCCTCCGGGCGCATCTGCAGAAAGCCGCTCGAGCGCAGCGTGTCCTCCGCCAGCAGCCGCCAGGCGTGCCCGACGTGCAGCTCGGCGCGCTGCATCTCGGCGAGCGACCAGCCGAGCTGCAGGATGAGGGTGTTGAGGCCCTGGCGTTCCGCATCGCGCGGATCGGGATCCACCAGCGCCAGCACGCGCTGGCCGCCGCTGCGGCGCGCCGGCTTCACGATCCAGACCGGCACCGGACATTTGCGCAGCAGATGCAGGTCGACGCTGCCGAGCGTCCGCTCGCCGGCGGCGCCGTCCGCGCTCTTCATCACCAGGTCGTGGGCGTCGCGCAGCACGGCGCGGATGATCTCGAGGAACGCGGTCCCCTCCAACACCTCGCCCCGGGCATTCACGCCCGCTTCGCGCGCCTCCGCGAGCGGCGCCGCCAGCCGGCGTTGAGCGTGCGCGACCAGGTGCTCGGTCAGCCGCTGCTCATGCTGCCCGCCGAGCAAAAACGGCAGGCCGCTGCGCGGCACGTCCACCACTGCCGCGAACGTCAGCGAGGCGTCGTTCTGGCGCGCCAGCGAGATCGCGCGCGCGTTGAGTGTCGCATCGGCCGCGTTGGCCAGCACCGCGAGAATGTTCTTGAAGCGTTTCATCGCCGCAGACTCCCTTCGTCGCCGGGTCGGTTCGCGCGGGGCACCCGCGCGCGCCGGCCGGCCGCTGCGGCGGCCCGATTCAGCTCACGACGGAGCTGCTGGCTGGCATACGCGAGGTACCCTCAATGGTCTTCGTGGCGGCGACGGGCAATGACGAGCGCATCGCGCACCCTGCCGAGAGACAGCGCGTCTGCGCGCGAGTTCGCGGGCGCCGTACGGTTCCCGCAGCTGGCGTGGGGTTAATGCGCGGCGGCGAGCCCCGCGGGCGCGGCCGGAACGGCGTGCGCGGTCTGCGCGACGCGCGCCTCGACGACGTAGCGGAGCCTCCCGCCCGGCGCGACCGCGTCGAACGGATAGCAGGTCACCAGCGTGAGCGCGTTGGCGAGCGGGTCGATCGCCGGCAGCACGTTGTCCTCGTCGGCGACGAACGCACGCTCGACGACGTAGCGTCGCTGCGCGCCGCCGGGCGTGTCGAGCGCGATTTCGTCGCCGGCCGCGAGGTCGCGCAGAAACGAGAAGTGCGTGTCGCGGTGGCCCGACAGCACGATGTGGCCGCGCGCGCCCGGCGCGCCGGCGCCGGCGACGCGGCCGGGCCCGAAGGCGAGGCTGCGGCCGCTGGCGTCCGCCAGCACCAGCATCTTCACGCGCAACCGCGGCACGCTGAGCCGCGCGACGGGCCAGGTGTCGGCCCAGGACCAGGGTTTCACGTTGCGTTCTCCTTCTTCCATGCGCGCGTAGGCGCGCTCCATCAGATGCTGCGCAAGCCACGCCTTCGCGTGGATCCACGCCGCCGCGCCGAGCTGCCAAAGCGCGGCGAGCAGCAGGATCGCGACCAGCGCGCGCCGCCAGCGCGCGCGGCGCCGCTGCCGGGCCTCGCGCCCGAACAGCCGGCCCGCGTCGCGTTCTCGGGTGACGAGCCCGCTGTCCATCGTCGCCCTCCTTGGCGAATGCCAATCCTTCTGCCACCCATTACTCATCACCCATCACCCATCGCCCCAAGAGGGCGTC
>DATIUV010000221.1:0-5804 GCA_035466595.1 Pelomicrobium sp.
AGCTGCAGATCGAGCGGCCGCTCGAGCCACGCGGTGCCCGACGGACGTCCGGCCTGGTCGTGGAACAGCAGGTACTGCAGCGGCGTCGAGGGCAGCATCACGCCGAGCCAGGCGAGTCCCGGCGCGACGCCCGGCAGCCGCGCGTCGCATGGCGTGCGCTTGCGCAGCAGCACGATGGGCCGCTCGCGGGATTCCAGCAGCGCGCGCTCGTCATCGCCGACGTGCGCGAATTCCGCGGCGCTGGCGCCGTTCGCCAGCAGGATCGCGAACGGCTTCTCCTCGCGGTCCTTGCGGACGCGCAGCCGCGCGACCGCATCCGCGTTGGCGGCGTCGCACATCAGGTGGAATCCGCCCAGGCCCTTTACCGCGACGATCTCGCCGCGCGCGAGCCGCGTGAGCGTTTCCGCGACCGGATCCGCGGCGAGCTGGGCGCGGCCGGCTGCGTCCAGCAGCTTGAGGCGGGGTCCGCATTCGGGACAGGCGTTGGGCTCGGCGTGGAAGCGCCGGTCGGCGGGATCGCGATACTCGCGCTCGCACGCCGGGCAAAACGCGAAGCGCGCCATGCTGGTATTGGGCCGGTCGTACGGCAGGCGGGCGGTGATCGTGTAGCGCGGGCCGCAGTGGGTGCAGTTGGTGAAGGCGTAGCGGTAGCGGCGGTCGGCGGGATCGAGCAGCTCCGCGAGGCAGTCCGGGCAGGTGGCGGCGTCCGGCGTGACCGCGGTCGCGGCACGGCCCGCGCGACTCGGCTCGATCAGGAAGCCGTCGCCGGCGGCGAGCGGCCGCGGCGTGCTATCCACCGCGTCGACTCGCGCGAGCGGCGGCGCATCGCTGGCGACGCGCGCGACGAAGCGCTCGACCGCGAGGGCGTCGCCCTGGACCTCGATCTCGACGCCCTCGGCGTCGTTGAGCACGAAGCCGTCGAGGCCGAGCTCCCGCGCGAGGCGGTAGACGAAGGGCCGGAAGCCCACGCCCTGCACCTGCCCGCGCACGCGCAGCCGCAGGCGCACGGGCGAGGCAGCGAGCAGCTCAGGCGCGGCGCCCACCATCCAGCTCCGACTTGAGCGCGGCCAGCTCGCGCTCGAGCTCTGCCATGCGGGTCTTCACCGCGTCGATCTCGGTCCGCCGCGCGGACGCGGCCGCCGCGCCCTTCTCCAGCCAGGCGAGCCAGTCGTCCATGCCGTCGCCGCGCGTCGCGGAAACGCGGATCACCTCGATCGCCGGGTTCACGCGCCGCGCGTACTCGACGCACCTGTCGGCATCGAACTCGACGTAGGGCAGCAGATCGACCTTGTTCAGCAGCATGACGGTGGCGGCGTGGAACATGTCCGGATACTTGAGCGGCTTGTCCTCGCCCTCGGTGACCGACAGCACCACCACCTTGTGCGCCTCGCCGAGGTCGAACCCGGACGGGCACACGAGGTTGCCGACGTTCTCGATGAACAGCAGCGCGCCGTCGCCGAGCTTGAGCTGCGGCAGCGCGCGGCCCACCATGTGCGCGTCGAGGTGGCAGCCCTTGCCGGTGTTGATCTGCACCGCCGGCACGCCGGTGGCGCGAATGCGATCGGCGTCGAACGCCGTCTGCTGATCTCCCTCGATCACGGCCATCGCCCGCCGGCCCTCGAGCGCTGCGATCGTCTTCGTGAGCAGCGTGGTCTTGCCGGAGCCGGGACTGGAAACGAGGTTCACGGCGAACACGCCGCGCTCGGCGAGCGCGCGGCGGTTCTCGCGCGCGTAGCCGTCGTTCTTGGCCAGGATGTCCTGCTCGATCTTCACCATGCGCGCCTGGGTCATGCCCGGTGCGTGGGCGCGCGCGGGGCCGAGCCCGAAGTGAAGGTCGCCATGGCCGTGGCCGTGGTCGTGGGAGTGCACGGTACCGTCGGCATGGCGGTGCCAGCCCGTCGGAAGCTCGTGCTCGACGCCGTGGGCGTGCGCGTGATCGCCGGCATGCGTATGCGCGTGCGAATGCACCGTGCCGTCGGCGTGGACGTGAACGTGCTCGTGCGCGGCGGCGTGCTCGTGGCCATGCTCGTGCGCGTGGTCGCCGTCGTGGGTGTGCGGGTGCGAGTGCACGGTACCGTCCGCGTGGACGTGCTCGTGCTCGTGTTCCCCCTCGATCCGGGTCTCGCCCTGGCCGCAGCCGCAGGTGGTGCACATGGTCAGACTCCTTCAAAAACCGGTGATGGGCGGCAAATCGGTGATGGGCAATGGGGAATGGGTAAACGCCATCGAACCCGGTGATGGGCAATGAGGAATGGGGAGGGGAAAGACCCATAACCCATCACCCATTACAGATCACCCATTCCCCATCACCCATCGCCCGTCACTCGACTTCCAGCTCCTTCACCCGCATCTCGTCGCCGCCGGTGACCTGCACCTGGTAGCTGCCGCACTCTGGACAGGCGTCGTAGCGCTCGCGCACCGCCACCGGCTTGCAACACTGCAGGCAGAAGCCGCGGCCCTCGGTCTCGACGATCTCGAGCCGCGCATCCTCGGCCAGCGTACCGCGCGCCACCACGTCGAGACAGAACCGCAGCGCATCCACCTCGACGCCGGCCATCGGCCCGATCTCGAGCCACAGCGCCTTCACGCGCGAGAAGCCCTGGGCGCGCGCCGCGTCTTCGCAGATCTTCACCACGCCTTCGGCCAGCGACATCTCATGCATGGCCGACCTCGATGCGATAGGCCACGCACGGATCGAGCGCCTGCGCCAGCAGCCGGGCGCGGCGGTCGAGCGCCGCCGCGTCGGCCATCTCGACGCCGGCAAGCGCGCCGACGAACGGACCGTCCGGATGGAAATTCCACTCCGTCGGCGCCACGATCACGTAGCGGCCGACGCGCCCGGCGTCCGTCTCCACGAGATGGATCAGCAGTCCGCGCGCGTTTTCGACCCAGGCCATGCCGACCCCGGACGCAAGCTGCAGCGAGCGCACCTTCCCGCGCGGCCGGCCATCGTCGCTCAGCTGCTCGAGCTCCAGGACGAGCTGCGCCAGTTCGACGAGCCGCGCCAGCCAGCGCACGGCGACGGTGCCGCCCCGCGCGGCCAGCAGCGGGCGGATCAGCGGATGCGCCTGCTGTCGCGCGAGCGCGCCGGTCTCGCGCGGCATGCCGTTCCACGTCGGGTAACGGGGAAACGCGCGATCGGACCGCAGCGCGGGCGACAGCGCCGTCAGCGCGGGCACCTGGATCTCGGAGGGCATCAGCGGCACGCCGCTGGCGCCCCAGTCGTCATGCCACAGGCGCGCCATGCGCCGCGCCGTTGCCGTGCGGCCCTGCGCGAGCCACTCGTCCAGGCCATCGCGCTCCCCCAGGGCAAGCCAATCCTCGAGCGGCTGCCCGAGCACCGAGCGCTCCAGCAGCGTGCGCAGTGTCGCGGCCACCTCGCGCCACGCCGCCGCGGTGCCGGAGAGCCTTGCAGCGGCGAACGAGCGCCGCGCCGCCGACAACGCCATCGGCTCGGGCGTCTCGTCGAGCGATTGCGGCAGATCCAGGGTCAGGCGCCACAGCGCCTCCAGCGCGCACTCGGCCGCCACGTCGAGCTCGCGCGCCCACGCGCCCCCGACGTCGACCGCCTCGGCGCCGGTCCGCGCCGTGGCGAGAGCCGCCTCGGCGCAGGCCCGTTGCGCGCCGGCGCACACGGCAAACAGCCGCGGCACCAGCGGCAGCACTTCGTCGGGGCGCTTGCCTTCCAGCGCCGCCGCCACCAGCGGCCGCGTGGACTCGACCTGCGCGCCGCTGACGCGGCGTCCGTCCCAGCGGATCCGCAGCCGGATGGCGCCCTCGAGCAAAGAATCGGCGCCCGTGCTCATCCCTCGTCCCTTCGCCGCAGCACCGCGCCGCTCAGAAACTCGCGCTTCGACATCGGCCGCGCGACGTTGTCGCGGATGGTCGCCACCGGTCCTTCCGGCGGTTCCGCCGCCGCGTCGGGCTGCAGCAGCAGCTCGAGGCAAGCCTCCGCGGTGGCTCGCGCCGCGGCGTGGTCCTCGAACTCCAGCATCGGCGAGAACAGCGAGCACATCTGGTAGTCGCCGGCCGCTTCCTCGCGCCCGCCGAGGAACAGGTAGTCGCCGGCCGGAAAGCGCCACGTGATCTCCGCGCCCGGCGCCACGTCGATCCACGGCCCGCCCTCCCGCGGCAGCAGCATCACGTTCATGAACCAGGGCGTGATGAGGATGCCGAGCCAGCGGCCTTCCCAGACCCGGAAGCCCACCGCCTCCACCTCGACGCGCGGGTTGAGGATCGGGACGTCGCGCATGCGCTCGTCGCGGATGCGCCGGAACGCCGCCTCCAGGCGCGGTCCCGGACTCTGCGCGTAGCCGGCGCGGTGCGCTGCCGCGGCCTCAGTCATCGGGCAGCACCAGGAACTGCGAGCGCTCGCTCTCGCAGTTCGGACAGAGCCAGTGGGACGGCAGGTCGTTGAACGGCGTGCCGGGCGGGATCTGGCGGACCGGGTCGCCCGCCGCCGGATCGTAGACGTACCAGCAGACCTTGCACTCCAGGCGCGTCGCCGAACCGATCTTGCCGGCGTCGCCCAGGAAGGACCCTTCGAACGTCTTCATGATTCCGCCGGCCAGTCGGCGCGGAGCCAGTCGGCCAGCTCCAGCAGCCGCTCGCGCGTGTCGTCGAGGTCGTCCTGCGCCGCCTTCGCCACCTCCGGCACGTCCACCACCTCCACGGTGTTGAGGATCAGCGTGTCGACGCTGTTGAAGTAGCGCACCCACCAGGTGTTGGCGAGCGTCGTGCTGGTGATGCGGCACTTGCCGAATCCGCGCGACAGCAGCGTGGCGCCGCCGTCGGCCAGGACCTCGCTCAGGCAGACCTGGTCCGCGGGCGACATCGGCAGCAGCGTCAGGTTGACGACGTGCGCCGGCGCGCCCGGCCGGTATGACGCCGACTGCGCGGCGATCTCCTTGAGCAGCATCGGCGCGTTCATGATGCCCTCGCCGAACGTCGCCGCGGCCGGCGTCGCGCGCCAGCCGGCCGCCGCCCCCAGCGCCACCGCCTCCGGAATGTCGCACGCTTCCAGCAGGTCGCGCAGCACGCGGCCCTGCGCGTCCAGGTGCCGCACGCGCCAGACGCCGGCGAAGACCGTCTCCTGGATCTCGACCCGCTCCGGCACCGCGACGACCGCGCTCACCTCGCCCTCGCCGAGCGCCTGGTCCAGCGCCTCGCGCGTCGCCGCCGGCAGCGGCGCCAGGTCGACGCGCGGGCCGGCGCCCTCGCCGATGCGGTAGCCGCGCAGCGCGTCGATCAGGTGCAGCAGGACGTCCGCGGCGCCGTGACGGTGCCGCGCGTCCACGGCGTGCGGCAGCGCCGGCATTTCGAAGCCGGGCATCTCGCGCGGCATCGACAGCAGCGCGAGCTCGTCGTCGCTGGTGGGCTGGGAGCCGGGCCCGATGGCGCGGACGGGAATGGCGATGGGCTTCATGACGTCTCCGATGCGATGGGATTCAGTGACAGTGCCCGGCGTCGCCGGCGGCAGTGACGGGGATGCCGATGCTGGGCGGCCGCGATACGGGCGCCGCGAGCAGCTCGGCGATGCGGCCCAGGTAAACGTCCCAATCCTGGATGCCGTCGATGGTGCCGACGTACTCGCCGCCGCGCAGCATCACCAGCGCCGGCCAGCGCCGAAAGCCGTAGCGGCCGGCAACCGCGCGCGCCGCCTGCGGCAGCAGCACGCCAATGCGCAGGCGCCCGGAGAACGCCTGGTCGATCTCGGGCAGGATCACCGCCAGGTCCAGCGTTTCGCGCACCCGCAGCGGGTCCTCGGCGAAGAACAGCAGCGACTCGCCGGGGGCGGCGGCGAA
>DATIUV010000222.1:0-10559 GCA_035466595.1 Pelomicrobium sp.
AAGGCGGCGCCGCAGCCGAAGGCGGCGCCGCCCCCCAAGCCGAAGCCGCCGGTGCTGGCAACCGAGCGCCCGTCCGCGGAGAAGGCGCCGGCGCCGAAGTCGCTGCCGAAACCGGCGGAGCCGGAACCGGCGCCGAGCGCCGCGGCCGGCGACCTGTCGTCCTACATCGCCGCCCAGCGCCGCGCGCGCGCCCAGGCGTCCGCCTCGCCGCCGTCGCCGGCGGTTCCGCGGCGGCCCAGCGAGCGCGACCGCTTCGACCAGATCGTCGCCTCCAACCTGGGGCTCGACCGCGCGCCCACCTACGGCGAGAACAAGGTGGGCGGCATCTTCGAGATCCGGCGCATGGGCTACGACAGCGCCGAGTTCGTCTTCTTCGGCTGGAACAAGGACATCGAGCGCAACACCGAGCAGCTGATCGAGGTGCGCCAGGGAAACAACTCGAGCATCCAGATCGCCGTGGTGCGCCGGATGATCGCCATCATCCGCGAGAACGCTGACGAGGACTTCGTCTGGGTTTCGCCGCGGCTCGGCCGCGACGTCACGCTCTCCGCGCGGCCGCAGGACAACGCCGGGCTCGAGGCCTTCCTGATGCAGGAATTCTTCGGCGATCCGCGGCGGCGCTACTGAGCCGCACGCGCGGTCACGGCAGCGCGACGCCCAGCAGCGGGTCGGTAACGCCGAGCACCCGGATCGCGATGAGCGTGAGCAAACCGGCGAGCAGCACGTAGTAGATCGTCGGGATCACCGTGCGCCGCAGAATGATGCCTTCGCGCCCCAGAAGGCCCACCGTGGCCGAAGCCGCGACGACGTTGTGGATGGCGATCATGTTGCCGGCCGCGGCACCCACCGACTGCGCGGCGACCATGATTGCGCCGCTCACGCCCAGCGCCTGCGCGACGCTGTACTGGTACTGGCTCAGCATCAGGTTCGATACCGTGTTGGAGCCCGCGAGGAACGCGCCCAGCGCGCCCACCGTCGGCGCGAACAGCGGATAGACCTCGCCGACCGACGTCGCCACCCAGCGCGCCATGACGATCGGCATGCTGCCGAGCTCGTTGGCGTTGACGCCCGACTGGATCATGATCCGCACCATCGGCACCGTGAACAGCAGCACGAAGCCCGCGCCCAGCAGCGTTCCGCCGGACTCCTTCAGCGCCCGACCGAAGTCCGGCCACTTCATGCGGTGCAGAAACACCGTCACCAGGCAGACGAACACGAGAATGCCGCCCGGCAGGTACAGCGGCTGGAAGCTGCCGCCGATGCCGGGCTCGCCGAGGAGGTTCTTCACGCCGAAGCTCACCGCCAGCAGGGCCTGCTTGAACGGGTCCACCGTGCGGCTCAGCACCAGCAACAGCGCGAGCAGGATGTAGGGCAGCCACGCCATCAGCGGCGCGATCGGCCGGTGCGCGATGGCCTTCTCCTCCAGGTGCAGCTTGCCCATCCACTCCGCCGGCCACTGCTCCCGCGGAGCGAAGTCCCACGACTGCTTCGGCACCAGGAATCCGGCGCGCGCCGCGAACGCCACCACCGCCAGCCCGAGCAGGCCGCCCAGCAGCGACGGGAACTCGGGCCCGAGGAAGACGCCGGCGAGCGCGTACGGCACCGTGAACGCGAGCGCCGCGAACAGGGCGAACGGCAGCACGGCGAGGCCCTCGGTCCACGACTTGTTGGGACCGAAGAAGCGCGTCATGAACATGACCAGCAGCGTCGGCATCAGCGCGCCGCAGATGGCGTGGATGACGGCGACCTCGGCCACGACCACGCTGAAGAAGTCCGTCCACGCGAGCCCCTTCGCCTGCAGCGCCGCGGTCATGGCGTCGCGCTGGAGGCCGCCCTGCACGCCGACCAGCAGCGGCGTGCCCACCGCGCCGAACGAAACGGGCGTCGACTGGATCATCATGCCGAAGGTGACCGCGGCCAACGCCGGGAAGCCCACCGCCACCATCAGCGGCCCCACGACCGCGGCCGGCGTGCCGAAGCCGGACGCGCCCTCGATGAACGAGCCGAAAAGCCACGCGATCAGGATCACCTGCACCCGGCGGTCCGGGCTGATGCCGGAGAAGCCGCTGCGGATGGTGGCGATGCCGCCGGAATACTTGAGCGTCTCCAGCAGGAGCAGCGCGCCGAAGATGATCCACAGCACCTGCCCGGTGATGATGAGGCCTTCCAGGGTCGCCGCCGCAACGCGCCGAGCGCTCACGCCCCAGAAAAGGAGCGCGATCAGGGCCGTGACGACGTAGACCACCGGCATCGCCCGCTTCGCGGGCCAGCGCAGGCCAACCAGCAGAATGCCGGCCAAGCCGATGGGCGTGAACGCGAGCAGGGCTTGCACTCCGAGGGACATAAGCCGCCTCCTTTCCGGCACACTTTTCTTTATAGGACAGCGGCAATGTGCGGGACGCCATGGCGGCCGGTCAAGTGCGCCGCACAACGCAACGCGCCGGGGGCGGCAGATGCGCCCATGACAGGGGCGTAGCCCGTCATGAGCGACGAACCGGGCGCTGGTCCGGCGTGGGGCATGCGGCGGGATTTTTTGCAGCGCCGCGCCAACTGGGGGCACGCCTCTCCGAGCGCCGTCCCGGCGGCTTCGACGCGCAGCGCCGCGGCGGAGTCCTCAGCGCTTTGCGGGCGCCGGCTCGTTCTTCGACACCCCGCGGATGTTCAGCGCCGCGAGCGCGAACTGCAGCACGATGACCGCGTAGGCCTGGGCGTACCAGCCCCACGCCGTCCACAGCACGTTGCTCGCGAGAAAGCACCAGAAACCGACCTGCCGCCGGCGCTTGGTCTGCGCGGCGACGAGGTAAGCGGCGATCACGGTGGCGACCATGGCCGGCCACTGAAGCAGCGAGAGGTAATCCATCGGGAAGGTAGAGTCGATCGGCGCGCGATGGTTCGCGGCAGCCGGGAGCGGCCGCGCCGCGGGTCACGCGGAGGCGAGCGCCCTCGGCACTGCGGGGGCGCCCGCCCCGAGCCGTGCTCAGTTCACCGTCTCGGCGTATTTCAGAACGTCAATGGGGGGAAACAGCTTGATCTTACGCGCCGCCGCCATGTTGACCACGTAAGCGTATTGTTCGACCCCCACGACTGCGAGATCGCCCGCGCTGGCGCCGTCGAACAGGATCTTCTTCGCCTGCCGGGCCGCCAGCGCCCCGACGTCGGCATAGCGCGCCGACACCGAAAGCAGCGCGTTGGACTTCTTCACCATTTCCTCGTAAGGGCTGAGAACGGGCAGGCCGTGCTCCAGCGCCGCGCCCGTGAACGTATCCGCGTTCGCCCGGAGGAAGGAGCTGGATCCAACGTAAATGAAATCGACACTGCGCTGCTTGAGTTCGGCCACCTTCGGTCCGATCCCATCGACCGTCGGCCGGCCGTCCGGGCCGAGCTCGAGCTCCAGCGCCACCAGTTCGAACTTCATTTCCCGAGCCAGCGCTTGCAGTTCCTCCATCTTGAGCACGGAGTTTCTCTCGTTGGTGTTGTAGAGAATCCCCAGCCGCCTGAATCCGGGATGGTAGGAGCGGATCGTGTTGATATTGACCGTCTCCGGCACCCGATTGCGCACGCCGGTCACGTTCGCGCGCCCCGTCTTCTCATAGGACTGAATCACGTCCGCGCCGACGGGGTCTGCGACCACCATGAAGACGACCGGAATACTGCGCAGATAGCGGCGGTCGTCCTTCTCGGCGAGACTACCCGCCATCCCGAGGGTGACGCTGGTGCCCCAGGTCACCACCAAGTCCGCCTTCAACGCACGCGCTTCCCTCACCATCGCCGGCAGCCTCCCGGCGTCGCGATTGGCGTCCCGGACGACGACCTCTGCGTCGAGTGCATTCGCCTGGAAATAGCGGCGGAAGGACTGGCACGCTTCCTCGCAGCCCCGCCACGTCGCCATGTAGACCGTCTTTCTGCCGCCCTGGTCCCTGGCAGCCGCGGTGTCCGCGCCTGCGGGCGCCAGCACCGCCATGGCCAGAGCAGCAAGTAGGGTGCCTCTCATGGGCTCGTTCTCTTCCATCGCCATCGGCGGCCCACCGTCACCGCAGCGAAAAACACAGCCCCGCCTGCCACGGTGAGCCCCGTGAATCCGACCGCGGTCGCATAGCCGATCTTCCCGGCCAGAACTGCGGTCAACAGCAGTCCGAGGATACCGCCTACGAGTTCGAATGTCCGCAGCGCCGTCTGCATCGCGCTGCCGTCGCCGGCGGTATCGGCCAGATCCAGCTCGAGAACGTGCGCGATCAGAGGCGCCCGGATGGCGGCGTGAGCGATGCCGCAGACGACGATCGCGGCCGTAGTCCCCCAGAAGCCCGGGTCACGCGACAGGGCGACGAGAGCGATGCCCGAGATCAGCCCGCCGACCGTGAGCATGAGCGGCGCGCAGGCAAAGCGGTCCGCCACGCGCGCCCCGAACGGCGCGATCAGCACGATCAGCAGGTAATAGAGCATCAACGCCCGGCCGGTGTCGGCCGGGCTCGCGCCAAAATCCGCCAGCATCAGGGGTACCAGGTACCAGAGGAAGGCGGCCATCAGCACGTTGACCGGGATTGCGATCCCCGTCAGCAGGGCGACGAAGCGCAAGTTCCGGAACACCGCCAGGATACCGGTGAACCGCGCCCGCACCGCCCGCTCGCGCGGCTGTCCGCCGCGGACCTCCGAGAGCATGGCGAGTCCGATGGCGGCCGCGAGCCCGATCACCACGGCGCCTACGAAAAAGACGTTGGCCTGGCCGATGCGGTCGGCGAGGACACCGCCAATCGCGGTGCCAGCGAAGGCGCCGCCGATGACCACCGCGACGTAGCCGGCCGCGGCCCGGGTGCGGCGCCGTGCGGACGCCGCCGTCAGCGCATAGTCCTGGGCCGCATTGGTGGCGAGCGCGAATCCGGCACCGGTGATGCCTTGCCAGATCACGATTTCCGCCACGCTCCCGCTGAGGCCAAGGCCGATCTGGCTCACGACGACCGGCACCAGCGCCAGCAGGAACACGCGCCGCGGCGAGAGGCGCTCGGCGATGTAACCCGACAGCAGCGACAGGACCATCAGATCCGCGAGGTAGGCGATCAGCGGCAGGCTGACGATGACCGCCTCGCGCAGGCCGGTATCGCCGGGGATCATGCCGCGCACGTAGAGTGGCAGGAACGGCTTGCTGAGTTCGCTGCCCGCCGCGAACAGGAACAGCGGCAGGCGGATATCGACCGCGTCCAGCAGACGAAATTTCTGCGGGCCGTCGGCCGAAAGGCAGAAACGGCCTCCGAGCGCGGCCACCGCACCGCTGACTGCCGACGGTACCTGAGCGTCGAGCAGGCGGCGGAAGCGGGCGTTGAGGTCCTCCGCGTGATCCGAAAAGCGCGCAGCGACGCGATCCAGGCTGGTCGCCGTGAGTTGCTTCAGCCGTCCGGAGAAATCGCCGCCCACCTGCTGGCGCAGCAGCATGTCGAGCTGATCCAGCGGCTTGCGCAAGGAGGTCGTCGTGACCGCCAGCGTGATCTCGAACGCCAGCAGGACCGCAACCAGGATCACTACCAGAACGTCGAGAAAGACGTCGCGGAACTGCCGGCGCACGTAGGCGCCGTCGATATCGATCGCGATCTCGCCAGCCAACTCGTTGCCGGCCAGCACCGGAAATGTGAACTCCAACCCCGGAATCGCGATGGCCGACGGGTCGTCCGCCTGCGCGTCAACGCCCTCGGACAGTACTTTGCCGCGGACCGCCTCGACGCGGGACACTATCCCGTGCTCCCTCGAGCGCAAGGTGATGGCGGATACCTCGGGAAAATCCGCCAGCACTTTCTCAAGGTACGGGCGCGTCCCCGTAAGCTCGTTGAGCGGAATGCCCAGCTCCAGTGCCCGCTGCAGGTCAGCGCGTACGATCGACCCGATCAGCTGGGAGCGCCGGGAGAATTCCGGCTCCAGCGCCTCATTGAACGCCCGCACGGTCAGGCTGCCGAGCACGACCGCGGCGATTACGACCATCAATGCAGCGAGCGGCACCACGCGTCCCGCCGCGGCCTCACCCGGTGAGACGCGATCCGCACCGTTCACGCGTCCCCCTCGCGTGCCTTGCCTCCTTCGCTTTGTGCCTCCGCCTCCAGCGCCGCGAGTTCCTTGCCGGCCTCGACGTAGCGGTCCTCGGCCGCGCTCAGCAGCCGCTCGAGCTCCTCGGTGTCGACGCCGAAGCCTTTTACGGGCCGCGGCGACAAGTCCGAGCCCAGCGCGAGCCGGCGCCATGCTCGCCGTTCCAGCGTGGAAAACGCGTCATCAATGCCGGTGAACACGTGGATCAACGAGCCGAGGCCGAGGCGCAGGATCAGCAAGCCGACCATCGAGACCGCGCAGAGGGTGAGCACCAGATAGACCGACAGCTTTGCCGCCATGGCACCCCAAGCCGCGTCGAACTCGATCTTGGGATAGACCACCAGAATGCCGCCCAGCGGCGCGCTGGCGCCGTCGAAGATGGTGACGCCGCTCAGGAACTCGTCGCCGGTCTCGGCATACCAGAGGCGGCCGTCGGCCCGCGTCTGGGCGAACAGCGCCTCGGCGCGCACGCTGGTCGAGTGGTTTCGGTCCGTCGAGTGGATGATCTTGCCGGAGCGGTCAAATACATGCACCGCCGATATGTCGGGATCCGTCTGGCGCGCCCGCTCGAGGATCGCCTGCGCATTGCGCACGCTGGCGAGCGGCAGGCCCAGATCGGTCGCCGACTTGAACGGCGCCTCTACGGTTTGTGCCAGAACGGAAAGCCGGCCGTGCACGAAGGTGGAAAGGATCGCATCGAACTGGATGGTGGACAGCGTCACCAGGACAGAGAGCACGGCGGCGATCAGCGCCGTCACGGTAATGCAGTTGCGCCAGAAGAACGCGGTCATGCGTCTGTGAAGGGCCGCCCAGCCGCAGTCAAAGCACCGCCCGCGAGGCGATCTGCTGCAGCGCCGTCGCGTAGCACTTCGGCACGTCCGCGGCGCCGTGGATGTTGAAGCCGAGGTTGCGCAGGATGCCGTCGCGCAGCCGGTAGACCAAGCCGTGCACGGCGAGCTTCTGGCCGCGGCGCCAGGCGTCCTGCACGATCGTCGTGCGGCAGACGTGGTGGGTCTGCTCGAGCACGTTGAGCGCGCACAGCCGGTCGACGCGCTCCGCCGCGTCGTCGACGGTATCGAGCAGCGAAGCGTGGCGCTCGGCGACGTCCTGCACGTGCCGCAGCCAGTTGTCGATCAGTCCCAGCGGCCGGGCGCTCCACGCCGCCTGTACGCCGCCGCAGCCGTAGTGCCCGCAGACGATGACGTGCTCGACCCTGAGCACCTCGACCGCGTACTGGATCACCGACAGGCAGTTGAGGTCCGAGTGCACGACGACGTTGGCGACGTTGCGATGGACGAACATCTCGCCCGGCAGCAGCCCGACGATCTCGTTCGCCGGCACGCGGCTGTCGGCGCAGCCGATCCACATGTAGCGCGGGCTCTGCTGCTTAGAGAGCGTGTCGAAAAACGCGGGGTCCTGGCGGCTGATGCCCTCGGCCCAGGCGCGGTTCTTGGCGAACAGATCGAGGATGGTGTGCACGCGGCCGCCCGTCAGCCCGCGTGCGGGCGCTGCCTGAAAGGTGTCGGCATCACGGCATCACCTCGACCACGGCCTTCAGCACCACCGGCACGCCGTGGCGCAGGGAGGTGGCGCCCAGCACCGAGCGCGCGTGCACGCCGCGCTCGCCGAACACCGCCACCAGCAGGTCGGAGCAGCCGTCCATGACCTTCGGGTGGTCCTCGAACTCCGGCACCGTATTCAGGAAGCCCTGGATCTCGACGATGCGCGCCACCTTGTCGAGCGAGCCCAGCTCCGCGCGCATCACCGCCAGCAGGTCGAGCGCGGCCGTGCGCGTGAAGCGATAGCCGTCCTCGACCGTGTACTCGCGGCCGAGCCGGCCCTTCGGCACCTTGCCGTTCTCCGGCAGCGGCGCCTTGCCGGCGAGGAACAGCAGGTTGCCGGTGCGCGCGGCATTGGCGTAATGCGCCTTCGGCGAAGTCGCTGCCGGCAGCTCCAGTCCCAGTTCCGCGATGCGCTGCTCGGCGGTCACGAGCTTCCTCCCTGTTGGTCTTGTCGGACAGGCCACCGGCCACGTCAACGTGTCCGCGGGCATTGGGCAGCCGCCCACTGCGCCACGGCGGCGACATTCTAACCCGACGATCGCGGCAACGAGGTCGTTCAGTCGCGCGGCGCGAGCTGCAGCCAGAGCTGGGCGTCGAACGGCACCATCACCGCCCCGCCCCTACGGTTGGAGGTGTGCTCGTCGGCGCGGCCGAACAGGATCTTCTCGTAGGAGAGCCGCACTGCCGCGTAGCGCGTGGATTCGAACGGCGCGGCGAGGCGGCGCAGCAGCGCGGGATCGCGCAGGATCTCACCGCCGAGCCTGTCGCGCTCGCCGGGCTTCGCGCGTGCCACCCGCTCGGCCCAGTCCGGACTCGCCAGCGCGGAATCCGCAATCTGCCGCGACAGCCATGGAAACGAAACCGACCGCCCGACGAACAGCGCGGAAACCGGCGGCGCGTCGGCAGGCCGCCCGGCAAGCCACGCTGACACGACGCGGCGATACGTGGGCTCGTCCACCTCGCAGTGCTTCAGCGCCGTGGTGTGCGGACGGAACGACGCCGTCGTGCCGGAGGGGTGTTCCTCGATGAACGGCGTGCACGCAAGCGCCGCGGGGGCGACCGCGAGGCCGGCGATCAAAATGAAACCGGGGAGGAACGCCACGCGGATTGGCTCCCTGAACGTCGCTGCCGGCGTCCAATCCCTATTGCGCCGCCAGCTTCTCGATCGAGGCCGCCAGGGCGAGGAACTTCTCGTGCGCGCCCGCGCCCGCCTCGTCCCGCTCGACGCGCTCGAACGCCGCGGCCAGCTCGGCCTGCGCCGGCCCGCGCAGGAATCGCGCGGCCATCGGAAAGAGCACGTTGTCCTCCTTCGCGATGTGCTGGCGCAGGAGCGCGACGTAGCCCATCGCGGATCGCACCACCTCGGCCCGCGCGTCGGCGTCGCCCGCCGCGAGCCGCTCGGCGGCGGAGCGCATGGCGCCGCTCAGCCGCCGGCCCTCTTCGTGCTCGGCGAGCATGACGCCGATGGGACCGCCTTCGCGAGGCACCCCGGCTGCCTCCATCGCGGGAAAGAGCGCCCCCTCCTCCTTCCAGTGGTGGCAGCCGTCCGCGAACCCCTTGGAGAACTCCGCGGCCTGCACGAAGACGTCGGGCCCGATCGCCTCGCCGGATGCGAGGCGCCGGGCGGCCCTTTCCAGCGCGGCCAGCACGCGCTCGATGACGCGGTGCTCCTGCATGAGAAGGTCGGTTGCTTCCATCGTAGGCCTCGGTCCGGTGTCGCCGATCAATGGTGCGACGTGCGCATTTTCCGGCGTCCGCCTTCAGGAATCGACCGCGGCGGCTGCCATGCGCGCCTCAACTCGTTGCGTCCACGAGGCTGCGCCACGCTAGGGCGAGCCGACCTCGGTCGGCAGGCTCGGATCGGCGCTCCACTCCGCCCACGACCCGTCGTAGAGACGGGCGCGCTCGTGGCCCAGGATCTTCAGGGCCAGCAGCCCGCAGGCGCCTGCGTAGCCGCGACCGCAATAGGTAATGACTTCCTGGTCGGGCGCCACTCCGATACTGCGGTACAGGCGCGACAACGTCTCCGGCGCAGCAAACGCGAACGAGCGGCCGCTCGCCAGCATGCGCTCGCGCTCCGCCGCGGTCGCCGTCGCCAGCGCGGGGTGGATGTTCGCCATGTAGGGCACGTTGACCGCGCCGGGAATGTGCCCGGAACGTTGACCCCACAGGTGGCGCTCGCCGCCGCCGCGATAGAGCTCGGGCGTCAGGCAGTCGACAATGACCGTGCCGGGCCGGCCGATGGCGGCGACGACGTCCTGTTTCGACGCCATCCATTCCGGGCGGACGCGCGGCGTGAACGTGGCGGGTTCCGTGGAAGGGACGTCGGTGGATAGCGGGCGTCCGTCGGAGTGCCATGCGCGCAAACCGCCGTCGAGAACCCGCACGCGGTCATGTCCGTAGTAGGAGAGCGCCCACCACAGGCGGGCGGAGCCCAGCGGAAACCCCATGTTGTCGTAAGCGACGACCAGCGTATCGCCGCCGATGCCGAGACGGCCCATCACCCGCGCGAACTGCTCCGGCGGCGCAAGCATGTCCGGCACGGGATGGTCGGGGTCGGAAAGATCCGTGATCATGCCCGCGAACACAGCGCCGGGAATGTGGCCGGCGAGGTAGCCCTCGTGGTCGTCGAAGCTGATCCCGCGCCCGTTCTCGTATCGCGAGCGCCAGCGGACATCGACGATGCGAACGCCCGGATCGTCCAGGTGCTCGGCCAGCCAGGCGGTGGACACGAGCGGAGAAGCATCCCCATCTGAGCGCACGATTCGCCTGCCCCCGAAATCGGCGTGCGGCCTCCCCCGAGGCCGCAGAAAAGTTCCTCCGGGATACTGCGCCTGTCACCGGCGAGCCGCAAGATCGGCGGGCAAGCGCTGGCGCGGCGGCCCGCCGCACGGTGATCGTTGCCTCCCCTGCGGCCGCTTTCCGCCGGCG
>DATIUV010000223.1:0-4507 GCA_035466595.1 Pelomicrobium sp.
CCAGCTCGATGCGCGGCGGCGCCGCGCCTGTCGGGAGCGTCAGCCGGCCGCGGCCCGCGCTGGCGCCGAGGCGCCGCGTCGCGGCGTCGACATCGATACGGGCGTCGCGGAACTCGACGGCGCCGGCGACGGTGGCATTGAGCGGCGAAGCGGGATTCACCGGCAGCAGGTTGTGCAGCGGCCCGATCGGCCTTGCGCCGGCCTCCACCCGAAGCCGCCCGCGCGTGCCGTCGGCGCCGTGGCTCAGCTCGCCGCTGCCGGAGACGCGCGCCGAGGCAATGCCGAAGTCGAAACGCACCGGCGAGAGGCGCCCGCCGAGCAAGGCGCCCAGTTCCTTCGTCGTCGCGTCCAGCGTCACGCGCTCGCCCCAGGCCGTGCCCTCGGCGCGGATCGCGGATTCACCCGTCCCCGCGGCTTCGACGCGCAGCGTGCGCAGCCTCGCGACCTCGCGGCGTGGGGGCGCCCGCTCCGCCACGCGCAGCCCGTCGAGCTCCACCTTGAGGACGAAGCCGGCGAGCAGCGCGTCGGCCGTGGCCCCGGCCGCCTCGAGGCTGAACGAGGCCTTGCCGGCGACCCCCGCCAGGTCGGGCCGCCCCAGCCGCTGCGCCAGCTGGTCGATCGGCACATCGCTGGCGTGGGAGCGCACCTGCAGCCTGGGCGCCGCGCCGGTCGCGTCGATCCGGGTTTCCGAGCGCAGCGGAACGTCGTCGATCGTGGCTTCCCCGTGCGACGTCAGCACGCCGTCCCGGGCGCTGGAGGCGAATCGGCCGTCGCGGATCTCGACGAGCGGCGTCAGCAGACGGTCGACGCGAATCTTGATGTCGGCGTCCCCGATGCGCGGCAGCGCGAGCCACGTCGCGAGCCAGCTCGGCAGCTCGAAGCCCGTTTCCGTCCGCTCGGCCAGCGTCCGGTGGTCGAGGACCTCCGCGTGCGCATCGACCGTCAAACGCGGCCGATCGCCGGTCGCGTCGAACACGACGGAGCCCTCGATGACGGTTTCCCCGAGCACGAATCGGGTGTCCCTGGCAGCCACCCGATTCGCCGAAGCGCTCACGTCAGATTTCAATGTCAGCGAGGCGTCCGGCGCCAGCGCGACGCCGAACAGCAGGTCCGCGAGCTGCTTGGGGCGCGACGCATCGATCGACACCGTCGCCTCGAACTCGCCGGCAGCGCGGCGCCATTGGCCGGTCGCGCTGGCGCGCGCGTCGGCGAGCTCCAGCGTCAGGTCGAACGGAATCTGCGCATCGCCGCGGAGCAGCCGGTCGAGCGACGCGGTGTCCAGCGTGAGGCTGGCGGGCAGATCGCGGAATTGGCCGCGGGCGTTCAGCCGGCTGCGGTCTTGGGCAACCGCGGCGGCGTCCGCCTCGTCAATGCGTATCTGGAGCGGCGTATCTTCGCCGTCCCGGTGAATCGTCGCCGCCGCCCGCCGCAACGTCACGCGGTGCGGCCCGCTCACGCGCAGGGGGACGCCTGCCCCTTGCGCTCCGGGCTTCGCCGCCGGCCACGCCGACGGCGTGATGTCCGCGGTCACGTCCTCGGCGCCGACCTCGACGATACGCAGCTCTGCCGCCAGCAGCGGCAGCAGCAGGATCTTCGCTTCGACCGAACCCGCCTTTGCGTCGAGCGCCGGCGCGCCGCTGACACGCACGCCGCGCAGCCGCAGCTCGGGCGTGAGGCCGGTTGTCAGGCGCGCGGCGTCGATGCGGACGTCATGACCGAGGGCGGCTGACGCCGCCGCCTCGATGCGCGCCCGCGCGAAGTCCAGCGGGACCGGAATCGGCAGGATGATCGGCGCGGCCAGCAGCAGGACCGCGATCAGCGCGATCCGCAAGGGCCAGCGGCTACGGATGGCCAAGACGTCTCCAATCGGGCGGCGGCGCTTCCGCCGCACGCCCGGCGGCGGGCGGTATCATCGCCGCCGCGCTCAAGTCAGAACCAGTAGCCCAGCCGCACCTCGTGGAAATCGATGCCGTCGTTGGGCTTCTTGATGTCCGCGTTGGACATGTGCTGGAAACGGTAGCTCAAATCGTACGCGTGGCGGGGGCCGAAGCGCACGCCCACACCGACGTGGCTGCCGAACTGGAACGCTGTGCTGAATTTGCGGTCGGGTGCGACCGACGTCTCCGACAGCAGATGCGCGCCGACGCCGACCTCGACGTAGGGCGAGACCGCGCTGCGCGTGGTCTGCTGCAGCCGCAGGACCGGCGTGACACCGAGGTCCCACAGTCCGCTGTTGGTGCGGGCCGGCTCGTCGTTGAACCAGCGCGCGACGGACACGTCCCAGTAGCCGCCGACGTGCCAGTTGCCGGTCTCCAGCCAGCGCACGTTCCAGTTCCATTGCAGCGCGGCCCGCGCCAGCTCCACGCCGACGCTGTTGCCGTTGCCGTACTCCAGCGCGATGCCGTCCACCGCCTGCGCGGGCGCCGAAGCGAGCGCCAGCGCCAGTCCCGCCGCGGAAGCGCCGCCGAGAATTGCCGTTGCCCGCGTCCGCGTTCTCAACGAAAGTTCTCGTCCCATGTTTCTTTTTGTCCTTGCTTGTTGTTGTTTACCCCCCGAACCTACCTGCAAATTCTAGGTCGGGGAGCGCCCTTTGCCAAAGTCGGCGCGACGGGGTCGGCCGTACAGCCTCGCCGCAGTGCGGGTCGAGAGAAATTTGAACCGCGCTGTGCTAGGTTTCGACCCAGCGCCTGCAGCCTGCGCGCGATCCGGGTTGGCGCCGGTTCGCCTGTCCAATCCGATGCCCGGCACGGCACCGGGGCTGGTTCAGCGCCCAGCCGTCACGAAACGCCGCCGAGCCGGGCGGCACGCGCCGCCGCGCTGAAAGGGAACGATGACAATTGGCTTTGAACCGCCGGCCTGGCCCGGACGACTACCCTGGTGAAGCCCGCGCGACATGGCGACGGATGACGAACACGCACGCGGGCTGCTGAGCGCGATCGCGGGGCGGGACGAGGCGGCGATGGCGGCGTTCTACAAGCTCTTCGGCCGCCAGGTCTACGCTTTCGCGCTGCGCCAGCTGTCCAACCCGGACGAGGCGGAGGAAACGGTGATCGAAACGATGATGGAAGTGTGGAACGCGGCGGGTCGCTTCGCCGGGCAGTCGCAGGCGCGCACCTGGCTGTTCGGCATCGCGCGCCACCGCGCGCTCGACAAGCTGCGCCGCCGTGGCCGCAACGAGTGGGTCGACATTGACGAGATGGGCGAGACGCTGGCCGACGAGAACGACGAGTCCGGCTTCGAGCGCCTCGCCCGCGAGCAGCGCGCCGAGCATGTCGCCCATTGCCTGGAGCGCCTCTCGCCCGAGCACCGCGAGTGCCTGCACCTGGTGTTCTTCGAGGAGATGGGCCTCGCCGAGGTGGCCGAGCTCCAGCAGGTTCCCGAGGGCACGGTGAAAACCCGTGTGTTCCACGCCAAGAAAAATCTCAAGCGCTGCCTGGAACGGAGGCTCGAACATGACTGACGCCCGCGACCAAGAGCGCGACGACGCCGCGCTGCGGCAGCTGCTGCCCTGGTACGTGAAGGGCACGCTGGACGCCGCCACCCGCGCGCGCGTCGACGCATACCTCCAGCGCTCCGCGACGGCGCGCGCCGAGGCGGCGTGGCTCGAACGGCTGGACGAGGACCTGCGCGCCGCCACCCCGCTGCCCGAGCGCGATCCCGGCTTCGAGCAATTCATGCAGCGCCTCGAGGCGCAGCGCGCGCCCAACGTGGTGGAGTTTCGGCGCCGGGAGAAGCCGCGCTGGTTCGTGCCGGCGCTCGCGCTGGCGGCAACCCTGGTGGTGGTGCAGGCGGGCGTCATCGGTGTCCTCATGCAGGAGCGCGACGCGCGGCTCACGCCGCTGTCGGCGCCGCCGGAGACGGTCGAGGGCGCGCGGCTGCAGGTCACGTTCCAACCCGGCGCCACCGACGCGCAGATCCGCGCCTTGCTGGCAGAGACCGGCGCGCAGATCGTCGGCGGCCCCGGCGCGCTCGGCGTCTACACGCTGGCGGTGGCGCCGGCGAAGCTCGCCGCCGCGCGCGAGCGGCTCGCCGCGCGCAGCGACGTGGTCGAATCGGTGCGCGCGGTCGAGCGTTGAGAAAACGGGCGGCGGCAATGTGCTGGCAGACGGCGGCGTTCCTGATCGTGTTCGCGGGCCTGCTGCCGGCGCGCGCGCAGCAGCTGCCGCCGCTCCGGATGCCGGCACCGGCGCTGAAGCCGCTGCCGGCGGAGCCCGTTCCCGCGCAGCCCGCGGCGAAGAGCGGGGAAACGCCGGAGCAGAAAGCTGCGCCCGCCCCCGCCCCCGCCACCGCGCCCGCCGCGCCGACGGCGGTTCCGCCGCCGCAACGCGTGTTGGCGCCGGCCACGGCAAGGCCGCCCGGATCGGCGCCCACGGCGCCGCCGGGTCCCGTGCCGGGCGCTGCACCCGGCACGAGCGCGCCGCCCAGGGTGGACCGCGGCACGCTGACGCCGCCAAATCTCGCGCCGCCGGGCGGCGGCCGGGCAGGAACGACGGCACCCGCCGCGGCC
>DATIUV010000224.1:0-5067 GCA_035466595.1 Pelomicrobium sp.
GCTGACCGGCGCGGCCGCCGACCACCGCCTGCCGCTCGCGGCCGGCTCGGTCGACGCGCTCACGCGCGCGCTGGCGCGGCGTCTCGGCATCGACGCGCCGCAGGCCGGAGAGCTGCCGCCGGAGGCCGAGCGGTGGCTCGACCTGGTCGCCCCGGACCTCGAGCGCCACCACGGCGCGGCGCTGGTGGTCGCCGGCGACACGCAGCCGCCGGCCGTGCACGCCGTGGTCGCCGCCATCAATGTGCGGCTCGGCAGCGCCGGCCACACGCTGGCCTACCTGGCCCCGGACACGGACGGCCCGGCTCCCGAGCCCGTCGAGGCGCTCGCGGCCGCCTATGACGCCGCCGCGGTGGACACCCTGATCGTCGCCGGCTGCAATCCGGCGTACGACACGCCGCCCGATCTCGATCTCGCGCGCAGGCTCGCCGGCACGCCGTTCGTCGCGCACCTCGGCCTTTATCGCGACGAAACCGCCGCGGCCGCCGCCTGGCACCTGCCGGCGGTGCACGCGTTCGAGGACTGGAGCGACCTGCGCGCGTTCGACGGCACGGCGAGCATCGCGCAGCCCGTCATCGCGCCGCTCTACGCGGGGCGATCGCTGTATCAGTTCGTGGACGCGCTGCGCAGCGGCACCGGGCGCTCCGCCGCGACGCTCGTGAAGGCGCACTGGCAGGACGCTTTCGGCGAGGACTTCGACGCGCGCTGGCAACCGGCGCTGCAGGCCGGCGTGGTGGACGGCAGCGCCCTGGCTGACGCGACGCCGAAGCTTCGCGAGGACTGGCAGCGCGGCCTGCCGGTGGCGGCGCCGGCGACGCGGCTCGAGCTGGTGATCCGCCCGGACCCGACCGTGCACGACGGCCGCTACGCGCCCAACGCCTGGCTGCAGGAGCTGCCCAAGCCGCTCACGCAGCTCACCTGGGACAACGCGGCGCTGGTGAGCCCGCAGCTCGCCGAGCGCGAGGGGCTCGAGAACGGCGCGCTCGTCGAGCTCGCCGTCGACGGGCGCAACGTGCGCGCGCCGGTGTGGATCGTACCCGGCACTTCGCCGCAGAGCATCGTCGTCACGCTCGGCTACGGGCGCCGGCTCGCCGACGGCGCCGAGGCCGGCGGCGGCTACGACGCCTACCGCCTGCGCGCAAGCCATGCGCCGTGGCGGCGTGACGGCGTGACCCTCGCCGCCACCGGCGCGCGCCAACGCCTGGTCAGCACCCAGCTGCATCACAGCATGGAAGGTCGCGAGCTGGTGCGCCACGCCACGCTCAACGCGTACCGCGCCGACCCGCATTTCGCGCAGGACGCGCACCGCGGCGCGGAGCAGCCGAGCATGTACCCGCCGTGGCCGCGCGGCGACTGCGCCTGGGGCATGAGCATCGATCTCAACGCCTGCATCGGCTGCAACGCCTGCATCGTCGCCTGCCAGGCCGAGAACAACATTCCCGTGGTCGGCAAAGACGAGGTCGCGCGTGGGCGCGAAATGCACTGGCTGCGCGTCGACCGCTACTACGCGGGGCCGCTCGATGCGCCGCGCATCCTGTTTCAGCCGGTGCCGTGCATGCACTGCGAGCTGGCGCCGTGCGAGGTCGTCTGCCCGGTGGCGGCGACGCTGCACGATTCGCAGGGCCTGAACCTGCAGGTCTACAACCGCTGCGTCGGCACGCGCTTCTGCTCCAACAACTGCCCGTACAAGGTGCGGCGGTTCAATTTTTTCGAGTACGCCGCCAGCGAGCCCGCCCTCGTCGCGCAGCGCAATCCGGAGGTCACGGTACGCAGCCGCGGCGTGATGGAGAAGTGCACCTACTGCATCCAGCGCATCCAGGGCGCGCGCATCGAAGCCGGCAAGGCCGGGCGCGAGCTGCGCGACGGCGAGGTGGTGACCGCCTGCCAGGGGGCCTGCCCCGCGCAGGCCATCGTCTTCGGCAACCTTGCCGACGCCGATTCCGAGGTCGCGCGCGCCAAGCGCTCGCCGCTCGACTACGCGCTGCTCGGCGAGCTCAACACGCGCCCGCGCACCACCTATCGGGCGCGGGTGACGAATCCGGCATCGGAGAGCGGTTCCGATGGCGCCTGAGGCCGACCGCGACCGCAGCGCCGCCGCCGGCTACCGCGCGGTGAGCGACCGCATCGCGGGCATCGTCCTGCGCCGGCCGGTGATGGCGCCCTGGGGCGTGACCTTCGCCGCGTGCCTGCTGCTGGCCGGAGTGTTCGCCTGGGCGTTCGCGGTCCTGCTCGTCGACGGCGTCGGCATCTGGGGCATCAGCATCCCCGTCGCCTGGGGCTTCGCCATCACCAACTACGTCTGGTGGATCGGCATCGCCATGGCCGGCACGTTCATCTCCGCGGCCCTGCTGCTGCTGCGGCAGGGCTGGCGCACCTCCATCAACCGCCTCGCCGAGAGCATCACGGTGTTCGCCCTCGTGATCGCCGGCCTGTTCCCGGTCATGCACCTGGGGCGGCCGTGGTTCTTCTACTGGCTGTTCCCGTATCCCAACGCCATGGGGGTGTGGCCGCAGTGGCGCAGCGCGCTGGTGTGGGATTTCGTCGCCATCGCGAGCTACGTGGTCGTCTCGCTGATGTTCTGGTACGTCGGCATGCTGCCCGACCTCGCCACGCTGCGCGACCGCGCGCGCCGTCGCGGCGCGCGCGCCTTCTATGGCGTGCTGGCGCTGGGCTGGCGCGGCGAAGCGCGGCAGTGGGCGCACCACCGCGCCGCCTCGACGCTGCTGGCCGGCATCGCGGTGCCGTTGGTGTTCTCGGTGCACAGCATGGTGGCGCTGGATTTCTCCGAGGGGCTCACGCCGGGCTGGCACACCACGCTGTTCCCGCCGTTCTTCGTCGCCGGCGCGCTGTTCTCGGGCTTTGCCGTCGTCCTGGCGGTGGCGGTCCCGGTGCGCGCGATCTACGGCCTGCATCGCCAGATCACCGACGCGCATCTCGACAACCTGGCGAAGGCCACGCTCGCCGCCGGGCTCGTCGTCGCCTACAGCTACCTGATGGAGATCTTCGGCGCAGCCTACGGCGGCGAACGCTCCGAGACCGCGATGGTGACCCATCGCCTGGTCGGCTTGTACGCACCGGCGTACTGGGCGACGCTGCTGCTCAACGCCGTAATCCCGCAACTGCTGTGGTTCCGACGCGTGCGCGCGAGCCCGCTGGCGCTGGTGCTGGTGAGCCTCGGCATCGTCGTCGGCATGTGGCTCGAGCGCTTCGTGCTGGTCGTCACGAGCCTCTACCGCGGCTTCGTGCCCTCCGCGTGGGGCGTGTTCGCGCCGACGTCGTGGGACTGGGCCCATCTGGCCGGCTCGCTGGGCGTGTTCGGCGTGCTGTTCTTCCTGTTCCTGCGCCTGCTGCCGCTTTTGTCCATGCACGAAGCGCGGCACGCGCTGCACCAGGGGAGCCGCGAATGAGCGCCGGGCGTTACGGGCTCGCGGGCCGCTTCGCCGACGCCGACGCGCTGCTGGCCGCGGCGCGCCTCGCGCGCTCGCGCTACCCCCGGCTCGAGGCCTACGCGCCGTTTCCGGTCGACGGGCTCGCCGAAGCGACCGGCCTGCGCGCCAGCGGCGTGCGCTGGTTCGCGCTCGCGGGCGGCGTGTTCGGCGGCGTCTCCGGTTTTCTCGTGCAGTGGTACACGCTCGTCATCGATTACCCGATCAACGTCGGCGGCCGCCCGCTGGAGAGCTGGCCCGCGTTCGTGCCGATCGCCTTCATCCTCACGCTCCTGTGGACCGGCGTCGGCGCGGTCGCGGGGCTGCTGGCGCTGAGCCGCCTGCCCCGGCTCCACCACCCCGCATTCGGCGTGCCGGATTTCGAGGAGGCTTCGCGCGCCGGTTTCTTCCTGCTCGTGCGCGCGGACGGCGCCGCGTTCGCGCCGGACGCCGTGCGCGCGCTGCTGCGCGACGCCGGTGCGCTCGCCGTCGACGAGGTGGACTCGTGAGCCGCCGTCGCGTCGGACCGGCCCTCGCGCTGGCGGCGTCGATGCTGGCGCTCACCGGCTGCGAGAAGGCGATGCGCGACATGTACGACCAGCCGCGCCACAAGCCGCTCGCCGAGAGCGAGCTGTTCGACGACGGCCGCTCGGCGCGCACGCCGCCGCAAGGCTCGCTGCCCGTGAAGCGCGGCGCCATCGCCGCAGCCTCCGGCGGCCGAACCGGCGCCGACTACGCGCCGCACGCGCCGACGCCGACGGTGCGCCCGCAGCTGGGCGGCATCTTCGGCGGCGCCGCCGCGCCGCCGACGGTGCGCCCGCCGCAGGGCATGCCACGGCCGGTGACGCGCGAGACCTACGCGCGCGGCCGCAGCCGCTTCGAGATCTTCTGCGCGCCGTGCCACGGCGTGCTCGGCGACGGCAACGGGCCCGTCGCCGAGCGCGGCTTCCCGCACCCGCCGACTTTTCACCAGCCGCGGCTGCGCAATGCCCCCGCGCAGCATTTCTTCGACGTCATGACCGCCGGTTACGGCCTCATGTATCCGTACGCCGACCGCGTGGCGCCGGCCGACCGCTGGGCCATCGTCGCCTACATCCGCGCGCTGCAGCTCAGCCAGTACGCGCCGACCCGGCTCGTGCCGGCCGAGCAGCGCGCGCACCTGGAAGACGGAGGCCGCGATGGCAGGCGCTGAGCGCCCCCGCCACTCGGCGCTGGCGCTGCCGGGCGCCGCGCTCGCGTTCGGCGCGCTGCTGGTGGTCGTCGCCGGCGAGCGCATACTGCCGGCCTACCTCGGCGCGTTCGTGTTCTGGACCGGCGTTTCGACCGGCGCGCTGGCGCTGCTGCTGGTGCACCGCCTCACCGGCGGCGCCTGGGGCGGGCCGGTCGAGCCGGTGCTGCTCGGCGCACTGCGCGCCCTGCCGGTGATGGCGGCGCTGGCGGTGCCGCTGCTGGTGGCGGCGCCGCGACTGTATCCGTGGGCCGGCGCCGAGGCCGATGCCTTCGCGGCGCACTGGTATCTGCTGCCGTGGTTCTTCGTGCTGCGCGCGGTGATCTACTTCGTCGTCTGGCTCGCCCTCGCGCACGCATTGCATGCCGCCGCGGCCGGGCGGTCGCGGCCGCCGCGCCGTCTCGCCGCCGGCGGGCT
>DATIUV010000225.1:0-10972 GCA_035466595.1 Pelomicrobium sp.
CCCCACTGGGCGCCCACCACGACTACGTTCTTGGCCATCCGTCTCCCGTCACCCGCCCGCGCGCGGGCCGCCGTCCTCGCTCCTGCTCACTTGTCACCCCGGCGCGAAACCACGCTCCAGCCGTTTTCCGTGCGCACCAGCTCGCGGTCGCAGCCGAGCTCGTCGCGATTGTCAGCGTGGCCGGGCAAATCCACGATCACCACCTCGCCGGCCGCGCGCAGCTCCTGCACCCGGGCGGCCAGTGCCGGATCTTCTTCCGCCGGCGCCAGGATCAACGACGCCTGGTCGTCCGGCAACAACGCCGCAAAATCGCGCAGGTCGAGGCTGAAGCCCGTCGCCGCCCGCGCGCGCCCGAACGCGCTACCCACCTCGTCGTAGCGGCCGCCCTGGGCCATCGCCGCCGGCGAGCCGGGCAGGTATGCCGCGAAAACTGCGCCGCTATGGTAGTGATATCCACGCAGTTCGGCCAGATCGAAGCTCAGCTCGTCGACGTGCGGCTGCAGGCCGCCGGCAATCGCTTCCAGCTCGTCCAGCGCCCGGCCGATCTCCGGCAGCGCCGGCAGGCTGCGGCGCGCCTGCTCCACAACCTCGCCGCCGCCGAAGAGCTGCGGCAGCCGCTGGAACGCCACGCCGTTCTTCAATTTCGCGGTCAGCTCGGCGATCAGCGGCGCATCCTTCGTCTGCAGCGCGCGGAACAGCTCCGACTCGGCGCGGGGGCTCAGCCCGGCCTCCCGCGCCAGGGCGCGGTAGATGCCGACGTGGCCGAGGTCGAGGTGCACCCGCGGCGCGCCCAGGCATGCCAGTGCCGCCAGCATCAGCCGCTGGATCTCGATGTCGCTCTCGGGACCGGCGTGGCCGTAGATCTCCGCTCCCACCTGCAGCGGCTCGCGGGTGCGGGTCATGCTTGACGGCAGCGTGCGCAGGACGCTGCCGGCGTAGCACAGACGCGTGACGCCACGGCGGTTGAGCAGGTGCGCGTCGATGCGCGCCGCCTGCGGCGTGATGTCGGCGCGCACGCCCATCAGCCGCCCCGAGAGCTGGTCCACCACCTTGAACATCTCCAGCTCCAGGTCCTGCCCGGTGCCGGAGAGCAGCGACTCCACGTACTCGATCAGCGGCGGCATGACCAGCTGGTAGCCGTAGCCGCGGAACAGATCCAGCAGCGCGCGCCGCGCGCGCTCGAGGCGCGCCGCCGCAGGCGGCAGCAGGTCCTGGATGTGCTCGGGCAGGAGCCAGTTGCGCATGATCAGCGTGGCCGGGGCGGATCAGCTGCGGACGAGAAACAGCAGCAGCACGCCGGCGACCATCGCACTCAGCCCGATGAAGCGGATCTGACCGTCGCTCATCTCGGTCAGCTTGCGGAACGCTTCGCGCCAGAGGTTGGGGGCGAGGAAGGGCAGTACGCCCTCGATCACCAGCATCAGCCCGACGGCGAGCAGCAGCGTCGTGAGCACCTGGATCTCTCCCCCATTACCGCCCCGCCCGCCCGCGGGCAGCCGCTATTTGCCGCCCCGGTTGGGCGAATTGAAGTAGCGGAAGAACTCCGAATCGGGCTCCAGCAGGAGCAAGTCGCTCTTGCTCTTCAGCGTCTGACGGTAGGCTTCCATGCGCCGGTAGAACGCGAAGAACTCCGGATCGCGCTCGAACGCCTTGGCGTAGATAGCCGTCGCCCTGGCGTCGCCGTCGCCACGGATGCGTTGGGCGTCGCGGAACGCCTCAGCGACGATGACCTCGCGCTGACGGTCGGCATCGGCGCGGATGCGCTCGGCTTCGGCGGCGCCGGTGGCGCGCAGCTCGTTGGCGACCCGCTTGCGCTCGGCCTCCATGCGGCGATAGACGGATTCGCTCACCTCCGCCGGCAGCTCAACGCGCTTGAGCCGCACGTCCACCACGGCGACGCCGATCTTGGCGGCGTCGACGTCCGCGCGCTCACGCTGGATCGACATGATCTGGTCGCGCTCGCCGGAGACGACATCGTGCACGGTGCGTTTGCCGAACTCGGCCCGCAAGCCATCGTTGATGGTCTGCTGCAGGCGCGTTTCGGCGCGCGCTTCATCGCCGCCGACACTGATGTAGAACTGCTTCGGGTCCACGACGCGCCACTTGACGAAGTAGTCCACCAGCACGTTCTTCTTCTCCGAGGTCAGGAAGCGCTCGGGCTCCGGCGTGTCGTAGGAGAGAATGCGGGTGTCGAAGTGGCGCACGTTCTGCACCACCGGCAGCTTGAAGTGCAGCCCCGGCTCCTTGCTCACCTGCACCACCTCGCCAAGCTGGAACACCAGAGCGTTCTGCCGCTCGTCGACCGTATACACGCTCAGACTGGCGATGATCAGGATCGCCACCAGCGCGACGATCAGGATTCCGGGATTTCTCATGGCCTCACCTCGCGTTCGCGGCTGCGGAACGCCTCGCGGGAGCGCGCGGCGCTGTCAGCCGTTCCCTGCTCGGAAGTCGCCGGCGGCTTCGGCGTCATCTCCGCCGCGCCGGGCACCGTCCCGGTCATCTGGATGTTCTTGTCCAGCGGCAACATCAGCAGGTTGCCGCTGCCCTGCTTGTCGATCAGCACCTTGCTCGTGCTCGCCAGCACGTGCTGCAGCGTCTCGATGTACATGCGGTCGCGCGTCACCGCCGGCGCGCGCTGGTATTCGGTCAGCACTTGGGTAAAGCGGCTGGCATCGCCCTCGGCGGTGGCGACCACGCGCTGGCGATGGCCCTCGGCCTCTTCCAGCATCCGCGCCGCCGTACCGCGCGCGCGCGGGATCACGTCATTCGCGTAGGCCTGGCCCTCGTTGATCAGGCGCTCGCGATCCTGGCCGGCCTTGACCGCGTCGTCGAACGCGTCCTGCACCTGCTCGGGCGGCTGGGCATTCTGCAGGTTGACCTTGCTGATGCTCACCCCCGTGCCCCAGCGGTCGAGAATCTCCTGCATCAGCTTGCCGGCGTCGGCCGCCAGCTGGTCTCGCCCCTCGTAGAGCACGAAGTCCATGCGGCTCTTGCCCACCACCTCGCGGAACGCGGTCTCGGCGACCTTGCGTACCGCCTCGTCCGGCGAGCGGACGTTGAACAGGTAGTCCTCGGGGCTCTTCAGCACGTACTGCACGGCGAACTGCATGTCGACGATGTTCTCGTCGTCGGTCAACATCAGGCTTTCGCGCAGCACCTTGCTGCGTGCGTCGTTGCGGTAGCCGATCTCGACGGTGCGCACCTGGGAGAAGTTCACGAGTTCGACGCTCTCGATCGGATACGGCAGATGCCAGCGCGGCCCCGGCATGGTGGTCTCGATGAACTTGCCGAAGCGCAGCACGACGCCGCGCTGGCTGGCGTCGACGATGTAGAACCCGCTGGCGAGCCAGACCAGCAGCAGCAGGCCGCCGATCAGCCAGATGCCGCCCTTGAACTGCGGGCCGCCGCCGTCGCCACCCTGGCCGTCGCCGCCGCGCCCGCCGAACAGGTTCTGCAGCTTCTGCTGCAAGCCGCGCCAGAGTTCGTCCAGGTCGGGAGGGCCCTGGTTGCCGCGCTTCCCCCACTGGGGATCATTGAGTGCCATAACGATGAATTTGGTGGTATTGCGGATCAGGAAGCTGCCACGCGCGGTTCCGGCTCGCCGGCGGCTTGCTCCGGCCCGGTACGCGGGGGCGAGAAGCGCTCGTCGAGGGCCGAGCGCAACAGCTCGATGCCGGCCCCGGTGCGGGCACTGACGAAAACGCGCGCGATTCTACCATACTCGTCGCGCTCGAAGCCGGCGGGCAGGCCGGCCAGGTCGATCTTGTTGAGCACCAGGATCTGGGGTACGCGGTCGGCGCCGATCTCGGCCAGCACCCGGTTCACCTGCTCGACCTGGTCCGCGCGCACCGGACTCGAGGCGTCGACCACGTGCAGCAGCAGGTGGGCGCGCACGGTTTCGTCCAACGTGGCTCGGAACGCAGCGACCAGCTCGTGCGGCAGGTCGCGAATGAATCCCACCGTGTCGGAGAGCACCACGGTCCCGGTTCTCGGCAGGTGGACGCGCCGCGACGTCGTATCGAGGGTCGCGAACAGCTGATCCGCCGCGTAGGCGCTGCCGTGGGCCAGGGCATTGAACAGTGTCGACTTTCCGGCGTTGGTATAGCCCACCAGCGAGACGCTCGGCACCTCGGCGCGCTCGCGCGCGCGCCGCTGCACGTCGCGCTGGCGTCCGACCCGCGCCAGCTTCTCCTTCAGCAGCTTGACGCGCTTGCCGATCAGGCGGCGGTCGGTTTCCAGCTGTGTCTCCCCCGGCCCGCGCAGGCCGATGCCGCCGCGCTGCCGCTCGAGGTGGGTCCAGCCACGCACCAGCCGGGTCGCCAGGTGCTCCAGCTGCGCCAGCTCCACCTGCAACTTGCCCTCGTGACTGCGGGCGCGCTGCGCGAAGATATCGAGGATCAGGCTGACCCGGTCGATGACGCGGCACTGCAGGGCGCGCTCGAGGTTGCGCTCCTGGACCGGCGAGAGCTCGTGATTGAACACCACCAGCGACCCGCCTTCGCGCGCCAGCGTGTCGGCGATTTCCCGCACCTTGCCGCTGCCCGCGAACGTGGCGGGGTCCGGGCGGTCGCGCCGTCCGGTAACGACGGCGCAGATGCGTAGCCCGGCGCTCTGGGCGAGCAACTGCAGTTCCTGCAGCGACTCCCGGCTCAGGGGATCGCCGAGGTCGAGGCCTACGAGGACCGCGCGGTCCCCGTCGGCGGGACGCTCAAGCATCCGCTGCGGGGCCGTGCTCGAAGGGGATGTTCACCGGGCGGGCGGGCACCACCGTCGAGATGGCGTGCTTGTAGACCATCTGGGTGACGGTGTTTTTCAGCAGGACGACATACTGGTCAAACGAATCGATCTGCCCTTGAAGCTTGATTCCATTGACCAAGTAGATGGAAACGGGGATGTGCTCCTTGCGCAGGGTGTTGAGGAACGGGTCTTGTAGCGTCTGCCCTTTCGAGCTCATGGCTGCTCCAAAAAAGATTGTTTTTTGAACGTTCTACTGTATCCGAATTGGATACCCAAATAAACCGTGGGCAAAGCCGACTACTGCTTCCTTTCGACCGCCGGAGCCGGTGGCGGTTTCCGCCGGCCCCTTACCGGCGCCCCCGGCGCCGGTCGCGATCGTAGGGATTGGCGCCCTCGCGAAATGCCACCCGCAGCGGCGTACCCTGCAGCTCGAACGCGCGCCGGAAGCTGTTTTCCAGGTAGCGCCGGTAGCTCTCCGGCACCCGGCTCAGCGCGCTGCCATGGATGACGATCAGCGGCGGATTGGCACCGCCCTGGTGTGCATAACGCAGCTTCGGCCGCACGATGCCCGCGCGCGGCGGCGCCTGCTTGGCGACGAACTCGTGCAGCAGCCGGGTCAGGCGCGGCGTCGACATCTTCGCCGTCGCCGACGCGTACGCCTCGTCCACCGAACCCAGCAGCGCGTCGATGCCGGTCCCGTTCAGCGCCGAAACGAAGTGGAACCGCGCGAAGCTCAGGAAGTCGAGCTTGCGCGAAAGCTCCCGCTTCACCCAGGCGCGCTGCTCGTCGTCGAGACCATCCCACTTGTTGACCGCCACGACCAAAGCCGTGCCGGACTCGAGGATGAAACCCCCGACGTGCGCGTCCTGCTCGGCGATCTCGGCGCGGGCGTCCAGCACGAGGATCGCGACGTTGGCCTGCTCGATCGCCTGCAGCGTTTTCACCACCGAGAACTTTTCCACCGTTTCCTCGACGCGGCCGCGACGGCGCAGACCGGCCGTGTCGATCAGGGTGTAGTGCCGGCCCGCGCGCTCGAATCCGACCTCGATGCTGTCGCGCGTGGTGCCCGGCTGGTCGAAGGCAATCACGCGCTCCTCGCCGAGCAGCGCGTTGACCAGGGTCGACTTGCCGACGTTGGGCCGGCCCACCACCGCGATGCGGGGATGGTCGGCAACCGCCTCCTCCTCGTCGTCCACGGGAAAGCCCGCCAGCGCGTGCTCCACCAGCTCGCCGACGCGCTCGCCGTGTGCGGCGCTGATCGGCAGCGGGTCGCCGAGGCCGAGCTCGAAAAACTCGGCCTGCGCCGCCTCCGGCGCGAGACCCTCGGCCTTGTTCACGGCCAGCACGACCCGCTTGCCGCTGCGGCGCAGCTCGACCGCGATTTCGCGGTCCTGCGCGGCAACGCCCTGGCGCGCATCGGCGAGAAACACGACGACATCGCCCTCGTCGATGGCCTGCCGCGTCTGGCGCGCCATGTGGGCAAGAATGCCGTCCTTCGCCTCGGGCTCCAGGCCGCCGGTATCCACGACGAGAAAGCTGTGGCCGCCGGCGCGGCCCATGCCGTAATGGCGGTCGCGCGTGAGCCCCGGGATGTCCGCGACCAGCGCCGCGCGGCTGCGCGTGAGCCGGTTGAACAGGGTGGATTTGCCGACGTTGGGCCGGCCGACCAGGACCAGGGTAGGTTTCATCGTCGGGCCCGAGCGTGCACAGGCCGCAGGCGCGGCCGCTTACCGCACCCGCAAAAGGAACAGCCCGCCCTCGGTGGTCTGCACCAGGAGCCCCTGGGACGTCGCCACCGGCGCGGCGACGATGGGCTTGCCGTCCGTGGCAACGCGGGCGGCGAAGGCGCCGTCTGCCGCGCTGAGGAAATGCACGTAGCCTTCGAAGTCGCCGACGGCCACCAGCGGGCCCGCCGCAAGCGGCCGGCCCGTGCTCCGGTTCGCGAGCTTGTCCTGCTTCCACAGCTGGGTTCCGCGCACACGGTCGAATGCCACCGGAATCCCCCGCTCGGCGGTAACGTAGACGCCGCGCCCATCGGCGTCGAGGCCGACGTGGCTGGAGAGCTCGGCGCTCCAGAGCGGGTTGCCGTTGCGCACGTCGTAGCACCCGACGCGGCCCTGGTAGGCCACGGCGCAGACCGCGCTTTCCACCACCGCCGGCGTGCTGGTGATGTCGGCGATGCGCTCGAGCTCGGTCGCCCCGCGCGGCTGCGCGACCGATACCTCCCACCCGACGAGGCCGTTGTCGAGCCGCAGCGCGACGAGCTTGCCGCCCGGGAATCCCGAAAAGACCGCGCCCCGCACCACGCGGGCGCCGGCGAAATTGCGCAGCGTGAGCGGCGGATTGGCGCGCTGGTAGACCCATTTGCGGCTGCCGCTGCCGGCGTCGAAACCGAACAGCCGACCGTCGCTGCCGCGCGCGACGACGATGCCATCGGCTACCTGGGGCGGGCTGAGCACCTCGGTGCCGATTCGCGCCGTCCACTTGGCCGTACCGCTGGTGTCAAAGGCAAGGACGTCGCCCTCCGGCGTGCCGACCACGACCACGCCGTCACCCACGCCGACGCCGCCGCTGATGCGGCGATCCAGGCTGATACGCCACACCTCGCGCCCGCTCGCGAGCTCGAAGCGGGCCAGCACGCCGTTGGCACCCGCCGCGTACACCGCGTCGCCGTCCACCGCCGGCGAGAGGCCGAGCCCGCGTCCGGGGCTGACCCCGGCCCGCCAGACCACCTCAACCGACGCCGATGGACTGAATTCCGCCAGCGGCGTCGGCTTGATTGCCGTGCTGCCGCCGCCAAACCAGCCCGAGATGGTGGAGCACCCGCCCGTGACCAGCGCCAGCGCAACGGCGGCAGCCGTGCGTCCCGCCGCCCTCACGGCTTCGCTCCCGGCAAGGCGTCGCGCTTCAGTTCGACCAGGGCGCGGAACGGGTTTTCGGCGGCGGTCTGCTCCAGCGCCTTCTGGTAGGCGGCCCGCGCCTCGGCCGTCTTGCCCTGTGCCTGCAGGATGTCGCCGCGCAGATCCGCGAAGAGGGCCTCGAAAGCCGGCGTGACCGGTCCGGAAAGCGTTGCCAGCGCCTCGTCGGAGCGTTTCTGCGCGAGTAACACCCGCGCCAGCCGCAGCCGCGCCGTGTCCCGCAGGCTCTCCTCCTTCGCGTTCTCGACCGCCCACTGCAATTCCGTGCGCGCTGCATCGAGGTCCTTCTTGTCGACCGCCAGCCGCGCGACCGCCAGGGCGGCGCGTGGCGCGTACGCGGACCCGGGATAGCTGCCACGCAACGACCTCGCCTCGGCGAGCGCACGCGTCAGATCCCCGGGCACCAGCGCCAGCTCCACCGCCTGGTAAGCCCCCGCCGCCTCGCGCGTCTGCTGCGCCTGGTAATAACGCCAGCCCTGCACGCCCGCCACCGAGAGCACGAACGCGGCCAGCGCCAGCAGCACCAGCCGCCCGTTCTCCTTCCACCACGCTTTCAGCGCGTCGATCTGTTCCTGTTCTTCAAGGTCGTATGCCACCCGCGTCCCCCAACTGTGCCCATCACGCCGGCGTCGTCGCCGGCCATGCCTGTTCCTTTAACAGCGCCGGCGCCTCCTCCGCCGCCACGCGCACCTGCTCCGCCGCGCTCCGCAGCGGCTTGATGCTCAGCTCGCCGGCGGCCGCCTCCTCGTCGCCGATGATGACGGCGAAGGCCGCGCCGCTGCCGTCCGCCTTCTTCATCTGCGACTTGAAACTGCCGCCACCGCAGTGAAGCACGACCCGCAATCCGGCGTCGCGCAGCCGCTCGGCCACCAGCGGCGCCACCGCGTCGGCCTGCGCGCCCTGGTGCACGAGGTAGACGTCCGGGCGCCGCGCCGCCAGGCGCTCCGTGCCCTCCAGCAGCGCCAGCAGGCGCTCGAGCCCCATGGCGAAGCCGCAGGCGGGCGCCGGCTTGCCGCCCAGCTGCTCGACCAGCCCGTCGTAGCGGCCGCCGGCGCAGACGGTGCCCTGCGCCCCGAGCCGATCGGTGATCCACTCGAACACCGTGCGGTTGTAGTAGTCCAGGCCGCGCACCAGCCGCGGGTTGACCGTGAACTCGACGCCGTGGCGCCGTAGCCCCGTCTGCAGCTCGTCGAAATGGACGAGCGAGTCCTCGTCGAGATCGTCCAGCAGGCGCGGCGCGTTCGCGATCAGCTCCCGCATCGCCGGGTTCTTGCTGTCGAGGATGCGCAGCGGGTTGGTGTGCAGCCGGCGCCTGGCGTCGGCGTCGAGGGCCTGCGCGTGCGACTCCAGGTACGCGATCAGCCGGGCGCGGTAGCGCGCGCGCGCCTCGCTGCTGCCGAGGGTAGAGATCTCCAGCCGCAGGTCGGAAAGCCCGAGCCGGCGCCACAGCCGCGCGGTCATCACGATCTGCTCGACGTCGACGTCGGGGCCCGCGTAGCCGAGCGCCTCGACGCCGATCTGGTGGAACTGCCGGTAGCGGCCCTTCTGTGGCCGCTCGTGGCGAAACATGGCGCCGCCATAGAAGAGCCGCTGCGGGCCGCCGTAGAGCAGGTTGTGCTCCAGCACGGCCCGCACGCACGACGCCGTGCCTTCCGGCCGCAGCGTGAGGCTCTCGCCGTTCAGCTGGTCGACGAAGGTGTACATCTCCTTCTCGACGATATCGGTCACCTCGCCGATCGAGCGCACGAACAGCTCGGTACGCTCGACCAGAGGCATGCGGATCGGACGGTAGCCGTAGGCGTGCAGCCAGTCCTGAATCTGCGCCTCGAACGCCTCCCAGCGCAGGGCCTCCTCCGGCAGGATATCGTTCATGCCGCGGATGGCTTGGATCGTTCCGGTCATGGGTCGTCGTGGGTTCGATTCTTCCCCGGGCGCGCCGGGAGCCGCGTCAGCCGGCGGCCGCCGGATCGGTTTCGGCCGGCGCCGGATGGCGGCGGGGGTAATGCGTGGCGACATAATCGTCGACGAGGCGCTGGAATTCCGCGGCGATGGCCGTGCCTTTGAGGGTTACCGTCTTCACGCCGTCGACGTAGACCGGCGCCACCGGCACCTCGCCGGTGCCCGGCAGGCTGATGCCGATGTTGGCGTGCTTGCTTTCGCCGGGGCCGTTGACGACGCAGCCCATCACGGCGACGTTCATGTCTTCGACGCCGGCGTACTCGGCACGCCAGCGCGGCATCTGCTGGCGGATGTAGCCCTGGATGTCGCGGGCCAGTTCCTGGAAGAAGGTACTGGTGGTGCGGCCGCAGCCGGGGCACGCCACCACCAGCGGCGTGAACGAGCGGATGCCCATGGTCTGCAACAGCTCCTGCGCGACAACGACCTCCCGGGTACGATCGCCGCCCGGCTCCGGGGTCAGCGAGATGCGGATGGTGTCGCCGATGCCCTCCTGCAGCAGCACCGCCAGCGCGGCGGACGACGCAACGATGCCCTTGGACCCCATGCCGGCCTCGGTCAGCCCGAGGTGGAGCGGATAATCGCAGCGGCGCGCGAGCTCCCGGTACACGGCGATGAGGTCCTGCACGCCGTTCACCTTGCACGAGAGCACGATGCGCTCGCGCGGCAGGCCCAGCTCAACGGCCTGCGCCGCGCTTTCGAGCGCCGACGTCACCAGCGCCTCACGGGTGACCGCCGCCGCACTCAGCGGCGCCGGTCGCCGGCCGTTCTCGTCCATCAACCGCGCCAGCAACGCAGGATCGAGGCTGCCCCAGTTGACGCCGATGCGAACCGGCTTGCCGTAACGGCAGGCGGTCTCGATCATCGTGGCGAACTGGGCGTCGCGCTTGGAGCCATGGCCGACGTTGCCGGGGTTGATGCGGTACTTCGCCAGCGCCTCCGCGCACTCCGGATGCTGCGCCAGCAGGCGGTGGCCATTGAAATGGAAGTCGCCGACCAGCGGGACATCCACACCGGCCTGCGCGACCAAGTCGCGGATGCGCGCTACCTGCGCCGCGGCCTCCGCCGTGTTGACCGTGATGCGCACCAGCTCGGAGCCGGCGCGCGCAAGGTCGATCACCTGGCGCGCGGTCGCCTCGGCATCGGCGGTGTCCGTGTTGGTCATGGATTGCACCACCACCGGCGCGCCGCCGCCGACGGCGACGTCGGCGATTCGCACCTGCAGGCTTGGCCGCCTCGGCTCGAGACCGTGCCGCATGTCTACCTCACTCGAGCGTCAGGCGGGCGACGCCGGAGCCCGGCCGCGCCTCGAGCGGCACGGACTTGCCATCCCTCTCGAGCCGCACGCTTTCCGCATT
>DATIUV010000226.1:0-3311 GCA_035466595.1 Pelomicrobium sp.
CGCTGCTGATCCGACCGGACGACGCGCGGGCGCGCCGCGGGCTCGACCGCGCCGGGACGGCGGACGACGTGCGCGCCCGGGTCGCGGCGGGCGAGGCGCTGGAGCGGGACGGCAAGCTCGCGGAAGCGCGCGAGGCCTACGCCGCGGCCGTGGCCCTGGATCCCGGGCACGAGCCGGCGCGCGCGGCGCTCGCGCGCGTCGACGGCCGGCTTGCGTCCCAGCGCTTCGAGGCGTTGATGACCCGGGGGCTCGCCCAGCTCGAACAATCGGACTGGGCCAGCGCCGAGCGCTCCTTCGTCGCGGCGTTGCAGCTGCGCGCGGGCAGCGCGCCGGCGGCGGACGGGCTGGCGCGCGCGCGGGCGGGCCTGCAACGCGAACAGCTCGCCAACCTCCAGGCCGAGGGCCGGCAGCATGAATCGGCTGAGCGCTGGGACGACGCGCTCGCGGCGTACCGGCGCGCGGCGGCGCTCGACCCGACCGTGGATTTCGCCGCCGAGGGCATCGCCCGCAGCGAGCGCCGGATCGCGCTGCACGCGCGCATCGCCGCGTTCCTCGCGGACCCGCAGCGCCTGTACTCGCCCCGCGTGCGCGACGAGGCGCAGCAGCTGCTCGCGGCGCTCGCGTCCGAGAGCGCGGCCGGGCCGCGTCTCGCGGCGGAGCGCCAGCGCCTGGCGGCGGCGGTGCAGCGCGCCGCCACCGAGGTCACGCTGCAGCTCGCCTCCGACAACGCCACCGACGTCGTGCTCTACCGCGTCGGGCCGCTGGGCCGCTTTCACGCCCGGGAGGTGACGCTGACGCCGGGCACCTACACGCTGGTGGGCTCGCGGCCCGGCTACCGCGACGTGCGCGTCGAAGTGACGCTGGAGCCCGGCCGGCCCGCGCCGCGCGTGTTCATCGCCTGCGAGGAGCGCGTTTGAAGGTCCGGCTGGAAGGCCCGGGCGGCGCGGCGGACGGCGACCTCGCGGCGGGTCCGCTGATGCTCGCCCCCGCCTCCGGCGGCGCCGCCGCGCTGGCGGTCAGCGGCGGCCTGCCGTACCTGCAGCCGCTCCCGGACGCGGCGCCGGTGTTCCTCAACGACCATCGCCTCGCCGCCGCTCAATGGCTGCGCGACGGCGACGTGGTCCGCATCGGCGCGCAGGCGATTTCGGTTCGCGTGCAGGGCAGCGGCATCGCGCTGGCGGCCGACGGCGACGTCGTCCTGTCGCCCTGCCCGCCCGCGATCGAGCCGCGGCCGCCCCCGCCGGCGCCCGCGCCCCGGCGACGGCGCGTGCGCGGGATCTACGTCGGCGGCGCGCTGGCGGCGCTGGCCGTCGTTCTCTGGTTCGTGTTCTCCGCCCGCATGCTCCAGGTGGACATCCAGCCCGCGCCGGACAAGGTGAGCCTCGACGGCGGCCTGCCGGCCTTCCTGCTGGCCGACGGCTATCTCGCGCTGCCGGGACGCTATCGCCTGAGCGCCGAGCGCAGCGGCTACCGGCCGCTCGCCGTGGACGTCGACATCACGGCCGCGGACCGGCAACGCGTGGAGCTGAAGCTGGAGAAGCTGCCCGGATACCTCTCGGTCACCACGCCGGGCGTGACGGGCGCCGAAGTCCTGGTGAATGGCGCGCCGGCCGGCAGGACGCCGCTCGCCGACCTGGAGCTTGCCGCCGGCCGTCATCCCGTCGTCATCCGCGCCGACGGTTACGCCGAGTTCTCCGGCGACGTCGAGATCGAGGGCCTCGGGCAGCGGCAGACGCTGAGCGTGGCGCTGATCCCGGCCTCCGCGGCCGTCACCGTCCAGTCCGCCACGGCGGGCGCGCGCCTGTGGGTCGATGGCGCCGAGGCGGGCGCGCTGCCGCTCACCACGCAGATGACCGCCGGCAACCGCAGCCTCGAAATTCGCGCGCCGCGCCACAAGCCGTGGAAGGAAACCGTCGAGGTCGTCGCCGGCGAGGCGCAGACCATCGGCCCGGTGACGCTGGCGCCGGCCGACGGCGTGCTGCGCGTCGACCGCGATCCGCCGGGCGCCAGCGTTGCCGTCGACGGGCGCTACGCGGGCGCCACGCCGGCGACGCTCGCGCTGGCCCCGGACCGTGACCATCGCATCACGGTTTCCAAGGCCGGCTACGGCACCGCGACGCGCGCGGCGCGGCTGAAGGCGGGCGAGGAAGCCCGCCTCAGCGTCGCGCTCAGCGCCGAGCAGGGCCGTGTCACGCTCGACGTCGAGCCGCGCGACGCGCAGCTCAGCATCGAGGGCCGCACCCTGGGCACCGCCCACGGCACGCACCAGCTCGCCGCGGTGCCGACGCTGCTGGAAATCCGGCGCGAGGGTTTCGAAGCCGCCCAGGTGTGGGTGACGCCCAAGCCGGGGTTCGAGCAGAGCCAGCGCGTCCGGCTGCGCCCGGCGGGGACCCGCGCGGACGCGCTGCCGGACCGGATCACGGCACCGGACGGCACCGTGATGTTGCTGGTGCGGCCCGGTACGTTCACCATGGGCGCGTCGCGCCGCGACCCCGGCCAGCGCGCCAACGAGACGCTGCGCGAGGTGCGCCTCACGCGCCCGTACTACCTCGGAGCCACGGAAGTGACCAACGCCCAGTTCGCGAAATTCCGGCCGGCGCACCGCTCGGGCCGCTTCGACGCGATCGGCCTCGAGGGCGCATCGCATCCGGTCGTCAACGTGACATGGGCGGACGCGGCGGCCTACTGCAACGCGCTCAACGACGCGGCCAAGCTGCCGCCGGTGTACGCGGCCGCCGGCGGCACGCTGGCGGCGGCGACGCCCGTCGGGCCCGGCTATCGCCTGCCGACCGAGGCGGAGTGGGCGTTCGCGGCGCGCGTCGCCGGCGTGCGCCAGCCGTCGCGCTTTCCCTGGGGCGACGCGCTGCCGCCGCCGGCGGGCAGCGGCAACTTCGCCGACCGCTCGGTGGCGACGACGCTGGCCGACACGCTGAAGGACTACGACGACGGCCATGCCGGCACGGCGCCGGTCGGCAGCTTCAAGGCGGGTCCGGCGGGGTTCTTCGATCTCGCCGGCAACGCGGCCGAGTGGGTCCACGACGCCTACGGCATCCCCGCAGGCGGCAAGCCGGAGACCGATCCGCGCGGACCCGACGGCGGCAAGCACCACGTGATCCGCGGCTCCAGCTGGATGCACGGCAGCGTCAGCCCACTGCGCTGGACCTGGCGCGATTACGGCAGCGACGCGCGCCCGGATGTCGGCTTCCGCTGCGCGCGGTACGCGACGGCGGCCGCGCCGTGAGCGGCGTCATCCCGCGCCGAACGCTCCGGCGGCTGCTGCTCGGCGCGCTGGCGGGCCTGATCGCGCTGCC
>DATIUV010000227.1:0-1532 GCA_035466595.1 Pelomicrobium sp.
TGGGAGGCAAACGTCGCCGCCTGCCGTCCCGAGCTGGCCAAGATCGACGCGCCGCAGGCGCGCGAACTGCTGGATTCGCCGGAGGTGCACGACCGCCTCGCGCCCGTTTTCGAGACCGACTTTCGCCGCACCACGGTGCCGCTGCAGTTCGCCGCGGGCGCGGCCGAGCTGGCGATCGACCGCGGCCACGTCGTCGCGGGCGGCCGTCGCGAAGCGCTCGCCGAGCTCGAGCTGGAGATGGATCCGGCCAGCGCGCGCGACGCCTACGCGCTGCTGCTCGAGCTGGCGCGCAGCTTCGAGCTGGAGACCGAGGTCGTCAACAAGGCCGAGCGCGGCTTCCGGCTGCTGGACCAGGCCCCGCCGCCGGTGGTGAAGGCGCGCAAGCCGCGCTTCGACCATGAGCACAGCGTCGAGCAGGCGCTGGCCGCCATCGTGTCGGCCTGCCTGTACCAGGTGCAGGCCAACGCCGAGGGCGTGCGCGCCGGTCTCGACGACGTCGAGTACCTGCACCAGATGCGCGTCGGCCTGCGCCGGATGCGCTCGGCGCTGTCGACGTTCTCCGCCGCGTTCCCGAAGGCGCTGTTCGCGCCGCTGCGCGACGAGCTCAAGTGGCTCGCGGGCGAGCTGGGCCCGGCGCGCGACTGGGACGTCTTCGTCACCGAGACGCTGCCGCCGATCCGCGCCGCCTTCCCCGACCACGCCGGCCTGCTGCGGCTCGCCGCCGCCGCAGAAGGCCTGCAGGCGCGGCACAACCAGCGCGCGCGCAACGCCGCAGCGGCGCCGCGCTACCGCGAGATCACGCTGGCGTTGTCGGCCTGGCTCGGCGCGCGATCGTGGCGCGAGGCGCTGACTGCCGAGCAGCTCGCCGCCGTCGACGCGCCGGTCCCGGGCTTCGCCTCAGCCGTGCTGGCCAAGCGCCACCGGCAGTTCGTCAAGCGCGGCAAGGGCCATCGCGAGTTCACGGCGGAAGAGCTGCACCAGCTCCGTATCGCCGGCAAGAAGCTGCGCTACGCGGCGGAGTTCTTCCACGGGCTGTTTACCGGCAAGCGCGCGGAGGCCTTCATCGAGGCGCTGGAGGACCTGCAGGACATTCTCGGCGCGATCAACGACGCCGCGACGACGCAGCGGCTGCTGGAGGAGATCCGCGGCGAGACGGCCGACGCGGGCGTGCACGAGGCCGCCGGCATCGTCGCCGGCTGGGGCGCCCAGCGCGCGGCGCATTGCCGCAGCGAGCTGGCGACGGCGTTCAAGCACTTGCGTCGCCAGAAGCCGTTCTGGGACGATGCAGCGAAGGCATGAGCAAACCGCCCGAGGAGGACCATGAGATGGACCTGATCCTGTGGCGCCACGCCGAGGCCGAGGACGGCGTGCCGGATCTGGCGCGCAAGCTCACGCCGAAAGGCGTGAAGCAGGCGAAGCGGATCGCGAAGTGGCTGCGGCCGCGGCTGCCCGCGGACACGCGCGTGATCGTCAGCCCGGCCAGGCGCGCGCTGCAGACTGCCGAAGCGCTGGGCATGGAGTGTGTCACCGCG
>DATIUV010000228.1:0-20794 GCA_035466595.1 Pelomicrobium sp.
GGGGAGAGTTGAATCATGAAGAAGCGCTTGTTGGTTGCGTTGCTGGCTGCCGCGGGATTCGTTTCGGCCACTGCCTACGCAGAAAGCCCGTGGATGCTCCGGGCGCGCGTCGCCAATATCGATCCCAGCACCAGCGGCTCCGTGGCGCCGGGCCTCGACGTCGACGTCGACAACAGCTGGGGCGTCACCGGCGACATCGTTTACTTCTGGACGCCCAACATCAGCACGACGCTGTTGCTGACCTATCCGCAGAAGCACGACGTTTCGGTCAGCACCATCGGTGCGGTTGGCGACGTCACGCAGCTGCCGCCGACCCTGACCCTGGACTACCATTTCAACGTCGGGCAGGGGGCCAGCATCTACGTCGGCGCCGGGGTGACGTGGTTCTATCTCACCGACGACGACCTCCGGCTGCCGAACGGGACGCCGATCGACATCGACAACAGCAATTTCGGCCCGGCGATCCGCGTCGGCCTCGACTACCAGCTGAACAAGAACTGGTACCTGAATATTGACATCCAGAAGACCTGGGTCAGCACCGACGTTTCCGTGCCGGCGCTTGGCATTTCGGGCGACATCGACATCGATCCGTGGGTCTACGGCGTCGGCGTCGCTTACCGGTTCTGAGCGGCCGCCGGGCTTGCGTTGCCCGGGAATGTATTAGAAACTGCTAAGATTTAGCAGGAGCCGGGGGCGCGAGCCCCCGGCGCGCATTTTTGCTTGCACGCGACCCCGCGCAGGGGCAAGACTCGGTGGCGTAGCGGCGCCGCCGCAATGAGGCCTGGCCGTTTGACTGTTTCCAAATCCGCATCCGTCGCAACGGGCGCCGCCGAATCCTGCTTCCATTGCGGGCTGCCGGTTCCGGCGGGCACCGCCTACGCGGCCGTGATCGACGGCGCCCGGCGGCCGATGTGCTGCCCGGGTTGCGAGGCGGTCGCGGAGAGCATCGTGTGCGCCGGCCTCGGCGACTACTACCGTCACCGCAGCGCGCTGCCGGTCTCGCCGCAGGACACTGTCCCTGAATTCCTCAAGCAGCTCGCCGTCTACGACGCGCCCCAGGTGCAGGCCAGCTTCGTGCGCGTCGAGGGCGCCGACGTGCGCGAGGCGTCTCTGATCCTGGAGGGCATCCGCTGCGCCGCCTGCGTTTGGCTCAACGAGCAGCATCTCGCGCGGCTCCCCGGGGTGCTCTCGGTCAACGTCAACTACACCACGCACCGCGCTCGGGTGCGCTGGGACGCAAGCCGCATCCGCCTGTCCGAGATCCTGCGCGCCATCGCCGCCATCGGCTACACCGCGCACCCGTTCGATCCGGCGCGCCAGGAGGAAGTGCACCGCAAGGAGCGGCGCCGCGCGCTGTGGGAGCTCTTCGTCGCCGGCTTCGGCGCGATGCAGGTGATGATGTACGCCGTGCCGGTCTACCTCGCCGGCGACGGCGACATGCCGCGCGACATCGAGGCGCTGATGCACTGGGCCGGGCTCGTGCTGACGCTGCCGGTGGTGCTGTTCTCGGCGGCGCGGTTCTTCCGCGGCGCCTGGAGCGACCTGCGGGCGGGGCGCGTCGGCATGGACGTGCCGGTCGCGCTCGGCGTCGCGCTGGCGTTCGCGGCCAGCGTGTGGGCGACCGTTACCGGCGAGGGCCAGGTCTACTTCGACTCGGTCGCCATGTTCGTCTTCTTCCTGCTGGGCGGGCGCTACCTGGAGATGACCGCGCGCCAGCGCGCGGGCGATGCGACGGAGCGGCTGGCGCGCGTGCTGCCGGCGCTGGCGCGGCGGCTGCCGGGCTTTCCCGCGACGCTGGACGACGAGACCGTCGCGGTCGGCGAGCTGGCCGTCGGCGATCATCTGCTGGTGAAGCCCGGCGAGACGATTCCCGCCGACGGCCGCATCGTCGACGGCGCGACGTCGGTGGACGAGTCGCTGCTCACGGGCGAAAGCCGGCCCATCGCCAGGCGCGCCGGCGAGCGGCTCACCGGCGGCGCGGTCAACGTCGAAAGCCCGGTGGTGCTGCGGGTCGAGGCGATCGGGCAGGACACCGTGCTCGCCGGCATCGTGCGGCTGCTGGATCGCGCGCTCGCGCACAAGCCGCCGATCGCCACGCTGGCGGACCGCGTCGCGGGGTGGTTCGTTGCGGTCCTGCTGGTGGTGGCGGCCGGTGTCTATCTGGGGTGGCATGCGGTGGATCCGGCCCGCGCCCTCTGGATCACGGTGGCGGTGCTGGTGGTGACCTGCCCGTGCGCGCTCTCGCTCGCCACGCCCACCGCGCTCGCCGCTGCCACCAGTCGGCTGACGCGCCGCGGCCTGCTGGTGACGCGCGGGCACGTGCTGGAAACGCTGGCGCGCGCGACCCACATCGTGTTCGACAAGACCGGCACCCTCACTCTCGGGCAGCCGGCCGTGCGGAGGGTGAGCTGCGTCGGCGGCCGGTCGCCGCAGGAGGCGCTGACGCTGGCCGTGGCGCTCGAGGCGGGCTCCGAGCACCCGCTGGCGGGCGCAATTACCGCTGCCGCGCGGGAGCAGGGGGCTGCCAGCGCGCGGGCGCAGCAGGTGACGAACTGCCCCGGCCGAGGGGTCGAGGGCCTCGTCGCGGGTAAGCGCCTGCGCATCGGCCGGCCCGACTTCGTCGCCGAGCTCGCGGGCGTCATGCCCTCGTCACTGGCGGCGGATGCCGGCGACGCCGATACGCTGGTGGCTCTCGGCGACGAGTCCGGCTGGATCGCCGCGTTCGCCCTGGGCGACACGCTGCGACCGGACGCGGCCGACGGCGTGGCGCGGTTGCGCCGGCAAGGCGTGCGGGTAGCGCTGCTTTCCGGCGATCGACCCGAAGCCGTGGCCGCCGTCGCGCGCGAACTCGGTATCGACGAGGCGATCGGTGCGGCGACGCCGGCGGACAAGCTGGCCTACGTCGAGCGGCTCCAGGGCAGGGGTGCCGTCGTGGCGATGGTCGGCGACGGCATCAACGACGCGCCGGTGCTGGCCCAGGCGCAGGTGTCGGTGGCGGTAGGGGACGCGACCCAGGTCGCGCAGGCCAGCGCGGACGCCGTGCTGGTGTCCTCGCGCCTGACCGAGCTGGCCGACGCTCACGTGACCGCCCGGCGCACTCTCAGGGTCGTGCGGCAGAACCTGGGCTGGGCGGTCGCCTATAACGTCGTGGCGCTGCCGCTCGCGATCGCCGGGTACGTGACGCCGTGGCTGGCCGGGATCGGCATGGCGGCGAGCTCGCTGCTGGTCGTTCTCAACGCCCTGCGGCTGCTGCGTGACGGCGGGACGTCGATGCCGGCGCGGCAGCGGGCGGGGCGGCGGCTGTGGGGACGCCCGGCGCTCAGCGCCGACGAGTGAGGCCGCGCCGTGGATATCCTCTACCTCCTGATCCCGCTCTCGATCGTGCTGGTGTTCCTGGTCGGGGCCGTGTTCTGGTGGGCCGTGAAAAGCGGCCAGTTCGACGACCTGGAAGGACCGGCCCACCGCATCCTGATGGACGACGATTTGCCGCCCGAGGAGCGGAAGCGGTGATTTGATCTACGTCAAATGGAGGCACGCGGGCGGCCGGTAACATCGCCGGAGCCGTCCGCAGGAGGGCGTCTTTTTGCGCCGCCCGTCCGCCACGCCAGCGAAAGGCTGCAGGTTTTCAATCGGGGAGATGTGAATGCAAGCGCAATCCACGTACAACTACAAGGTGGTGCGCCAGTTCACGGTGATGACCGTGGTCTGGGGCATCGTCGGCATGCTGGTCGGCGTCATCATCGCCGCCCAGATGATCTGGCCGGACCTGACCCACGGCATTCCGTGGCTGTCGTTCGGCCGGCTGCGGCCGCTGCACACCAACGCCGTGATCTTCGCCTTCGGCGGTTCGGCGCTGTTCGCGACCTCGTACTACGTGGTGCAGCGGACCTGCCACACGCGCCTGTTCAGCGACGGCCTCGCGGCGTTCACGTTCTGGGGCTGGAACGTGGTGATCGTGCTGGCGGCGATCACGCTGCCGCTGGGGTTCACCAGCGGCAAGGAATACGCCGAGCTCGAGTGGCCGATCGACATCCTGATCACGCTGGTCTGGGTCGCCTACGCCGTCGTCTTCTTCGGCACCATCGCCAAGCGCAAGACGCCGCACATCTACGTGGCCAACTGGTTCTTCGGCGCCTTCATCCTCACGGTGGCGCTGCTGCACCTGGTCAACAGCGCGGCGATGCCGGCGTCGTTCTGGAAGTCCTACTCCGCCTACAGCGGGGCCCAGGACGCGATGGTCCAGTGGTGGTACGGCCACAACGCGGTGGGCTTCTTCCTGACCGCCGGCTTCCTCGGCATCATGTACTACTTCGTGCCGAAGCAGGCGGGCCGCCCGGTCTATTCGTACCGGCTGTCGGTGGTGCACTTCTGGGCCCTGATCTTCACCTACATGTGGGCCGGACCCCACCACCTGCACTACACGGCGCTGCCGGACTGGACCCAGTCGCTCGGCATGCTGTTCTCGCTGATCCTGCTGGCGCCGTCCTGGGGCGGCATGATCAACGGCATCATGACGCTGTCGGGCGCGTGGCATAAGCTGCGCACCGACCCGATCCTCAAGTTCCTGGTCGTGTCGCTGTCGTTCTACGGCATGTCCACCTTCGAGGGGCCGATGATGTCGGTCAAGACGGTGAACGCGCTGTCGCACTACACCGAGTGGACCATCGGCCACGTGCACTCCGGCGCGCTGGGCTGGGTCGCGATGATCTCGATCGGCGCGATGTACTTCCTGATCCCGCGCATGGTCGGCAAGACCGAGATGTGGTCGATGCGTCTGGTCAACCTGCACTTCTGGTGGTCCACCATCGGCGTGGTGCTGTACATCGCCGCCATGTGGATCGCCGGCGTGACCCAGGGCCTGATGTGGCGCGCCGTCAACGACGACGGCACGCTGACTTACGCGTTCGCCGAGTCGGTGAAGGCCATGTACCCCTTCTACGGCATCCGGCTGCTGGGCGGGCTGCTGTTCTTCAGCGGCATGCTGATCATGGCCTACAACACCTGGAAGACGATGGCCGGGTCGAAGGCGGTCGACAACGTGCCGGTGCCGGCGCCGGCCGCCGCGCACTGAGAGGAACCGGACCATGAAACACGAAACGATCGAGAAAAACATCGGCCTCATGATCGTGCTGATCGTGCTGGTCGTGGCGGTCGGCGGCCTCGTGGAGATCGTGCCGCTGTTCTTCCAGAAGTCGACCACGCAACCGGTGCCGGGCCTGAAGCCGTACACCGCGCTGCAGCTCGCCGGGCGCGACATCTACCAGCGCGAGGGCTGCTACAACTGCCACTCGCAGATGGTGCGGCCGTTCCGCGCGGAGGTGGAGCGCTACGGCCACTTCTCGGTGGCGGGCGAGTCGGTCTACGACCATCCGTTCCAGTGGGGCTCCAAGCGCACCGGCCCGGATCTGGCGCGCGTGGGCGGGCGCTACTCCGACGAGTGGCACCGCGTGCACTTCATGAACCCGCGCGACGTCGTGCCGGAGTCCAACATGCCGGCCTACCCCTGGTTCGCCACCGCCAAGGTGAACGCCCAGCGTATTCCGCAGCACATGAAGGCGCTGCAGCGCCTCGGCGTGCCGTACACGGACGAGGAGATCGCCAAGGCCGCATCGGAAGTGGAAGGCAGGACCGAGATGGAGGCGATCATCGCCTACCTCCAGGTGCTGGGCACCTCCCTGCAGAGCGCGAGGTAACGCCATGGACATCAACGACGCACGTTCCCTGATGACGGTGCTGGCTTTCGTCAGCTTTCTCGGCATCGTGTTCTGGGCCTACAGCAACAGGAGCAAGCAGCGCTTCGAGGCGGCGGCACAGCTGCCGTTCGACGAAGATGAGCCGCGCGGCGCGTCCGCCGACGGCCGCGAGCGCTCGTAAGGGAGAACGAGAATGGCGGATTTCACGAGCGGTTTCTGGGCCTGGTTCGTCGCGATCCTGACGCTGGTTTCGATCATCGGCTGCGCGGTGTTCCTGAAGACGCAGACGACGGCGAAGCTGAAGAAAGGGGAGACCGTCGGCACGACCGGCCACAGCTGGGACGAGGACCTGGCGGAGTGGAACAACCCGCTGCCGGGCTGGTGGCGCAACCTGTTCTACATCACGATCGTTTTTTCGCTGATCTACCTGGTGCTGTATCCGGGGCTCGCGGTTTTCCCCGGCGTGCTGGGTTGGAGCTCGAAGGGCCAGCTCGAGGCCGAGCAGCAGCGGGCCGAGGAGCGGTTCGGGCCGATCTTCGACAAGTACGCGAAGATGGACGTCCCGGCGGTGGCGGCCGACTCCCAGGCGCACGAAATGGGGCAGCGGCTGTTCCAGACGTACTGCTCGCAGTGTCACGGCTCGGCCGCCCGCGGCGCGGCGGGTTTCCCCAACCTGGCGAACGACGCCTGGCAGTGGGGCGGCGACCCGGAGTCGATCAAGACCAGCATCGCCGCCGGCCGCCAGGGTGCGATGCCGCCGATGATCGACGCCATCGGCGGCGCCGAGGCGGCGAAGGCGGTGGCCAACTACGTACGCAGCCTGTCCAACCTGCCCCACGACGCCAAGCTGGCCGAGCAGGGCAAGGAGAAGTTCGCGGTCTGCGCCGCCTGCCACGGGCCGGAGGGGAAGGGCAACCCGCAGATCGGCGCGCCCAACCTGACCGATGACGAGTGGCTCTACGGCAGCTCGGAGGCCGCCATCATCGAGACCATCGCGAAGGGGCGCCAGGGCGTGATGCCGGCCTGGGGCGACAAGCTGTCGCCGGCGAAGATCCACCTGCTGACGGCCTACGTTTACGGCCTGTCGCACGGCAAGAAGTAACGCGGCGGGATGCGCGCGCCCCGCGCGCGCCCGAACAACGATAAATCGGGGGCAGGGGAGGGAACCGGCGCCTTGGCGCCGGCCTCCCCTTCCGTTTTCTGGGGCCGCGAGCCCCGACTTGAGATCGAGCGATCGCAGTGAGTCAGCCGTTACCGAAGAGCCCGCCGCCGGCCGCCGGCGCCGACGACCTCGAGGTCTCCCTCTACGAGATCCGCAGGAAGATCTATCCGCGCGCGGTCTCGGGCGTCATCGCCAACTGGCGCATCGCGCTGGTGGTGATCACCCAGCTCGTGTTCTACGGCCTGCCCTGGCTCGTCTGGAACGACCGCCAGGCGGTGCTGTTCGACCTGGCCAGCCGCAAGTTCTACATCTTCGGCGTCGTCTTCTGGCCGCAGGACTTCATCCTGCTGACCGGGCTGCTGGTGATCGCGGCGCTGTCGCTGTTCCTGTTCACCGCCGTCGCCGGGCGGCTGTGGTGCGGCTTCGCCTGTCCGCAGACCGTCTACACCCAGGTGTTCCTCTGGATCGAGGAGTGGGTGGAGGGAAACCGTCCCCAGCGCATGAAGCTGGACCAGCAGCCGCTCTCGGGGCGCAAGCTGCGCCTGAAGGCCACCAAGCACGGGCTCTGGATCGCCCTGTCGCTGTGGACCGGCCTCACCTTCGTCGGCTACTTCACGCCGATCCGCGAGCTGCTCGGCGATTTCGTGACGCTGAGCCTGGGGCCCTGGCAGTGGTTCTGGGTGCTGTTCTACGGCTTCGCCACCTATGGCAACGCCGGCTGGATGCGCGAGCAGGTGTGCAAGTACATGTGCCCCTACGCCCGCTTCCAGAGCGTGATGTTCGATCCCGACACGCTGATCGTCACCTACGACTACAACCGCGGCGAGCCGCGCGGCTCGCGCGGGCGCAGCGTCGATCACAAGGCCAAAGGACTCGGGGATTGCGTCGACTGCGGCATTTGCGTACAGGTCTGCCCGACGGGCATCGACATCCGCGACGGCCTGCAATACGAGTGCATCGGTTGCGGCGCCTGCGTGGACGGCTGCAACCAGGTGATGGAGAAGATGAGCTATCCGCGCGGGCTGATCCGCTTCTCCACCGAGAACGTCATCAAGCACAAGTACCCCGACCAGGACATCCGCAGCCACATCCTGCGCCCGCGCACGCTGATCTATTCGGCGATTCTGCTCGCGGTCATGGCAGCGGTGGCGGCGACGCTCTACCTGCGCGTGCCGCTCAAGGTCAACGTCATCCGCGACCGCGCGACGCTGGTGCGGGAGACCCGCGAGGGCCTGCTGGAGAACGCCTACCGCATCCAGATCTACAATACGGCGGAGCAGGCCCGCGGCTATACGGTGACCGCCAGCGGCATCGACGGCGTCAAGCTGGAGATGGACGAAAAGCAGCCGGTGGAGGTGGCCGGGGCGTCGTCCAAGACACTCAACGTGCGGCTGCTGGCCGACCCGGCCAGGGCGAAAACGGGCTCGCAGCCGGTTTACTTCCATGTCCAGGCGATCGAGAACGAAAAGGTGAAAGCCGATGAGAAATCGAGTTTCTACGCCCGCTGAGCTTGCCATGACCCGACGCGACGACGGCAGCCATCCGTGGTATCGGGAGCCCTGGGTCTGGGGACTGATCTCCGGGCCGGCGATCGTCGTGGTGGCCGGCTTCATCACCGCGTGGCTCGCCGTGCGCAGCAATGACGGCCTGGTGGTGGAGGATTACTACAAGCGCGGGCTCGCCATTCACCAGGTGCTGGAGCGCGACCAGGCCGCGCTGAGGCGCGGCCTCGCGGCCCGCGTCGAGCTGAAACAGGTCGGCGGGGAAGTCGTGCTCGCGCTCGCGTCGGCGAGCGGCGCGCTGCCCGAGCGACTCAACCTCAGCATCGTGCATCCGACGCGAAGCGGGTACGACCAGCACGTTGCGCTCTCGCGCAGCGGCGGGGAGCGCTACCAGGGCGCCATGGCGCCGGTCCGCGCCGGCCGCTGGGTGCTGACGCTGGAGGACGGCGAGCGCACCTGGCGCCTGATGGGCTCGATCTGGCTGCCCGACCAGGCCAGCGCGGAGCTCAAACCCGCGGTGCAGCCGAAACCATGAACAACCAAGGGAGAGCGTCATGACGCCTGCATTGGAATTGTTGCTGAAGTCGGACATCGGCCTGCTGTCGCTCGGCACGATCGCTTGCATCATCGCGATCGGCGTCTTCCTCTACGTCTGGATCTCGAACAAGGCCAAGGGCAAGGACGACTGATCCCGCCCGCCGCGCACCTGACAGGAGGAGAGGGGATGACGGAAGCGAGCGGCCTCGGCCGCAAACTGATGTGGATATTTTGGCCGGCGTTCATCGTCGCCGGGATCGCCGAGGTGATCTTCTTCACCCTGTTCGATCCGATGGAGCTGCCCTTCAGCGACACCGTGCTCGCCGGCGGGCAGCAGCTGGGCGAGAACCGCATGATGGTCTACACGATCGGCTTCTTCATCTTCTGGATCTTCGCCGCCGCTTCGAGCGCATTCACCTGCTTCCTGCAGCGCACGTCGTCCGAGGTCAACCGCTGTCCCATCAACGCGCCGAGCCAGCGGCCGGCCGGCTGCCCGAAGCGCGAGCCTGACGCTGGCTGAAGCCGCCTGCACCGGCGGCCGATCCTGGGATGGAGGGCGACGCCGGGTCCGGCGCTGGAGCAGACGCTGCGCGACGTGCTGGCGCAGGCGCCCTGCCCGGTGCTGGTGACGGCCGAAGGCTCAGCCGAGGTGGGGCGAGCCCAGGATGGTGGGGCCGATGATGCGGTTTAGCCCCTCGGGGTTGACGATCTTGATGACCTTGTTGTGGACCTCGATGAGGCCGTCCTCGTTGAACTTCGAGAAGATGCGGCTCACGGTTTCCAGCTTGAGGCCCAGGTAGCTGCCGATCTCCTCCCGCGTCATGCGCAGGTTGAAGGTGGCCGGCGAATAGCCGCGGGCGGAAAAGCGCTGCGACAGGTTCACCAGGAAGGCCGCCAGCCGCTCCTCGGCGCGCATGCTGCCCAACAGCAGCATGACGCCCTGGTCGCGCACGATCTCGCGGCTCATCATCTTGTGGAAATGGTGCTGCAGCGAGGGGATCTCGCGCGAGAGTTTCTCGAGATCCTGGAACGGGACCTCGCAGATCTCGGCGTCCTCGAGCGCCACCGCGCTGCACGTGTGGCTGTCGGTGCTGATGGCGTCGAGGCCCATGATCTCGCCCATCATGTGGAAGCCGGTGACCTGCTCGCGCCCGTCCTCGGCCAGCATGTAGGTCTTGAAGAAGCCCGTGCGCACCGCGTAGAGCGAGCGGAAGTCGGCGCCGGAGCGGTAGATGTGCTCGCCGCGGCGCACGCGCTTCTTCTGCTGGATCACGCTCTCGAGCTGCTCGACTTCCTCGTTGGACAGGCCGATGGGCAGGCACAGCTCCTGGAGGTTGCAGGCACTGCAGGCGCGCTTGATCTGGTTGATGCTGATGACGCGGCGGCTTGTTTGCTCGGATCCCATGCATTCCTCGTCGAGGGCCCGCCTGACGGAAAACACCCAACGTTGTTAAGGGCTTGCGGAGCTCAAGTGAGCGGGTGGAATTAGGGGCCCCTAATATGGCACAGCCGTTGATCCAGATCAAATGGTCCGGGGCGTCCTGTGGCAAATTGACGCTAATCCAAAACGCCGTTCGTCGGCCTGCGCGCTTTCCGGGATATCGCCGACATGGGTGTCATCTACATGCCAAATTTGCATCGGGGCGGCTTCCTGCCGCTGGTGTTCGACGCGGATCTGATCCGGCGCTACGACGTCTCCGGCCCCCGCTACACCTCGTATCCGACGGCCGACCGCTTCGTCGAGGCCTTCGGCGAGGATGCCTACCGCGCCTGGGCCGGCAAGCGCAACATCGGCGGCATCCGCCGGCCGCTGTCGATCTACGTCCACGTCCCGTTCTGCAACACGGTCTGCTTCTACTGTGCCTGCAACAAGATCGTCACCAAGGACAAGACCAAGGCCGTCGAGTACCTGCGCCACCTGCACCGCGAGCTCGAGCTGCAGGCGCAGCTGTTCGCCGACGACAACGAGGTGCGGCAGATCCACCTGGGCGGCGGCACGCCGACTTTCCTGTCCGACGAGCAGCTGGCCGAGCTGTTCGCGGCGATCCGGCGCAATTTCGACGTCCGCCCCGACGGCGAGTACTCGATCGAGGTCGATCCGCGCAAGGTGAGCGCGGAAACGGTGGCGGCGCTGGGGCGCATGGGCTTCAACCGCATGAGCCTCGGCGTGCAGGACCTCGATCCCGCCGTGCAGCTGGCGGTGAACCGCATCCAGACCGAGGAAGAGACCATGTCCGTCATGCGCGCGGCCCGCGCCAACGGCTTCCGCTCGGTCAGCGTCGACCTGATCTACGGGCTGCCGAAGCAGACGGTGGCGAGCTTCGACGTCACGCTCTCGCGCATCATCGGCGCCGACCCGGACCGGATCTCGATCTACAACTACGCCCACCTGCCGCACCTGTTCAAGCCGCAGCGGCGCATCCACGCGCACGAGTTGCCGAGCCCGGACGCCAAGCTCGCGATCCTCAAGCTCGCCATCGACCGCCTGATCGCGGCCGGCTACGTCTACATCGGCATGGACCACTTCGCCAAGCCCGACGACGAGCTGGCGGTGGCGCAGCGGCAGGGGCGGCTGCACCGCAATTTCCAGGGCTATTCGACCCACGCCGACTGCGACCTGGTGGCGCTGGGGGTGTCGGCGATCGGCAAGATCGGCCCCACCTACAGCCAGAACTACCGCACGCTCGAGGACTACTACGACGCGCTCGCGAACGATCAGCTGCCGATCATGCGCGGGCTCGAGCTCGCCGCCGACGACCTGCTGCGGCGCGCGGTGATCCAGGGCCTGATCTGCCATTTCGAGCTGTCGTTCGAGCCGATCGAGAGCCAGTACCTGATCGACTTCAACCGCTACTTCGCCCACGAGCTCGCCGAGCTGAAGGCCATGGAGGCCGACGGCCTGGTGCAGATCAAGCCCGACTGGATCGGCGTCACGCCGCGCGGCCGCCTGCTGATCCGCAACGTCTGCATGACCTTCGACCGCTACCTGCGCGCCGACCGCGAGCGCCAGCGCTACTCCAAGGTCATCTGAGCCGCGGCTGCCCGCCCGGGCCGGGATTCGGGCACCGGGCTAGAATTGCGTCACCGTGATCTCCGCCGGTTATCTGTCCCTGTTTCTCGTCGGCCTGCTCGGCGGCACGCACTGCGTCGGCATGTGCGGCGGCATCGTCGGCGCGCTGTCGCTGAACACCGCCGGCGTCGGGCCGCGCCTGGCCTACCCGATCGCCTACAACCTTGGCCGCATCGCCTCCTACACGCTGCTCGGCGCGCTGGTGGGCGCGATCGGCGCGGGCAGCGTGGTGGTGGGCGGCGTGCTGCCCGTCCAGCGGGTCCTGTTCATCGTCGCCAACCTGATGCTGATCGCCCTTGGGCTCTACATGGCGGGCTGGTGGCAGGGGGTCGCGGTGCTGGAGCGCGGCGGGCAGGCGGTCTGGGCGCGCCTGGCGCCGCTCGCCTCGCGCGCGCTGCCGGTTACCTCGCTGCCCGGCGCGTTCGCCGCCGGCATGGTGTGGGGCTGGCTGCCGTGCGGGCTGGTCTACTCGGTGCTGTTCACCGCCCTCATGAGCGGCGATGCCGCAACGGGCGCGCTCATCATGCTCGCGTTCGGGCTCGGCACGCTGCCGAACCTGGTGGCGATGGGCTGGTTCGCGTCACGGCTGCGCGGCGTCCTGCAGCGGCCCTGGGTGCGGGTCGCCGCGGCGCTCACCGTGATCGCGTTTGGCGTGATCGGGCTGCTGCGACTGTCCTCGATCCCGCTCGGGATCGGCGAGTTCTGCCTGACCTGAAGCGGCAGCTCGCCTCAGGCGGCGTGCGCGGCGTGTGCGGAGTGCGCCGGGCGCGCCGCGGCCCGATCGTTGTAAATGTACTCGCGCGTCCAGGGCAGCGGGCTCAGGCCCGCCGCCTTGTTCTTGAACGCGAGCACCTGCTGGATCGTGACCCAGCCCTGCTCGAAGGCGTGGGCGCAGCCCGCCAGGTACACCCGCCAGATGCGGTAGCGCTTGCGCCCGGCCAGCGCCTCCGCCTGCGCCTGGTTCGCCTCCAGGCGGTCGACCCAGTGCCACAGCGTCCGCGCGTAGTGCAGCCGCAACGACTCGACGTCCTGCACTTCGAGCGACTGCTGCGCCATCTCGCGCACGGCCAGCGACAGGTGCGGCAGCTCGCCGTGCGGGAAGACGTACTTGTCGATGAACTCGCCGCCGCCGAGGCCGACCCAGCGGCTGTCGACGTCGGCCGAGGTGATGCCGTGGTTGAGCGCGATGCCGCCCGGCTTCAGGAGGCGATGGATGGCGCCGAAGTAGACCGGCAGGTTCTTCAGGCCGACGTGCTCGAACATGCCGACGCTGGCGATCTTGTCGTACTCGTTCTCGCCCGGCACGTCGCGGTAGTCCTGCAGCAGCACGCGGCAGCGCGACGCGAGGCCCTCGTCGGCGATGCGCCGCTGCGCGTACTCGAACTGGTTCTTCGACAGCGTGATGCCGGTGGCATCGACGCCGTAGTGCTTCGCCGCCCAGCGCACCAGGGCGCCCCAGCCGCAGCCGATGTCGAGGAAGCGCTCGCCCGGCTTGAGCATCAGCTTCCGGCAGATGTGGTCGAGCTTCTGCTCCTGCGCGGTGTGGATGTCCTCGTCGCCGGTCTTGAAATAGGCGCACGAGTAGACCATGTTGCGGTCCAGCCACAGCGCGTAGAAGTCGTTGGAGACGTCGTAGTGGTATTCGATGGCGCCCTGGTCGACGCGCTTCGAGTGGGTGATGCGCAGGCGCGGCAGCCGCCCGCGGATGGAGGCGCCGGCCTTCACGCTGAGGCGCTCGCCGGCGCGCAGGATGTCGCGCACGCCGCCCTCGACGTCGATGTGACCTTCGACGTAGGCCTCGCCCAGCTTGCCCAGCGACGGTGCTACCAGGTAGGGCAGCGCCGAGGGACCGGAGAGGCGGATGCTGACCACCGGCCTGGGGGCGAGGTCGATCGTGCGCCCGTTCCAGAACTCGAACCGCACGGGAATCCCGGCTTCCCCGCGCAGGCCGTGCAGAAGTTTCTCAAGGCGCTTTTCGATCAGCATGTTCACCTCCTCGCCGCGATCAGCTTCCGAGCCCGAGCTTTCAGTCTAGCATCCTTGCGCGTGGGCGGAACTCCGACGGCGAGCCGGTCCGCAGGGATTGCGGCCCGGCGGGTCGGTGGCGTCGTCCCGATGACGGCGGAGCCAGGCCAGGCCGATGTACACAAAGGAATTTGGCAAGTGGCAGCCGGCAAATGTTCCGCTCCGCAACCCGGGCGGCGAGGCACGGGCTGGGCTCAGCCGGGAAGCCGGACTTCGACCCGCGCGCCGCCGAGCTCCGCGGCGCCGATGCTGACATGGCCGCCGTACGCCGCGGCGATGTCCCGCACCGCGACGAGGCCGAAGCCGTGCCCCGGCACGGTCTCGTCGGCGCGCACGCCGCGCTCGAGCAGCTGCCGGGCGGCCTCCGGCGCGATGCCGGGGCCGTCGTCCTCCACCGCGATGGCCAGGCCGCCGTCGGCGACCGCGGTCACGCGGACCTGCCGCCGGCACCACTTGAAGGCGTTCTCGATCACGTTGCCGAGCATCTCCATCAGATCGTCCTCGGCGCCGTGGAAGACGACGTCGGCGCCGACGCTGTTGACCGCGGTGACGTCCTTGTCGCGATGGACCTTGCCCATCGCCGACAGCAGCCGGGCGACCACGTCGGCGACGGAGACCGGGCCGGAAAGGCGGGCGCCGGCGCCGGCCGCGGCGCGCTGCAGGTGATGGGCGACGATGCGATCCATGCGCGTGAGCTGCTCGTCGGCCGCGCGCGCCGCCTCGGCGTCGCGTCGGGCCTCCCCCAGCGATGCGCGCAGCACCGCCAGCGGCGTCTTCAGGCTGTGGGCGAGATCGGCCAGCGCGTTCTTCAGCCGCGTCTGGCGCGCGCGCTCGTGCGCGAGCAGCGCGGTGATGTTCTCGGTGAGCACCTGCAGCTCGGCAGGGTAGTGCCCCTCGATGCGCTCCTGGCGGCCCTGCTGGACCAGGCCAATCTCGGCGCCGACGCGGCGCAGCGGCGTGAGGCCCCAGCGCAGCACTGCCGCCAGCACGCCGATCAGCAGCAGCGCGCCGGCGCCGAGCCAGACGGCCAGCGTACGCCGGTAACCGCCGACAACCTGCTGGTACTCGCGCAGATCCTCGGCGACGCTGAACACGAGCCTGCGCGGCGCCTCGCCGGTGGCCCAGCGCACGCCGTGGCTCTGCACGAAGTAGGGTGTGCCGGCGGGATCGACGCGCCGCTCGAGGCGCCGCTCGCCGACCTCGAGCCGGCGGTGGAACGGCACCTCGAGTCCCGCGGCCGACGGCGAGCGCCACGCGGTGCGGCCGCTTTCCTCGACGATCTGCGCGTACAGCCCGGTGCCGGGCAGCGCGAGCCGCGGCTCGGGCAGCGGCTCGGCGACGCTGATCGTCCCGTCGGCTTCGTCGGTGGCCGCCATCAGCAGGTAAAGCTGGCCCTGCAGCCGCGCCGCACGGGCGGATTCAGCGCTCTCGACGAACGCCCGCTCGAGCGCCAGCAGCGTGAGGCCGACGAAGATCGCCAGGACCAGCGCCGCCGACAGGGCGACGCGCCGGTGCAGCGACATCATGCGCTCTCGCTCCCGAGCGCGAAGCGGTAGCCGCGCCCGCGCAGCGTCTCGATCGGCGCGTGGCGGCCGTCGGGATCCAGCTTGCGGCGCAGCCGGCCGACCAGGACCTCGAGCACGTTGCTGTCGCGGTCCTCGTCGTGCGGGTACAGGTAGTCGGCGAGCTCGGCCTTCGACACCACCTTGGGCCGGTGCGTGACGAGATACTCGAGCAGGCGGTACTCGTAGGAGGTCAGCTCGACGTCGCGCCCGTCGACGCTCACCTTCTGCGCAGCCAGGTCGAGCCGCAGCGGCCCGCAGGCGAGCACCTGCGCCGGCGCGCCGGCGGCGCGGCGCGTGAGCGCGCGCAGCCGCGCCAGCAGCTCTTCCATCTGGAACGGCTTGACCACGTAGTCGTCGGCGCCGGCTTCCAGTCCCTCCACCTTGTCCTGCCAGCGGCCGCGCGCGGTCAGGATCAGGATCGGCAGCGTGTTGCCCTCCGCGCGCAGGCGGCGGATCACCTCCAGGCCGGAGAGCCCCGGCAGGCCGAGGTCGACCACCGCGGCGTCGAACGGATACTCGCGGGCGAGGTAGAGCCCCTCGTCGCCGGTGCCGGTGCCATCGGCCTGAAAGCCTTCGGCAGCCAGGCGCTCCAGCACCTGGCGCCTGAGCGCCGGCTCGTCTTCGATGACCAGGATGCGCACGCATGAGCGGGCCGCGCCTCAGCGTTTGCCGCGGCCGTTATTGGGGTCGACGTCGTAGTAGCGCACTTCGCCCTCGGGGGTCAGGATCTTCACGCGGTAGCCCTCGCGGTCGTCGCGCGGGCGCTCCTTGATCGAGAGCACGCGCCCGCCGGTGTCGCGGCGCGCCTTCTCTGCCGCCTCGTCGCGTGCCGACTTGCCGCGGCCGTCGCGATCCTTCTTGTCGACGCGCAGCAGATACTCCGGCGCGAACTGCGCGTCACGCGCGGCCGCCGGCCATGCTGTCGCGGCCGCGATCATCGCGGCGGCGAGCAGCCAGGCAAACGGACGTCGCGCGTGCACGTGAATACCCCCGGAATTCTGTTGTTTTTTACTCTAGCACGGCCCCGGCGCCGGAACGACCGGCGCCGGGACGCGCGCTACTGCGCCGGCTCCACCGCGACGCGCACCTTGAGCCGCGGGCCCGGATCGTAGGGCAGTACGGCATGGTAGGTGCGCCCCGCGTACTGGTAGGCGACATCGTAGCCGACCAGGCGGTTTTCCCACTGATCGACGGTGCGGCAGCGCTGCACGGTCTGCGGCCCCGACGCGTACGCGGTGCCGCCGTTGGCGATGTGCGCGCCGACCAGCGTGCCGGCGATGGCACCGGCGCCGATGGCGACCTTCTTGCCGCTGCCGCCGCCGATCTGCGAGCCCAGCAGCCCGCCGACGACGCCGCCGATGACGGGGCCGACGTAGGACTCCGGCCCGCGGGCGGTGCGGACCTCGCCCCCGGACACGCGCTCGGTCCAGCATTCCTCGCGCGGCGTGTTGACGCGCTCGTACTGCGGCACCGCCGAGGTGACGCGGGCGTAGTCGGCGGCGTAGCCGTCCTGCGCCAGGACGGGCGCCGCGGCCAGCGCCAGCGCGGCGGCTGCAGCGATGCGATTGGGCGTGAAGGTGCTCATCGTCTTGCTCCTTTCTTCGCGCTCACCGGGTCAGAAGTGGCCGCGGTAGATGATGGTGATGCCGTCGCGGTAGCCGTAACCGTAGTGCGGCTTCGGCGCGTAGCGGTACACCGGGTACGGCTTGTAGACGACCGCCGGCGGTCCGTAGTGGCGGCCGTAGTCGTGGTGCTTGTGCTTCCAGTGGTGCTTCGCGTGACCCGGCGGCGTCCAGTGCCGGCCGTAATGGCGCTTGTCATGGCCACGGTAGTGGCGCTCGTAGCGGTCGTGGCGGTCGTGCTTTTTCCAGCCGCCGTCGGCCTGCGCCGCGGCCGGGAGGCCCAGCGCGGCCGCGGCCAGCAGGGCCGAGGTAACGGCGATGATCGAGCGACGTGCTTTCATGGTCAGTCTCCTTTCGTGGGCGACCGGGATTTCCCCCGATCGTTACGCCCATCCTGCGCCCGGGCGGCTGAACGCCTGCTGAACGGGGTGAGGGGGTCGCGCAACCTTGCGCTGGCCGGCAGATTGCGCCGGGCCGGCTGAACGGAGACTGAACGGGAAAGGAAGCGACGCGGCGCCGGTCAGGGGTGCAGCCAGCCGGCCTGCGGCCCGGCCGGCGTCCAGCGGAACGCGGCCCGCCGGTTGCCGGCCGCGTGCAGGTAGAGCCACTCGAGCGCGTCGACGCGGATGCGCAGGACGGCGAAGCGCCGGAAGGCCTCGTCGAGGTCCTCGGGCGAAGGTGCACTCGCCGTGAAACGCTCGGCGCCGCCGCCGCTGGGGCCGGGCGCTGCGCTGCCCGGCGCCGCGCCGAGGTAATTCAGCCGGCTTTGCCCGCGCACGCGCGACCACGCCGCGCGCGCCACCTCGTCGCCGGTGTGGATGCGCGCGACGCCGGCGACGCGCAGCTGGAAGCGCTGGCGCGGGTGGTAGGCGTGCAGCGCCACGCGCGGGTCCGAGTGGATGGCGCCGATCTTGGCCGAGCGGGCGTCGGTGAAGACGGTGAGAACGCGATCACCGGCGTCGACGCCGCGCAGGATCACCGTGCGCACGCGCGGCGCGCCGTCGGTGGTGCGCGTTGCGAGCGCCGGCGTGTTGAGCGGTGAGCGGCGGTCGGCAGCGCCGCGCTCGAGCTGCGCCCAGGCAAAATGCAGCGTCGCCTCGAGGTCGTCGTAGAACGGCGGGATTGGGTCCATGGGCGGATGGTAGCGCGCCGGCCGGCAAACGGCGATGCCGCAGGCTACACTTAATGCGTGCTGGAAGAGACCCTCAAATTTCTTCTGTCGGGGAAGCGCCGCGCGCCGGCCGCCGTGCTGCCGGCGCGGCTCGAGGAACTGTTCCGCCGGCTGGCGGCGCCGGCCACCGAGCTGGAGGCGGCGGAAACCGAGGATCTGATCTGGGGCCTGTGGATGGAGTATCCGCTCGAGGTCGCCGCCGACCGGCTGGAGGAAGCGACGCGGCTGATCGCCGGGCGCGAGCTGGAGCACGCCGAGGCGCTGCTCGATGCGCTCGTCATCCAGTACCCCGATTACGCGGAGGCCTGGAACAAGCGCGCGACGCTGTACTTCCTGCAGGGCCGCGACGAGGAGAGCGTGCGCGACATCCGCCGCACGCTGGAGCTGGAGCCGCGTCACTTCGGCGCCATCTGCGGCTTCGGCCAGATCTGCCTGCGCAGCGGCCGGCCGGACCTGGCGCTGTTTGCGCTGCAGGCGGCGCTCGACATCAATCCCCACCTCGTCGGCGCGCGCCGGGTGCTGGACGAGCTCAAGGGCGGCAGCGGTGGCCCGGCGCATTGAGCATGGCCCGCAACGGCGCGCCGGGTCGCGGGCGGCGCTGTTCGCGCTCGCGTTGACCCTGACGGCCTGCGGGAGCGCGCCGACGCGGGAGGGCGATGCGCGTCCCGGCGAGGGCGCCGCCGCCGCGACCGAGCCCGCTGCGGATGCGTCTGCGCCTGCCGCCGCGGCCGACCAGGCGCTGACGCTGGTCGGCCGGCCGTACCGCTACGGCGGGTCGACGCCGGCCGGGTTCGATTGCAGCGGGCTCGTGCACTACAGCTTCGCCCGCGTCGGCCTGCAGCTGCCGCGCGAAACCGACGCCCAGCGGCTCGTCGGCACCGCCGTCAACGGCGGCGAGCTCGCCAAGGGCGACCTCGTTTTCTTCGACCAGGAAGGCCGGAAGGCATCCCACGTCGGCATCTACCTCGGCTTCGGCCGCTTCGTCCACGCGCCGTCCACGGGCGGGCGCGTGCGCGTCGACCGGCTCGACTCGCCCTACTGGCGCCGCCATTTCAACGAGGCGCGGCGCCTGTAGCGAAGCCGCCGGATTGCGTTACCATCGGCTGCTCGCAGCCGCGCGGGCGCGGTCGTGTTCCCATCCACGAGAAGCGGAGTCAACGCCATGAGTTCCACCCCCAGGGTCGCCGTCGTCACCGGCGCCGGCACCGGCATCGGCAAGGCCGCCGCGCTGGCGCTGCTCGGCGACGGCTGGCAAGTCGTTCTCGCCGGCCGCCGCGCCGAGCCGCTGGAGGCCGTGCGGCAGGAAGCCGGCATCGGCGCCGAGCGTGCGCTGGCGGTGCCGGCCGACGTCGCCGATGCGGGTTCCGTGGATGCGCTGTTCGCGCGCACGCTCGAGGCATTCGGCCGCCTCGACCTGCTGTTCAACAACGCCGGCATTTTCGTGCCGGGCGCTTCCATCGAAGAGATCCCGCTCGAGAACTGGCGTGCGTCGGTGGATATCAACCTGACCGGCGCGTTCCTCTGCACCCAGGCCGCCTTCCGCATCATGAAGGCGCAGACGCCGCGCGGCGGGCGCATCATCAACAACGGGTCGATCTCGGCGCACTCGCCGCGGCCGGGCTCGTCGCCCTACACCACGACCAAGCACGCCATCACGGGCCTGACCAAGGCCACCGCGCTCGACGGCCGGAAGTACGACATCGCCTGCGGCCAGATCGACATCGGCAACGCCGCCACCGAGATGGCGGCCAAGTTCGCCAAGGGCGTGCCGCAGGCGGACGGCTCGGTCAGGCCCGAGCCGCTGATGGAGCTGCAGCACGTCGCCGACGCGATCCTCTACATGGCCAACCTGCCGCTGGAGGCCAACGTGCAGTTCATGACGGTGATGGCGACCAAGATGCCCTTCATCGGCCGCGGCTGAGGTCAGGACGGCCAGGGCAGCGCCAGCGGCGAGCCGTCGGGGAGAAAGACCTCCACCGGCGCCGTCGCGAAGATGCCGATCACATGCAGGGGCTCGTCTCCTGTGTTGACGATCTGGTGATCGGCGTTGCGGGGAATCACCAGCGTGTTGTCTGGCCCGAACGCGTGTGTGCTCCCGCCGAGGCGCAGCTCACCGCGGCCACGCTCGACGAGGACCACTTCCTCGCAGTCGTGACGATGCGGCGGGGTAGCGCCGCCGGGGGCGACGGACTGCCGCCAGACCGACAGCGCGTGGAGACCGTTGGCCGACCCGGCGAGGGTCACGTGGGCGATGCCGGGAATTTCCGCCCGCGGCAGGCGGGTGTTGTCGATGACTGTCATGGCGTCCTCCAGTTCGTCGAGCGTCGGCCCGATGCCGTGCCCGTGGCATCCAGTATCGGCCCATGCCATTGACACGTGAACGGCATCAACGGGCATAATTTTGCCGACAATTTGTCGCTAATACCCATTCCCGCAAGCCTCGACCA
>DATIUV010000229.1:0-6008 GCA_035466595.1 Pelomicrobium sp.
GCGCAGGTCGGGCCCCTCGCCCTCGCCGGCCTGGGCTACCTGCTGCAGCAGGTCGCGCACCGTCTCCACCTCGGCGATGGCGTCCTCCGTCAACTCGACGCCCGCGCGCTGCGACACCTCCAGCGTGAGGTTGACCCACTCGAGCGAGTCGATGCCGAGGTCCATCTGCAGGCTGGTGTCCGGCGTCAGCGGCTGGTTCGCGTACCGCTGCGCCAGCCATTCCCACACCGCGCCCGCGGCCGGATCCGACACCAGCGCGCGATCCTCGCCGGACATCTCTTCGGGCGACACCGGCCCGCCGGCGCGCTCCTTGCCCGCCTTCGCTTCGTCGTAGCGGTCCGGCAGCAGGTGGCGGCGAAGCTTGCCGAGCCGCGTGCGCGGCAGCGATTCGCGCGTGATCGCGAAATCGGAGACGCGCTGGTACGAAGGCAGCGCGCGGCCGCCCGCGGTGATCGCCTCCTGCACCGCCTCGCGCATGCCCTCCTCGTCGCGCCCGCGCAGGTGGCGGCTGTCGGGCACCACCAGCGCGACCAGCCGGTCGTCCTTCATCAGCACGGCCATCTCGCGCAGCGCCGGCTGCTCGAGGTAGGCCTCTTCCACCTCGTCGGGCTGGATGTTCTTGCCGCCCTCGGTGACGAGCACCTCGGAGGCGCGCCCGGTGAGATACAGAAAGCCGTCGCGCTCCTCGTAGCCGAGGTCGCCGGTGCGGAACCAGCCGTCGTCGTCGAGGGCCTCGCGTGTCTTCTCCGGCAGGTTGCGATAGCCGTCGAACACGTTCGGTCCGCGCACCAGCACCTCGCCTTGGCGGGCGTCGCCGTCGTCGCCCGGCGCCGCCTCGCGGTCGATGCGCACCTCGACGCCCCGGATCGGCTGGCCGACGCTGCCCGGCGCGTCGTCGTCCGGCATGCGGATCGTGATCAGCGGCGCGGTTTCCGTCAGTCCGTAGCCGATCGCGACGTCCCAGCCCAGCGCCTGCAGCTTGCGCGCGAGCTCGGGGCCGAGCGGCGCGCCGCCGGAAGCGAGCAGGCGCAGCCGCGGCCCGACGCGCTCGTGCAGCCGAGCGAACAGCCGCCGGCCGGGCTTGAGGCCGACACGACGCGCCGCGATGCTGACGCCGAGCAGCGCCCGGAACAGCAGCCCCGCGATGCGCCCCGCCGAGGTTGCGCGGCTCTCGATGCCGGAGAGCATGGCGCGGTACAGGCGCGGCACGCCGATGACGACCGTCGCCTCGCCCTCGCGGATCGCGCGCACGACTTCGGGACCGGTCAGGGCATGCGGCAGGATCACCGGCACGCCGAGCGCCAGCGGCACCAGCATGCCGATGACGAACGGGTAGACGTGGTGCAGCGGCAGCGGCACCAGCGCGCGATCGTCCTCGGTGACGAGCTTCGCCTCCCGCACCGACTCCAGCTGGAAGGCGAGGTTGCGGTGGGTGAGCGGCACGCCCTTGGGCGGCCCGGTCGTGCCGGAGGTGTAGAACAGGGCCGCGGGGTCGCCCGGCCCGACCGCCACCGGTTCGCCCCCCTCGGCCGCCGCCGCCTTCCAGCTGCGCTCGCCGTCGTCTTCGTCGAGCAGGCGCAACTCGATCTTCGGCGCCAGCTCCTGCAGGCGCTCGGCGCGGTCGCTGGTGGTGAAAACCAGCCGCGCCTCGCTGTCCTCGAGGACGTGGCGCAGCACCTTGTCGCCGAGCTGCACGTCGAACGGCGCCACTACCGCGCCGGCCTCCGCGATGCCGAGCGCGGCGGCAACCCACTGCGGACTGTTGTCGGCGAAGAGCGCCACGGCCTGCTTCGGCTCGACGCCGGCGCCGCGCAGCATGCGCGCAACGTCCTTCGCAGCCTGCGCCAGCTCGCGCGCCGACCAGCACTCCAGCCCCTCTTTGTGCAGTGCCACCAACGCCGGCGCGTCGCCGCGCCGTTCCAGCTGTTCCACCAGCGTCTGCAGGGTATCGTGCGTCGCTTGCGGCTGATCCATGGCTGCGCCTCCGCCCGGTGTGCCTGTTTATTAGGACACCCGGCCGCGAAGCGCTGTTCCGGCCTCGAGCGGCCGGAATGCTGGCCGCCTAGAGCTTCAGCCCCAGCTCGGCCAGCGCCTTCTCCATCTGCGGCGCCCAGCCGCGGTTGGCCGCCGGACTGGCGGGGCTCGGATGCGGCGCGGTGCCGATGGTGACGTCGACGCCCGCCAGCGCCTCCCGCGCACGGGCGGCGGCGAATGTGCCGACGCCGATGACGTACGCCGGCGCCAGCGCCTCCACCGTGGCGCGCAGCGCGCGGTCGCAGGCGGCGAACAGCGGCTCGCGCTCGGCGCGCGGCAGCTTGTCCGGCGTCAGGTTGCGGCCGCCCGCCTCCATGAAGCAGAGAGGGCAGTAGTTGGCGACGAAGAACGTGGCGAAAAACTGCGCCGGCGTGCCGAAGCGTTCGCGCGCCCAGCCCCACAGCCGCTGGCCGCTGACCTCGCCGCGATGACAATCGAAGCCGGCGATCGGCCGCTTCGGATGCTCGCGACGCGGGTGACCCACTTCGCCCTCGATGCCGAGCCAGTCGCGCACCAGGTCGACGTCGCCGAACGGCACGCCGGTCTGCGCCATGCCGAACGGCCCCGGGTTCATGCCCAGCAGGATCGCGCGCGGCGCGCCGCCGCCGTAGCGCTGCAGGTAGGCGCGATGCGGCGCCCACGCGTAGTCGAGCGGGTTGTAGACGTAGGCCACCGGCGGCGCGAACTCGAGCGCGTCGACCTCCTCGCGCAGGCGGCGCGCGATGCGCTCGAGCGTCATCGGCGCGGCGCCCGGCGACGAACGACGAAGGCGGGGTTCTGTCCCATAATTGAAGCAAGCCCGATCGACAGCGAAGGCCGGATGGTAGGCCGCGGCGCGCGCCGCTGGCAACGCCCGCCTTCAACGGAGGAACGACGCATGGCCGCCGACACGAACATCCGCATCGACCACGCCACCAGCGCGCTGCTGCTGGTGGACATCCAGCCCGACTTCATGCCGGGCGGCGCGCTGCCGGTGCGCGAGGGGCGCGATATCCTCGGGCCGGTGCGCAACCTGATGCGCTCGGGCTGGTTCTCGCTGATGGTGGCGACCCAGGACTGGCACCCGAAGGACCACGTTTCCTTCGCCAGCCATCACAAGGGCCGGAAGCCGTTCGACGAGATCGAGCTCTACGGCCATCCGCAGACGCTGTGGCCCGACCATTGCGTGCAGGGCACGCCCGGCGCCGAGCTGCACCGGGAGCTCAACTGGGAGCCCGTCGCGGCCATCGTGCGCAAGGGCATGGACCCGGACTGCGACTCCTACAGCGGCTTCCGCAATAACTGGAACCCCGCCGGGGAGCGCCCGTCCACCGGGCTGGGAGGCTACCTGAAGGAGCGCGGCGTCACGCGCGTGTTCTGCTGCGGTCTGGCGCGCGACGTGTGCGTCAAGTGGACCGCCGAGGATGCGGTGGACGCGGGTTTCGAAGCGTATTTCCTCTGGGACCTGACCCGGGCAGTCGATCCGGCGACCGACGCGGACGTGCGCGCGAGTCTCGCCGAGCGCGGCGTGCGCGTGATCGACGCCGAGCAGTTGAGGACGGCGGCGTGAGTCACCCGGCGAGGCGCTCCAGTCTCCCGCCGGGGATCGACGCTCGGACGAGCGCCGCGAGCGGCCGACCCGTCATGTCGTCGAACGCTGTCGGCTTTTCTGAGGCGGCGTGATGGCGGGCACGCTGCGCGTGGGGACCTCGGGGTACCAGTACGCCGACTGGCGCTCGCGCTTCTATCCGGACGATCTGCCGAAGAAGCGCTGGTTCGCCTACTACGCCGATCACTTCGACACCGTCGAGATCAACAACACGTTCTACAACCTGCCCGAGGCGGGCACCTTCGACGACTGGCGCGAGGAAGCGCCGCGCGGCTTCCGCTACGCGCTCAAGTACAGCCGCTACGGCAGCCACATGAAGCGGCTCAAGGACCCGGATCAGCACGTCGATACCTTCGTCGAGCGCGCGGAGCGCCTGAAAAGCGCGCTGGGGCCGGTGCTGGTGCAGCTGCCGCCCAACTTCAAGGCCGACCCCGGGCACCTCGACGAATTCCTCGCCGCGGCCCCGCGCCGCCTGCGCTGGGTGGTGGAGTTCCGCGATCCCAGCTGGCTCGACGACGCCGTCTACAAGGTGCTGGAGAACCGCGGCGCCGCGCTGTGCATCCACGACATGCTCGACGACCACCCGCGGCGCGTGACCGCGAAGCTCGTCTACCTGCGTTTCCACGGGAAAAACTACGGCGGCAGCTACAGCCCGCAACGGCTCACTGCCGAGGCGAAACGCGTCCGCGGCTGGCTCGGCGACGGCCTCGACGTGTGGGCCTACTTCAACAACGACAAGGGCGGCCACGCCGTGCACAACGCACAGGAGCTGCGCCGCTACGCGACCGATTGACGTGCGGTGTCAGCCGCTCCCGTTGCCGGGCTTGTAGCGGATCACCTCCACGTTCTCCAGCGTCATCAGGCCGCCGGAGCCGGACTCCTCGAACAGGCGCTCCAGCGTGGGCAGAAACGCGCGCAGCTTCTCCTCCTCGTCGACGATCTCGACCACCATCGGCAGGTCGGTCGAGAGATCGAGCACCTTGGCGGTGCGGATGCGCGCGGTGGCGCCGTAGGAGAGCATGCCGCGCCAGGCGGTGGCGCCGGCCAGGTGCGCCGCGCGCGCCTCGCGCACGATCGCCTCGTACAACGGCACGTGGCCGGCGCGGTCGGACTCGCCGACGAACACGCGCAGCAGCATGCCCCGGGAACGGATCTCCATGGTCGTCAGCCCCGGATCAGCGACAGCGCGAGGAAATTGGCGGCGTAGAACGCGGCGAACGAGACCACCAGCGTGCCGCCGAGGTAAAGCGAGGCGAGCGCCGGCTCGCTGTCCTTCACCAGCGCGCCGGTCTCGTACACCACCGAGGAGAGCGTGGTCAGGCTGCCGCACAGGCCGGTGACCAGAAACAGCCGCGCCTCGGCGCTGATGGCGTTCATCTGCATCGCGATCGCCGTGATCGCGCCGATGGCGGCGCAGCCGATGGCGTTGGCCGCCAGCGTGCCCCACGGGAAGCTGATCGCGTAACCGGCGAAGAAGAGCGCCAGCAGGTAGCGCAGGATCGCGCCGACCACCGCGCCGGCGGCGACGTAGCCGAGGGAGAGCGCGAACGCCGCCACCGGGCGAGCTCAGCGCAGCGCGTTCAGCTCGGCCTGGGCGGCCTCGATCTTCTGCTTGGCTTCGGCGACCGCGTCCTTCAGCCGCTGCTGGCGCGCCCAGTAGTCGTCCGACAGCCGCGACCCGCCGCCGGCGGTGCCGAGGCGCTCGCCCGGCAGGGGCTCGGTGCCGTTCGCCAGCGCCGCCTCGGCGCGCGAGAGCTCGTTGCGCGCCTCCTCGAGCCGCTGCTGCGCGTCGCGCCGCTGCTCGGTGCGTTCGGCGGCGTTCTCCTGCGCGCGCTGGACCTGCTCCCGCGTCGCCGGCGGCGCGACGGTCGGCGCCGGCTGCACTCTCACCTCCTCCACCCTGGTCGCCCCGGGCGCCGGCGCATCGCCGAAGATCACGCGCCCGTCGGGCATGGTCGAGCGGTACACCGTCTGCGCCAGCGCGGCGCCCCCCGCCAGCAGCAGCGCCGCCGCGATGGCGAAGCGCATGGATCGTGTCAGCATGGCCGTTCTCCCCTTTCCTGCGTTCGTCGTCCGGCGCGTCCGGCCGGGATCAGATCAGCTTCTTTTCCTTGAGCGCGTTCACCAGCAGCTCGGAGAACGCCGCGGCTTCCTTCTGGAAATCGCCGGGGGCGAAGGTCTCCGTCGTCCCGGACCAGAGCAGCTCACCCTTCTTGGCCTGCCACAGGTTGGTCTCGAGCGTGACGACCTCGTACTGCTGGACTTGCGGCGGGTTGTAGAAAGTCCACGCCGAGGAGTAGTAGCCGTAGAAGTCCCGGTAGTAGCCCACCGCCGGCACCACCGAGACGTAGCCCGGCGAGTATTGCGTCTTCCGGTCGATGCTGAC
>DATIUV010000230.1:0-4469 GCA_035466595.1 Pelomicrobium sp.
CCTTTGTCCCCGCCAACTTCGCGCCAGCCAGGGACCGCACGGTCGTGCCGCTGGACCGGGTTCCGTTCGACGAGGTGCTTGCCTACGACCGCCGCTGCTTCCCCGCGGCGCGCCCGCGCTTCCTGGAGCGCTGGATCGCGCAGCCCGATTCGCTGGCGCTCGCCTGCGTGCGCGGCGCGCGGCTCGCCGGCTACGGCGTGGTGCGCCGCTGCGGCGAGGGCTGCAAGGTCGGCCCCCTGTTCGCCGACGACCTCGACGCCGCCGCGGCGCTGTACAGCCAGCTCGCGCGCTTCGCCGCGGGCGGCCCGCTCTTTCTGGACACGCCAGAGAACAACCCCGCAGCCGGCGAGCTCGCGCGCCGGCACCTCATGACCGAGGTCTTCGGCTGCGCCCGCATGTACCTGGGGCCGGCGCCGGACCTCGCCCGCGAGCGCGTCTTCGGCGTCTCCACCTTCGAGCTCGGCTGATGGCCGGGCGCGACCTCGCCGGCTACGCGGGCAATCCGCCGCATCCGCGCTGGCCCGACGAGGCGCGCGTCGCGGTGCAGTTCGTCCTCAACGTCGAGGAGGGCGCGGAGTCGAGCGTCGCGAACGGCGACGCCGGCTCGGAAGCGCTGCTGCACGAGCTGCCGGGCCGGCCCGCGCGCATCGGCGAGCGCGACCCCAGCGTCGAGAGCATGTACGAGTACGGGTCGCGCGCGGGGTTCTGGCGCATCCTCGCGCTCTTCCGCGAGCGCGGCCTGCCGCTCACGGCCTTCGCCGTCGGCAAGGCGCTGGAACTCGCCCCGCAGCTCGGCCGCTCGCTGCGCGAGGCCGGGCACGAGGTGGCCGGCCACGGCTATCGCTGGATCGACTACCACGGCATCGACGAAGCCACCGAGCGGCAGCACATCCGGCAGACCATCGAGGCGATCGAGCGCGCGTGCGGGCGGCGGCCGGCGGGCTGGTACACCGGCAAGGCGAGCCTCGCCACGCGCCGCCTGCTGCGCGAGGAAGGCGGCTTCCTCTACGACTCGGATGCGTACAACGACGACCTGCCCTACTGGCTGCCCGGCGACCCGCCGCACCTGGTGATCCCCTACTCGCTCGTCACCAACGACATTCGCTACCTGCTGCCGAACGGCTGCGCGAACGGCGACGATTTCTTCCGGCTGCTGCGCGACGCCTTCGAGCTGCTGTGGCAGGAAGGCGCGCGCTCGCCGAAGCTGATGAGCGTGGGGCTGCACGGGCGCATCAGCGGCCACCCGGCGCGCGCGATGGCGCTGGTGCGCTTCCTCGACCACGTGCAATGCCGCGGCCGCGTCTGGGTGTGCCGGCGCGAGGACGTCGCGCGGCACTGGATCGCGCACCACGGCCCTTCAGCCTGATCCGGCCGGGGAAGGCGGCTCGGCCATCCCGGCATCCGCCCTTGCCGCAGCTCCGGCCTGCTGCAATCGCTCCGCAGCGGCTATCATGAATTGGCACAGCCCGATGCTTCAGGGAGAGAACGCATGCCGGACGTGAAAGCGCTCGCGCGCGAGATGAAGGCCGCCCAGGACGAGGTGCGGCAGATCGAGCCGTTCACGGCACGCATCCCCGGCTTCGACGTGCCGACGGCCTACGAGGTGGCGCACGCGATCCACAAGGCGCGGATGGCGGAGGGCGCAAACCCGGTCGGGCGCAAGATCGGCTTCACCAACCCCGACATGTGGGCGCAGTACGGCGTGCGCGAGCCGGCGTGGGCCTACGTCTACGATCGCACGCTGGTGCACATCGTGGCCGAGGGCGCGACCTGCCGGATCGGCCGCTTCACCGAGCCGAAGATCGAGCCCGAGATCGTGCTGCACTTCGGCGCGGCGCCGCGAGCGGGCGCGGACCTGACGGAAATCCTCGCCTGCGTCGACTGGATCGCGCACGGCTTTGAGGTCGTGCAGTGCCACTTCCCCGGCTGGAAATTCCAAGTGGCCGACGTCGTCGCCGACTGGGTGCTGCACGCGATCCTGCTGGTGGGCGAGCCGGTGCCGGTCGCGCGCCTCGGGCCCGATCCGATCGCGGCGCTGGAGAACTTCACGCTGACGCTTTCGTGCGACCGTGAGGAGCGCGAGGCCGGCAAGGGCTCGAACGTGCTCGGCAGCCCGCTGAAAGCCATCGCCCACCTCCTCGACGTGCTGGCGCAGCAGCCGCAGTACGAGCCGCTGCAGGCGGGCGAGCTGGTGACCACCGGCACCGTCACGACGGCCCACGCGATCCGCCCCGGCGAGACGTGGCGCTCGAAGCTGGAGGACATCGCGCTGCCGGGGCTTTCCGTCACGTTCGTGGACTGAGCCCGCCGACGGCGCGGCGGGCTCTGAGTCGGGCGCCCGACTGCCGCGTCATTCGGCGGACGCGAGGTCACCCTCCAGCGTCCACAGCCGCTCCTTCGGATTGAACCGCACAGTGCCGATGCCGCGCAGGTTCTTGAGCTTGCCGGCGCCGCCGGCGGTCTCCCAGATGCCGTTGGCGACGAAGCGCGGCTTGCCGTCGGGGCCGGGCACGGGCACGGCGCGGAACTGGTACTTGAGGTAGGCGACGTCGCCGTCCGCGGTGGTGAAGATCAGGTAGCCGCTCGCGTGCGCGCCCGCGGCGGGGTTGACGTCGTGGAAGCCCCACTCGACCATCGTCGCACCCGCGAGCGGGCCGCTGCCCTCCGCCTTGCCTTCACGCTGCGCCGCCACCAGGAAGCGCTTGCTGCCGTCGGCAAACTCGTATTTCGCGTCGGCCTTCGGCGTGGTCACGGCTTCGATCTTCATCGGCGCCGCCAGCGCCGTCCCGGCGACGAGCGCAACAAGCGCCGCCGCGGCGCACCGGGTCAACCATCCTGCTTCGATTCGAGCGTGCATGTTCGGATCCTCTCGTTGTCGGCGCGGCATCGCCGCCGCCGCGGTCAGGTGAAAGTCGTTCCGGCGTGGGGCGAATCGGCAGGCAGCCGCCGCGCGCCGGTGTGATCAAGTTAGGCTGCAGCGCCGGCGGACGGGAGCGCGCGGCGACGAATCGGCGGATTCGGGGGATGACCGCCGCCGGGACGGGATGGGCGGTACCGGAAAAGCTGAGACGTGCTGCGCTTCGAGCCGGGCCCGCTTGCCGGGCCGCGGAAAAGTACCGCCGGCGAAGCGGCGGCCGCTGGCGCGAGCGTCAGCCCGTGCTCGGCTTCCAGCCCTCGCCCTTGAGCTCGATCATGTACAGGCGCGTGCCCGCGCCGCCGACGTTTTCCGTGGAGTGCGTCTCCGCCGGCGCGAAGAACACGTGACCGGCCGGGATCTCGCGCACCACGCTTTTTCCCGCCGCGTTGGTGAGCCGGACCTTGGCGTCGGTCAGCACCACCGTCACTCGCTCCGGGTGGGAGTGGACGCCCTGGCCGCAGACGCCGAGCCCCGGCCCGCTGCGGTACTCGAGCACACGCACGCGCTCATTCTCCAGCACGACACGGAACGAGCGCGGGTCGGCCGTCACGGCGTCCTGCGCCAGCAGCTCGGGCGACACGCCCAGCGCGGCGAGCATGGCCAGCGCCTGGCGGCGCGTCACGCCTTCGCCGGCGCTCATCGGATACCTCCGCAGCGGATGGTGCTCATGAGATCGTCTCCGGGAAAACTCACATCTGTTGGAAAAGGTGGGTGTAAGCCTCGCTGACCGGCAGCGTTTCCTGCCGCTGCTTCAGGCGCAGGGTGAGGTTGCCCCGCTCGTCGCGGATCACGCTGTCGATGGCGTGCACGTTGACGATCGCCGAGCGGTGGATCTGCCAGAACATGGTCGGATCGAGCTCGGCGACGAGATTCTTGATCGTCTTGCGGATCAGCGCCTCGGCGTCCGCCGTCACCACCAGCGTGTATTTCTGGTCGGACCGGAAGTACAGGATCTCCTCGACCGTGATGAGCCGCACGGCCGCGCCGCGCGAGGCGTTGATCCATTGCAGGTAGCGCGGCGCCTTCGGCGCGGATGCGACGAAATCCTGCAGCGCGCGGCGCAGATCCGGCGGCGGCTGCTGCAGACGCGCCTTCAGGCGCTGGACGGTGGTCGCCAGGCGCGCGGCCGTCGGCGGCTTGAGCACGTAATCCATGGCGCCGGCCTCGAACGCCTCGACGGCGTACTCGTCGTAGGCGGTGATGAACGCCACGTGGCAGCGTCCGGCGATCTGCCGCGCCACCTCGATGCCGGACATGAGCGGCATGTGGATGTCGAGAAATGCGACATCGGGCTGGTGCGCCTCGATGGCGCCGAGCGCGGCCACGCCGTCGGCGGCCCGCGCCACGATCCTGAGCTGCGGCCACAGTGTCTGCAGCAGCTCGGCGAGCTCGTCGGCGAGCAGCGGCTCGTCCTCGGCGAGGATCGCCGTGGGGCGCGACCCGGCGGCGGGCTCAGGCGAGCTCATACGGTATCTCCACGTCGATGCTGGCAGTGCCCGCCGCCGGCTTGACGTCGACGTTGGCCGCGGCCCCGTAAAGCTCCCCCAGGAGG
>DATIUV010000231.1:0-14576 GCA_035466595.1 Pelomicrobium sp.
CTACGCCTGCTTCGTCCAGCTGCTGCTGCATCACGGCGAAGACGCACTGCGGGGATTGCTCGCCGACCGCGCGGGGCAAACGCTCACGTTCACTCAGAGCCCGCCGGGAGACGTCGACCTGCGCAGCGGCCGCGAGCACGACGTCTGGTTCACCGCGGGGATCCCGCGCGGCCCCGGCGTCACGGAGCTGCCGAGCGGGTTCAGCACGCGTTTCTACCTGATCGACGACGCCTACAACGAGTACCCGATGGCCGCGCTGTCGGGGCCGGTGGCCGAGTACGGCACCGAGGGCGCCGTGTTCATTCCGGCCGCCACTCGCGCGCGGCTGATCGAGCGCGGCGTGCGCACGGGCCGCGTGATCGCGCTGGTGCGGTTGCCGCGCATGACCTACATGTTCGAGGTCCGGGTCGACTTCCGCTTCTGACCCGGACGGGCCGCCGGGCCCTGCCTATACTGGGAGTCAGGCCCGACTAGGAGGCAGCCATGCACGCGCGCGTGGAGCTGAAGCGATCCAGTCAGATTGCGCGGCCGACGGCGTGGGCCGCGCACAGGTCGGTCAGGTCGCCCGATGTCCCCATGACGTCGCCCGACGCCTGCGCCTGCGGCGGCACGTGCCCGCGCTGCCGCGGCGAATCCGCCTATCACGTCAGCCAGCCCGGCGACGCCGGCGAGCGCGCCGCGGACGCGATGGCGCAGGCCGCTCTTTCCCGTGAGGCCGTTCCGGGACGTGATGCGGCCGGACCGTCGGCGGCGCGCGCCGCCGACGCGCCCGCCGAACTGGTTCCCGGCGCAGGCGAAGCGCTCGCGCCCGCGGTGCGCAGCGACTTCGAAGCGCGTTTCGGCGCAGATTTCTCCAGCGTACGAATCCATCGCGGCGCCGCAGCCGCGGAGACGGCGGATGCATTGGCTGCGCGCGCGTACGCCGTCGGTCCCCACATCGCCTTCGCCGGCGGACGCTACGCGCCGGAGACGCCCGCCGGGCGCCGTCTGCTGGCCCACGAACTGGCGCACGTGGTGCAGCACGCGCGCGATCCGTCGCCCGTCGTCAGCCGCGAGGGCGATGAACCGCTGATTCCGATCCCGATTTTCGACGAGCTCGACATCTGCGCCGAAGTAGAGGGCAGGAAGCTGTGCGGCTCGGATCTGAAGAAGGCGTGCGAGTTCATCCCCAGCCTGCCCCACTGCGACCTGTTCAAGAAAAAGAAGAAGCCGAAACCCAAGCCGACGCTGTGTCCACCCGGCTTCCGCGCCGGCACCGCCAGCGGCTTCGAGGGCACCTGCTGCCGCGGCGAAATCCACAGCGAGCAGAACTGCTGCCCGCCCGAGCGCATCACCACGGGTGCGGTGTTCCCGGTGTGCTGCCCTCCCGGGACCCGCCCCGACGCGGCGAAGCAATCGTGCGAGAAGCCGGTCGAGTGTCCGCCCGAGCAGCAGGCCTTCGGCGGACGATGCTGCGAGCCGCCGCTGGTGCCGCAGGGCTTCGCCTGCGTCGAGCCGAAGCCGCAGCCCAAACCGAAGCCGAAGCCCGCGCCGCCCGCGGTGACGACGGTCCTGACCACGGCGATCGCCTTCGAGCGCGACCGGCCGCAGTCGTGGTACCACCCGGCGGCCGCCTTCGGCGTCAGCGTCACCGGCAGCGGCAAGAAGGCGTTCGATTCGCTGGCGAAGCTGCTCGCCGCGGAGCCGGACCTCAAGGTGCAGCTCGCCGGCAACGCCTCCATCGAGAAGCCCGCGGGCGACCCCGGCTACAACCAGCGCCTCACCGAGCGTCGCGTGCAGCTGATCGCCGCGGAGCTCGCCAAACGCGGCATCGATCCGGCGCGCATCGCCGATCCCTCCGACGCGCCGTCGCTGTCCGGGTGCGACGAGCTCGCCGACGGCATGCACGCCTGCGGCGACACCGGGGCGCAGCAGACGACCGAACCCACCGACCGCAACGTCACCGCGCGCGTCTACCGCACCGGCAGCTGATCGGGCCGAATACCCGCGGCGCCGCCGGGTTCCGCGCGACCCATTGGTCAGGCGGCGTGCCGCCCGCCACGGCAAGGGCATCGAGCCCCGTTTGCGCGATCTGCGCACCCACCGCGGCGGGTGAACCGCGACCCGGCGTGAACCCGGGCGCATAGAAATTTTCCTTGCGATTCAGTCGCCGGCCGCCGCCGCGACGCGGGCATGGCGGTTGCAATCCACCAGAGCGGATCGCCGCGCCGACGAGGCCGGTCAGCGTTTGGCGCGCCGCTGCAGCATCTGCGGCTCGACCGCCGCGACGCGCGGAATCGCCGCCAGCGCGTCCAGCAACCGCAGCGTCTCGGCGACGTCGCCCCTCGCCGCCGTGACCCACGCGGCCTCGGGCGCGTACGCGAGCGTGTCGACGAGGACGCAGCCCGCCGCCTCGATGACGCGGCGATGGTCGGCGGCATGCTCGCCGGCGGCGAAGCGTAGCAGCGCGCGGCCGGTCGGGACGCAAGGCTCGCCGGCGTCGCCGGCGGCGTACACGGCCACCGCCTGCGCGCCGGCGGGAAGCGGGTGCGGCGGCGCTCCACGCGCGACGGCAACGCGGCCGCCCTCGAGCGTGAATTCCGCCCTTGGCGGTGCGTCATCGACGGCGATGCCGAGCAGCGCATACCAGCCGTCGAGCCGACGGTACGGCGGCGCACCGGCGGGGCCGCGGACGCGATCGGGGAAGGCGCTGAGGACGTCGGGCATGGCAGCAGGATGCGGCGTGCGCAGCGATCGAGGAGAGACCGATTATGTACACGGTTCGCTATGGAGGAAAACGGGGCCGCGCGCTGAGCCTGGCGCCGAGCAACGAGTTCGTCGTCGTGCGCAGCCGCGACCGCGGGCGGCTGGCGACGGAGCGGCCCTACGCGGCGGCGAGCCTGTCGGCGGAAGCGCGCCGCGTGCTGGGCGACTTCGACCTCGAGGCGCGCTTCGACGCCGCCGGCGTCGAGGTGCTGCGCGCGCGCGCCAGCGGCAAGCGCGCGCTGAAGCTGCGCGATGCGGCGCGCGCGGTGCTCAAGAAGGAAAAGGCGGTTGAGTTCGCCGGGCGCGTGCTGTGCCCGCCGCGCTCGCGCCAGCCGGTGGTCTACACCGAGAATCTCTTCGTCAAGTTCGACGACGACGCGGCGGCGTCGCGCTGCCGCCGGCTGCTGCGTGAACGCGGGCTCGCGATCAAGCGCGAGCTCGAGTACGCGCGCAACGCGTTCTTCGTCGGCGCGAAAGAAGGCACCGGCAGCGAGGTCTTCTCCATCGCCGAGCAGCTGCTGGCGGAGAGCATCGTCGAGGCCTGCCATCCGGAGCTGGTGCGCCAGGTGCGCCGCCGCGGCGCCTTTCCGGGCCAGTGGCACCTGGCCAGGACGACCATCGGCGGCCAGGCCGTGGATCAGCACGCGTCGGTGGTGTCCGCATGGTCCCTCACGGAGGGCGAGGGCGTCACCATCGCGGTGATCGACGACGGCATCGACCTCGACCACGAGGAATTCCGCTCCCCGAACAAGGTGGTGGCGCCGCGCGACGTCACGCGCGGCACCAATGACCCGCGTCCCGGCCCCGGCGACGACCACGGCACGGCCTGCGCCGGCGTCGCCTGCGCCGACGGGCGCTTCGGGGCGGCCGGCGTCGCGCCGAAGGCGCGGCTGCTGCCGATCCGGCTCGACTCCGGGCTCGGGTCGCAGGCCGAGGCGGACGCGTTCGTCTGGGCCGCGCAGCACGGCGCCGACGTCATCTCGTGCAGCTGGGGACCGCAGGACGGCGAGTGGTGGAATCCGAGCGACCCCGTGCACAAGCAGGTGGTGCCGCTCCCCGACGCGACCCGGCTCGCGATCGACTGGGCGATCGCCAACGGTCGCAACGGCCGCGGCTGCGTCATCACCTGGGCGGCGGGCAACGGCAACGAGAGCGTCGACAACGACGGCTATGCCAGCTATGCCAAGGTCATCGCGGTGGCTGCGTGCAACGACCAGGGCAGGAAGGCGGCCTACAGCGATTTCGGCAAGGCGGTGTGGTGCGCATTCCCGTCGAGCCACGGCGAACCCTCGCTCACGCCGGGCATCTGGACCACCGACCGCAGCGGCACCGTCGGCTACAACCGCGGCTGGGCCAGCAAGGGCGACGCCGCCGGCAACTACACCAACGATTTCGGCGGCACCTCGAGCGCGTGCCCCGGCGTCGCCGGCGTCGCCGCGCTGGTGCTCGCGCGCAATCCGGCGCTGCGCTGGGACCAGGTCCGGGACATCGTGCGCCAGGCGTGCGACCGCATCGACCCGGCCGGCGGCAAGTACGGCGCCGACGGGCACAGCAAGTGGTACGGCTATGGTCGCGTGAACGCGCGCCGCGCCGTCGAGCTGGCGGCGCCGTCGCGCCCCGCCTACACGGTGGCGGTGAGCGTCGCGCAGGACGTTGCCATCCAGGACCTGAAAACGTCGACCCAGCGCCTGCGCGTCGCGTACGACGAGCCCGTCAAGTCGATGCGCGTGCACGTCGACATCGAGCACACCTACATCGGCGACCTGGTGGTGACGCTGAAGCCCCCGGCCGCGACCGGCGTGGGCGCCATCGTGCTGCACGACAAGGCGGGCGGCGGCACCGCCAACCTGAAGGCGAGCTTCGACGCGGTAAGTACGCCGGGCCTGGCCGCGCTGGCCGGCAAGACGCCGCAGGGCGACTGGGAGCTTTCCGTGCGCGACACGGCCAAGCAGGACACGGGGCAGCTGCGCCAGGTGGCGCTGGAGATCGAGCTGTGAGCGTGCGATCGAGGTCGTGGCGCGGCCCCGCAGGCCGTGCGCTGGCAGCGGCCACGGCCGTGCTGCTCGCCGCGGGCTGCACGTCGCTGCCGAGCGCGGGACCGTTCGTCGACGCCACGCGCCAGTACCGCTCGACGCTGGCCACCGGCGGCGTCGCGCTCGAGCAGCAGCTCGCCGAAGCGGGCAGCACCGACAGCGCCCAGCGCTTCGCCAGGGAGTGGGAAGCACGGGTTCGCGCTGCCGACGCGCTGGTGGCGTATTCGAAGTCGATCGCGGCGGTCGCCGACTCCGGCGCCCGCGGCGCCGAATCGGCGCAGCGCGTCGCCGATTCGGCCCAGTCGCTGGCCGGCGCCGTCGGCCTGTCCCTGCCGGCGGCGGCCGCCAGCACGGCCGTCGACACCGGGACGTTCGTCTACGCGCAAATCGCGGCGACGCGCGCGGCGCGCTCGCTGGGCGACGCGCTGGCGCAGGCGCAGCCGGCCGTGGAGCGCATCGCCACGATCATGGCGGCCGACCTCAGCGACGCCGAGGCGATCCTGCGCGCCGCGGTAAAGCTCAAGGAAACCGAGCTGGCGCGCACCTACAACGCGGAGATGGCGTACTACGCCAGCCTGCTGGAGGAGCGCACGGCCATCTACCGCAAGCCGCGGCGCACGACCGCCGACGAGTCGCGGCTGCTCGAGATCGAGCAGCTGTTGCAGGCGACGCAGTCCTGGCGCCAGCCGATGCGGGCCGAGGCCGACGCGCTGGAGCAGCGCCTTCGCGCGGGGCGGCAGCTGATCGGCGCGTCGCGGCAGGCGCTGGCCGAATGGACCGTTGCCCACGCCGATCTTGCAGCGGCAGTGCAGACGGGACGCAGCGTCGACCCGGCCGGGCTGGTCGCGGCGACCGAGCAGATGCGGGACCTCATCGGGAGGATACAGGCGCTATGAGCGAATGGGACGGCATCCGCGGCGTCGACGCCTGGCGCCGCAAGCTGCAGACGCTGACGGAGGAAGCGAAGGCGCTGGCACTGGACGACGACCTGGAGAAACGCTTCGCCCTGGTCGACCGGCTGAACGCGTTCATTCTCCACTCGCGGCCCAACAACCAGTCGATCCAGGCGCTCGACGCCATTGCCGCCGACACCGCCACTTCGCTGATGCAGGCGACGGTAGCGGAGCGGCTGCAGGCGCTGGCCGAGCGCGGCGCGGAGCTGGCGCTGCTGACCAAGGAGCTGGAGGGTCACGCCGCAGCCGCGGCGGCCTCCGCGCAGTCGATCCGCCTCGAACGCGCGCGCAAGGCGGTCGACTCGATGACGGAGACCGTCAGTTCACTCAAGGAGCTCAAGCGCCTGCTCGGCTCGAGCGACGACGCCGAGCTGGCCAGGGGCGTCGAACAGGCCATCAACACCCTGCAGAGGATCCGCAATGCCATCGAACGCACCGCGTAAACGCCGCACCGCCGCCCGCCGCACCGCTTCCCGCTCGCCAAAGCCGGTCGCCACGCTTCGGCTCGACGACAAGGGGGCCGCCGTCAAGCGCCTGCAGCGCGCGCTGAAGAAAGCCGGCTTCAATCCCGGCGCCATCGACGGCGATTTCGGCCCGGCGACGCGCGCCGCGGTGATGGCGTTCCAGGCGAGCGAGAACCTGCTGGTGGACGGCATCGCCGGCCCGCGCACGCAGGCCGCGCTCAAGCTGACGAAAAGCGCCCAGCTGCCGAGCGCGATTCCGGGTGTCACGGCCCGCATCGTCTCCGAGATGTTCCCGTTCACGCCAGTGGACAACATCAAGCGCAACCTGCCGCCGGTGCTCAATGCGCTGAAGGCCGACAACCTGGTGGACAAGCCGATGGTGCTGATGGCGCTCGCCACGATCCGCGCCGAGACGGAGAGTTTCGAGCCGATCGCGGAGGGCCGCTCGCAATTCAACACCTCGCCGGGCGGGCATCCATTCGATCTCTACGACCACCGCAACGACCTCGGCAACACGGGCCCGCCGGACGGCGAGCGCTATCGCGGGCGCGGCTACGTGCAGCTGACCGGCCGTTTCAATTACCGGCACTACGGCAAGGCGATCGGGCTCGGCGACAAGCTGGAGAAAAACCCGGACCTCGCCAGCGAGGCCGACGTCGCCGGCCAGCTGCTCTCGGCGTTCCTCAAGGACAAGGAACGGCGCATCAAGGAGGCGCTGGTGGCGGGCGACCTGCGCACGGCGCGCCGGCTGGTGAACGGCGGCAGCCACGGGCTGGACCGCTTCACCGACGCCTACCTGCGCGGCGAGCGGCTGCTGACGTGATCGGCTCTTGAAGCAGGAAAGATTTTTACCGCAGAGACGCCGAGGCGCAGAGAAAAAATCACGCTCATCAAGGGCCCCACGCCTGAAGGAAAGCCGCGACGGGACCCGATGCGGATTCGCCCGCCGGCGCTCCCGATAAAAGGCATGTCGCCTCGCAGAGCGGGCGCTTCGTCGAAACGACGCTCGATCCGCCCGGAGTGGGCCCGCGAGTCCGCTGGCTTTTCCTGGCGGGCGTAATGCTGATTCTCTCTGCGCCTCGGCGTCTCTGCGGTTAAGACCACGCTCACCCGGCGTCGGCGTTGTCCAGCCCCAGTTCGTGGATCTTGCGCGTGAGGGTGTTGCGGCCGAGGCCGAGCAGGTTGGCCGCCTCGATGCGCCGGCCGCCGGTGTGGGCCAGCGCCTTGACGATGAGCGCCTTCTCGAACGCGCGCGAGAGCCCGTCCATGATGCCGGACTCGCCGCGATTCAGCGCGTTCTCCACCTCGGATTCCAGCGCGCTCACCCAGTTGTGCTCGGCGACCGCGGCGCCCTGGCCGCGGAATTCCGGCGGCAGGTCGCCGACGTCGACGCTCTGGCCAGGGGCCATGACGGTGAGCCAGTGGCACAGGTTCTCCAGCTGGCGGACGTTGCCGGCAAAGTCCAGCGTCGTGAGATAGCGCAGCGCCTGCTCGGTGAGCCGCTTCGCCTCGACGCCGAGGTCGCGCGCGCTCTTCTGCAGGAAATGGCGCACCAGCAGCGGAATGTCCTCGCGGCGCTCGCGCAGCGGCGGCAGCCGCAGCCGGATCACGTTGAGCCGGTGGAACAGGTCCTCGCGGAAGAGGCCGTCGCGCACGCGCGCCTCCAGATCCTGGTGCGTCGCGGCAATCACGCGCACGCTCGCGCGGATCGGCTGATGGCCGCCGACGCGGTAGAACTGGCCGTCGGAGAGCACACGCAGCAGGCGGGTCTGCAGGTCGGCGGGCATATCGCCGATCTCGTCGAGAAAGAGCGTTCCGCCCTCGGCCTGCTCGAAGCGGCCGCGCCGCATCGTCTGCGCGCCGGTGAAGGCGCCGCGCTCGTGGCCGAACAGCTCCGATTCCAGCAGCTCCTTCGGGATCGCCGCGGTGTTGATGGCGATGAACGGCTTGCCCGCGCGCGGGCTGTGCCGGTGCAGCGCGCGCGCCACCAGCTCCTTGCCGCTGCCGCTCTCGCCGGTGATGAGCACCGTCGCCTGCGAGCTGGAAAGCCGTCCGATGGCGCGAAACACCTCCTGCATCGCCGGCGCCTGCCCGAGGATCTCCGGCGCCGCCTCCACCTCCTCGGGCGCCTCCTGCTGGCGCATGCTCTCTTCCATCGCCCGGCGGATCAGCTCGACGGCGTGATCAACGTCGAACGGCTTCGGCAGATATTCGAACGCGCCGCCCTGGAACGCGGAGACCGCGCTCTCGAGGTCCGAGTACGCGGTCATGATGATCACCGGCAGTTGCGGCTGGCGCTCCTTGATCTGCTTGAGCAGATCGAGGCCCGACCCGCCCGGCATGCGGATGTCGCTCACCACGACCTGCGGCAGCGTCGTCTCCATCGCCGCCAGCGCTTCCTGCGCCGAGGCGAAGGTCTTGAAGTCGATGTGCTCCCGCGTCAGCGCCTTCTCGAACACCCAGCGGATCGAGCGGTCGTCATCGATAATCCAGACAGGTTTCATTTGGCTTCAGTTCTGCAGGGTGAGGAATGGGGAATGGGCGGCGATCCGGTCCCATTCCGCATTGCTCGTCGCCGTTCTCACTTCACGCCTGCCCGCCGTTTGCCGGCAGCAGCAGCGTGAAGACAGTGCGGCCGGGCACGCTCTCGCACTCGATCGTGCCCTGATGCTGGGCGACGAAGTTGTGCGCCAGCGTGAGCCCCAGCCCGTGGCCGTCGTCGCGTCCCGAGACCAGCGGCAGGAAGATCTTGTCGCGCATGTCCTCGGGGATGCCGGGGCCGTCGTCGATGATCTGTACCATCACCGCGAGGCGATGGCGGCGGCGGGCGATCGTGACCTGGCGCACCGCGCGCGTGCGCAGCGTGATGGTGCCGCTGCCGGCCAGCGCCTGCGCCGCATTGCGCGCGACGTTCAGCACGGCCTGGATCAGCTGCTCGCGGTCGCCGACGATGTCGGGCAGGCTGATGTCGTAGTCGCGCACGATGCGCACGCCGTCCGGAAACTCCGCCAGGATCAGGCTGCGCACGCGCTCCAGCACCTCGTGGATGTTGAGCGGCCCGAAGTGCGGCACGCGGTTCGGCGCCAGCAGGCGGTCCATCAGCGCCTGCAGGCGGTCGGCCTCCTTGATGATGACCTGGGTGTACTCGTGCAGGCCCGGCCGCTCCAGCTCGCGGTCCAGCAGCTGGGCCGCGCCGCGGATTCCGCCCAGCGGATTCTTGATCTCGTGGGCGAGGCTGCGGATCAGCAGGCGGCTCGCCGCGCTCTGGTTCAGCATGCGCTCCTCCCGGTCGATCTTGAGCTGCTGGTCGATCTGCTGGAGCTCCAGCAGCAGCGAGGCGTCGCGCAATTCGACGGGCGTCACGCTGCAGGTCAGGTGCAGCTCGCCGCCGGCCGGCGGCGCCAGCCCCAGGGCGAGGTCGTATTCGATGAACGTGGCGCGCTCACGGCGAGCCTGATCGACGGCAGCCAGCAGGGCCGCGCCGTCGACGAACAGCTCGCCGATGCGCTTGCCGGCCAGCGTCTTGCGGCTGGCGGCGAGCAGGTTCTCCGCCGCGGGATTGGCGTAACGCACGACCAGCGCGTCGTCGAGCAGCATCACCGCGGTGGCGAGCAGCTCGAGACCGGGATACCGCGTCGCGGCAGCCGCTTCCAGTTCAGGCATCGAACGATTTCCACACCAATCGCAGGAACGCGATCGGAGCGTGCGGGAGAGCGCTCAGCGCAGCAGCGAGATTTCCTGCTGGATGGCGAGGACGTTCTGCTCGTGGAGCTGGACCGTCTCCATGAGCCGCTGGACCCGCGAGATGTAGCCCTGGTAGTCGTTGCGCTCGTCGCCGGGGCGGGTAACCTTGCCCTCGGCGAGCGCGCGCCGCGCCTGCTCCAACAGCTGGTTCTCGGAGGTCAGCTCGTGTTCGAGGATGCGGCGCCGCTCGTCGTCGCGCTGCTTCTGCGTCTGCGCCGACACGCGCGGAAAGCTGGCCGGCGATACCGCCACCGGCTTCGGCGCCGCCTTGCGCGCAGCCGCATTCGGCTTGGCCGCCTCGACACGCGTACCGCTCTCGGTCTCCACCTTCACCGCGCCCTTGCGGTAGATGTTGGTGAAGGTGATGCGGCCTTCCTCGTCCACGTGCTTGTAGATGTCGGCATGCGCGCTGCCCGCCGCCGCCAGCAGCAACGCAGCCGCCAGTGCGCGCGCGGGCGTCACTGCTTCGTCCCCCCGGGGGCGGGCGCCCCCAAGGCTGCCAACTCCCGCTCCAGCATCTCGACCCTGCGCCTCTGGCTCTCCACCTGCTCCGTCAACGTTCGGATGTTGTCCTCGTAACGGCCGGATGCCTGCTGCCCGCCGCCGTGCGACGCGCGCACGGCCTCGGGTTTTTGCTTCTCCATCGCCAGCGCCTGCAAGGACGCGGCAAGCCTGTCGCGCTCGAACGCCAGGTCGCGCGCCAGCAACTCGGCACGCGCTTCCTGCCTGGCGGCGGCGGCTCGTTCGCCCTTGAGCGGGTCGAGGGTCGTCAGCGGCTCCAGTGTCATCGGCTTGCCGCCGGGGACGGGCTCGCTGGAATAGGTCACGCGCCCGTTCGTGTCGACATGCTTGTACATGGTCTGGGCGAGCGCAGGCGTCCCCGCGACGAACGTCGCGAGAGCTGCCAGGGACAGCGCGCTCGGTTTCAGCGTGTAACCCACCGAAAGCTCCCAGATGGTTGACAACCCACATTAAGCAGGGCTTTCAAGTCTGCGCCGGATATGGAGAAAGTGCAAGCAAACTTCCGTTACGTCCCAGCCGCGAACAAAATGGGGCGGGTCGCCCCGCCCCATTCTGGTGCATTCGCGGTCAAACGCTGTAATACATCATGTATTCAATCGGATGGGTGGTCATCATGAAATTCTTGACCTCCTCCATCCGCAGCTCGATATAGGCGTCGATCATGTCGTCCGAGAACACGCCGCCCTTGGTGAGGAAAGCGCGGTCGGCGTCCAGGCTCTCGAGCGCCTGCTGCAGCGACGAGCAGACATTGGGAATCGACTTGGCCTCCTCGGGCGGCAGGTCGTAGAGGTTCTTGTCGACCGGGTCGCCGGGGTGGATTTTGTTCTGGATGCCATCCAGGCCGGCCATCAGCATCGCCGCGAAGCCCAGGTACGGGTTGGTCGCCGGATCGGGGAAGCGCACCTCGATGCGCCGCGCCTTCGGGCTCGCCACGTGCGGAATCCGCACGGCGGCCGAACGGTTGCGCGACGAGTACGCGAGGTTGATCGGCGCCTCGAAGCCCGGCACCAGGCGCTTGTACGAGTTGGTGGTCGGGTTGGTGAAGGCGTTGATGGCCTTGGCGTGCTTGATGATGCCGCCGATGTAGTACAGCGCCAGCTCCGAAAGCCCGGCGTAGCCGTTGCCGGCGAACAGGTTCTCGCCGTTCTTCCAGATCGACTGGTGGCAGTGCATGCCCGAGCCGTTGTCGCCGACGATGGGCTTCGGCATGAACGTGGCCGTCTTGCCGTACGAGTGGGCCACGTTGTGGACCACGTACTTCAGGATCTGCAGCCAGTCGGCACGCTGCACCAGGGGTGCGAAGCGGGTGCCGATTTCGCATTGGCCTGGCGCCGCCACCTCGTGGTGATGCACTTCGACGTCGACGCCCATCTGCTCGAGCGTCAGGCACATGGCCGAGCGGATATCCTGCAGCGAGTCGACCGGCGGCACCGGGAAGTAGCCGCCCTTGATCGGCGGCCGGTGGCCCAGGTTGCCGCCCTCGACCTCGACGCCCGTGCTCCACGGCGCCTCTTCTGAGACAACCTTCGCATGCGAGCCCGACATGTCGACGTGCCACGTAACCGAGTCGAAGACGAAGAACTCGGGCTCGGGGCCGAAGTAGGCGGTGTCGCCGATGCCGCTGGATTTCAGGTAGGCCTCGGCGCGCTTCGCCAGGGAGCGCGGGTCGCGGTCGTAGCCCTTCATGTCCGAGGGCTCGATCACGTCGCAGGTCAGGAGCAGGGTCGGCTCGTCGGTGAACGGATCCAACTTGGCGGTGGTGGGATCCGGCATCAGCAGCATGTCGGAGGCCTGAATGCCCTTCCAGCCCGCGATCGAGGAGCCGTCGAAGGCGTGGCCCGACTCGAACTTCTCGTCGTCGAAGTACTTCACCGGCACCGTGACGTGCTGCTCCTTGCCGCGGGTGTCGGTGAAACGGAGGTCGACGAACTTGACCTCGTTGTCCTTGATCATCTTCAGTACATCGGCTGCTGCCGCCATCGACTTTCTCCTAGCTTGAAATGGACTTGCTGCGGGGTGGAAACGTACTCGGTTCGACTCGATCGGAAGCCTTTAAAGGCGCCTTCCGAAATCAACGGACCTCGCTTTCAGCAGGTTCTGTGCCAAAGGTTGCGTGGCACTTAATCGTGCTGCAACAAGGATCTAGGCCCCTTCGTGGGGCATCGGGTGCACTATTCTAGTGCAACATGAAGCGCGGGCGCACTATTGTTGTGCGTCGAGGCCGCGGAGCTGGATCGAGCGGAAGTAGGGGTCGGATTCGAGCAGCGCATCGAGCCGCCGCCGCAGCGCCGCGACTTGGATCGGATCCGCGCGCGCCTTGCGATCAAGGTAGATCTCCGCCTCGACCTTGCCGTCGAGATAGTGGAACACGGCTTTCTGGCCGCGCGGCAACGCACCCTCGAGCCGCTCCTCAAGATAGCGCAGCAGGCTTTCGCGGTCCGGCAAATGCAGGCTGGGCTATCTTGAGATCGTCCTCCGGGTCGATGTGCACGAGGACGTCCATGACGTGGTCGTGCCGGTTCAGCACCCGGCGGCGCGCGGCTTCGGCGATGTAATGCCCCTCGGATACGCTGATCCGCGGATCCACCAGGATATGGGCATCCACCAGCGCCTGATCGGCCATCCTGCGGGTGCGCAGTTCGTGCAGGCCGCGCACGCCGGGCGTGCCCGCGAGCGTCGCCCGGATCTTCGCCACCTCTTCCTCGGCGAGGCCGGTATCGATCAACTCGGAAAGCGCGCCATAGCCCAGCTTCCAGCCCATGCGCGCGATGAGGAAACCCACGAGCGCCGCCGCCAGCGCATCGAGGAACGTGTAGCCGAGCAGGTTGCCGGAGATGCCGACCATCGCCACCAAGGATGCCGCCGCGTCGGAACGGGAATGCCAGGCGTTGGCGGCGAGCATCTGGGAGCGCAAGCGGCGCGCGACCGCCATGAGGTAGCGGAACAGCGCTTCCTTGCTGACCAGCGTGATGGCGGCCATTGCCAGCGCGGCCGGGTGCACCTTCACCAGCTGGCCCGGGTCCTGAAGGTTGACCCCGGCGCGCCACATCAGCGCGACGCCGACGCCGACGAGAAAGATGCCGAGCAGCAGCGTCGCCGCGGTTTCAATGCGCGCATGGCCGTAGGGATGCGCGTGATCCGCCGAGCGGCTGCTCTGGCGGCTAGCGAACAACACCAGGAAGTCCGAGAGCAGATCCGAGAAGGAGTGGATGCCGTCCGCGATCAGGGCCTGGCTTTTGGAGAACACGCCGATCACGATCTGCAGCGTCGAGAGCGCGATGTTGACGGCGACGCTGACCAGGGTGCTGCGCTGGGCCTGCCGATGCCGGTCGGGGCCCGCGACGTCGAACGCGCCGAAGCCGTGGTCGCTGCTCATGGATGGTAGAATATCACTTTCCAGTCAACCAAAATTCCTTATTTAAATCAGTTAAATGGCAACGATCTCGGAAATCCTGGCGCGGGCCAGGCAGCGGGCCGCCGAACTCGACCTGCCCTATGAAGGGGCGCTCACGCCGACGGAGGCGTACGAGTTGCTGCAGCATGCTCCCGGCACGCGCCTCGTGGACGTACGCACCCGCGCGGAGTGGGACTGGGTCGGGCGCATCCCCGGCGCGGTCGAGATCGAATGGCTCACCTATCCCGGCAACCAGCCGAATCCGCATTTTCTCGACCACCTCAAGGCGCAGGTCGACAGCGAGTCCATGGCACTGTTCATCTGCCGCAGCGGCGGGCGCTCCCACATGGCGGCGGTGGCGGCCAAGCGTGCCGGCTACACGGAGTGCTACAACGTGCTGGAGGGGTTCGAAGGCGACAAGGACGCCAGCGGCCACCGCAATTCGCTCGGCGGCTGGCGCAAGGCCGGCCTGCCGTGGGTGCAGGGTTGAATGCGGTGTTGGGGATGGGTGGCCCCAAGTTCGTCATTCCGGCGGAGCCTGCCCCGTGCTCCGATACGGGGGCCGGAATCCAGCGAACCGTCATTCCGGCGCAGGCCGGAATCCAGCGAACCGTCATTCCGGCGAACGCCGGAATCCAGGGGTTTAAAGCCTGGACCCCGGCATCCGCCGGGGTGACGATGTCTCAATCGTTACGGCGAACGCCGGAATCCAGCGAACCGT
>DATIUV010000232.1:0-7984 GCA_035466595.1 Pelomicrobium sp.
CCAGGAGTTGCGCGGCGAGAGATATCCGAGCACCAGGGCGAGCACGCAGAGCGCCGGAATGCCGAGCGCGAAATACAGCTCCGAATCCCACGCCTCCCGGCGGCCGCTCGCCGCGGCGATGCCGATCCAGATCGCGGCGCCGAGGGCGACGGCCAGAAGCGCAAACCAACGGTCTTTATTCATTCTTCGTCTCCTCGGCAGCCCGGTGGCCGGGCGAAGCCGCACCGGCGCCCGCGTTCATCTCATCGCCCCGTGTGGGCGCCGTCGCCGCCGGCCGACCCCCGGTTACTTGCCCGGCTCGGCGTCAACGTACCACTCCCCGCCTTCCACGAGAACCAAGGCGCGACGCTCGAAACGCGCGGGCATCGCCTGCGTACGCTCGAACTGCCAGTCAACGAGCGCCGGGCTCCAGAAGCTTTGGTTATGGACCGCGTCGATCGTGACGTAGCTCACGTCACCCGGACGGCAGGTCAGCGGAAGAGAAGCCTTGCCGCCGAGATGCCGGGCTGAAAACTCGAAAAGGCGCTCCCCCGCCGGCAACTTGATCGCCACCAACACCTCGAGCCATGCGGTACGCCCGTCCACAGTGTGGGGCTCAACGCCCCGCAGCCAGTCTTCCCGCTCGTCCGCCTTGATCCAGTACCACTCAGCCGTGCGCAGCGGAAGTCGGCGGGCAGGCGCGCCATCCGCTGCCCACTGGTCGGGACATCCCCGCGCCTTGCACCCCAGTACCACAGTGCAATGCCTCGACGCGCGCGCCCGCGCCAGATAGGCGTCGCGGAGGCCGGGCGCGGCAAGAAGATTTACGTCCCGCGCTCCTTCCGGATCGACAAAGAACAGCAGGTCGCCAACGCGCAGGTGCAGCGCCGGGTAATCGGAGCTGATCGGAGAACCGCTGCGCCACGATGTGGGCCGCCGGAAGACTCCGCTCGCCAAGCCGGTGGTTTTGCCGCCGGCATCGTAGGCGACCAGCGTGTAGCGCAGCAGCTTGTCCTCGACGCGCGCAAAAGGCACCGGCACGGGCGTCACCGCGATCACGACCTCGGCCTGCTCGGTGTCGGCGCGAAACAGGTCAAAGCCCCAGTAGTCGCTGTTGAGCCGCGGCGCGCCGAGGATGCCCCGGACGCCGGCACGGTCCGTCTGGCCGACGCGGATTTCCGCCGAGCGGTCGGGAATCTGTACCGTCGGATTCTCCGGGGAGACGTGCGACACGGCGCAGCCGCCCAGCACACACACAAGCGCCAACGCGCCAACCCGCCTGATCATGGTTATCGCTCAGCTCAATCCGATTTGGGCCAAGTTTCCCGCGCCCCTGGCGTCGTCGACCCCACCACCCGCCACAAACGCAACCCGCCGCCGAGTCCTGGCGGGTCGCCTCCGGTTGCAGCGATCGGATTCTGCGCCAGTTTCTTGACTGCCCCAAACGGGACCCGTCCCTACATTGACAAATGCATTGGTGTTCTGTATACAGTACTCAGAATTCAACACGGTCAGGAGGCATCAGCCTTGATCACCCGTCTGGAAGTCCAGCCCGATCTCGTCCAACAGGTCTACAACGCCCTGCTGGAGGCCATCTGCAGCGGCCAGCTGACCGAGGGACAGCGGGTCACGCAGGAGGAAATCGCCGAGCAGCTGGCGGTGTCGCGCCAGCCGGTCGTGCAGGCGTTCGCGATGCTGCGGCGGGAGGGGTTTCTCACCGAAGCCGGGCGCAAGGGCGTGATGGTGTCTCCGCTCGACCCTGACAGTCTCACGCACCTCTACCAGATCCGCGCCTCGCTCGACGGACTCGCCGCCGAACTCGCCGCGCAGAACCCGAAGCGGGGCAGCCTCGACGCCGCGCTGATCGACCGCGGCCGCGCGGCCGTCGCGGCGGGGGACGTTGGTGCCATGGTCGATGCCGACGTCGCGTTCCACCACCGGATCTACGAGCTCTCGGGCAATCCGCTCATCGAGGAGACCCTCGCCCAGCAGTGGAAGCACCTGCGCCGCTACATGGGCGGCGTGCTCGAGGAGAGCGGCGCGCGCGAGGGCATCTGGGACGAACACGCCGCCATTTTCGAGGCGGTGAAAAACGGGCGGCCGCAAGACGCCGGCGCGCGCGCCCGCGAACACGCGCTCAACGGAGCCGAAAGGCTCGTCGAGCGCATTCGGCATCGAAGCGACCTCAAGGAGGAGGCACGATGAAACTCACGAACGCACAGCTGGAGGAGTTCGACCGCACCGGATACCTGTTCTTCCCGTCGCTGTTCACGCCGCCGGAGATCAAGGTCCTCAACGACGAGGTGCCGCGCCTCTACGCGATGGACCGGATCGAGAACGTGCGCGAGAAGGACAGCAACGCCGTGCGCACCAATTTCGCCGCGCACCTGTACAGCGAGCCGTTCGCGCGCCTCGCCCGCCATCCGCGCATGGTGGAGCCGGTGGAGCAGCTCTTCGGCGAGAAGCTCTACATGCACCAGTTCAAGATCAACGGCAAGGCCGCGTTCACCGGCGACGTCTGGCAGTGGCACCAGGACTACGGCACCTGGCTGAACGACGACCTGATGCCCGAGCCGCGCGCGATGAACGTGGCAATCTTCCTGAACGACGTCAACGAGTTCAACGGCCCGCTCATGTTCATCCCCGGCAGCCACAAGCTCGGCGTGCTGGAGGCCGGCCACGACACCACCACGACCAGTTACCCGCTGTGGACGATCAACAACGAGAACATCCGCACGCTGGTCGAGAAAGGCGGCATGGTCGCACCGAAAGGACCCGCGGGCTCGATGCTGCTGTTCCACTCCTGCCTGGTGCACGCGTCGACGTCGAACCTGTCGCCGTGGGACCGCGTGAGCGTGTACCTGAGCCTGTGCGCGGTCTCCAACCACATCCGCCGTTTCAAGCGGCCCGAGTACATCGCCCACCGGGACTTCCGCCCGATCGAGTGCCTGCCCGACGATTGCCTGCTCAAGCCCTACCCGGTGGATCTGCCGTGGAAGGACGGCATGCCGCAGTCGGCGCTGGAGACCTCGCTCACGGAGATCGCCAAGGCGGCCTGATCATCGCCGGCGTCATAAACAAAAAGCGCGGTCTCGTGAACCGCGCTTTTTGTTTGGGCGCCGGCCGCTGTCGCGGGGAGCGCCCGGCTCCTCCTGCCTCCTCCGTTTATTCGATCGCCTTGACGACGTCCTCGACCACCTTCTTGGCATCGCCGAACACCATCATGGTCTTGTCCATGTAGAACAGCTCGTTGTCGAGGCCGGCGTAGCCCGCGGCCATCGAGCGCTTGACCACCATCACGGTGCGCGCCTTGTCGACGTCGAGGATCGGCATGCCGTAGATCGGGCTGCCGGGCTTGCGCGCAAGCGGGTTCACCACGTCGTTGGCGCCGAGCACGAGCACGACGTCCGTGTTGATGAAATCGCCGTTGATGTCCTCCATCTCGGCGACGATGTCGTAGGGAATCTCGGCCTCGGCCAGCAGCACGTTCATGTGGCCGGGCATGCGGCCGGCGACCGGGTGCACGGCGAAGCGCACGGTGACGCCCTTCTCCTGCAGCTTCTCGACCAGCTCCTTGACCGCGTGCTGCGCGCGCGCCACCGCCAGCCCGTAGCCGGGCACGATGATGACGGAATCCGCGTTGGCCATCAGGAACGCTGCGTCGTCGGCGCTGCCCGAGCGCACCGTCTTGTCGCCGGTGTCGGCGGCCGCCGCGCCTTCGGCGCCGCCGAAGCCGCCCAGGATCACACTGATGAACGAGCGGTTCATCGCCTTGCACATGATGTAGGACAGGATCGCGCCGGAGGAGCCCACCAGCGAGCCGGCGATGATCAGCATCGGGTTGTTGAGCGAGAAGCCGATGCCGGCCGCCGCCCAGCCCGAGTACGAGTTCAGCATCGAGATCACCACGGGCATGTCGGCGCCGCCGATCGGGATGATGATGAGCACGCCGAGCACGAAGGCGATCGCGGTCATGATCAGGAAGGGCGGCCAGTGGCTCTCCGGCGTGCCGAGGAAGAAGGCGGCGCCGAAGCCGATCATCACCAGCGCCAGCGCGAGGTTCACCAGGTGCTGGCCCGGGAACACCACCGGCGCGCTCGAGAACAGGCGGAACTTCTTGCCCAGCCCGGCCAGCTTGCCGAACGCGATGACCGAGCCGGAGAAGGTGATGGCGCCGACGAAGGTGCCGATGAACAGCTCCAGCTTGTTGCCGGTCGGCATAGGATCAGGCACGCCGAACGAGGACGGGTTGTGCACGGCGGCGATGGCGATCAGCACCGCCGACATGCCCACCAGCGAGTGCATCGCCGCCACCAGCTCCGGCATCTGCGTCATCTCGACCTTGCGCGCAACGAAGGCGCCGATCGAGCCGCCGATGGCGATGGCCAGCACGATGAGCCACCAGTTCTTGGTGATGGCGAAGGTGACCAGCACCGCGACGACCATGCCGATGATGCCGGAGAGATTGCCGCGCCGCGCCGACATCGGCGAGGACAGGCCCTTCAATGCGAAAATCATGCAGATCGAGGCGACCAGGTAGAGCAGGGCGGTGGTATTGGCTGACATCGAGGTTCCCCTTTAGCCTTCTTTCTTCTCGCCCTTGGGCTTCTTCTTGAACATCTCCAGCATGCGCTGGGTCACCAGGAAGCCGCCGAAGACGTTGACCGACGCCAGCAGCACGGCAACGAAGCCGAGGATGGTGCCGAAGTCGTTCAGCGCGCCGAGGCCTGCCGCCAGCATGGCGCCGACGATGATGATGGACGAGATGGCGTTGGTCACCGACATCAGCGGGGTGTGCAGCGCCGGGGTGACGTTCCAGATCACGTGGTAGCCGACGAACACGGCCAGCACGAAGATCGTCAGGTTGATGATGGTGGGGTCGATGGCTCCGGTCATGGTCGGTTCCTCGCTTCGCGGGCCTCAGCCCTTCTTGGCCAGCTCGCCGCCGATGGCGGCCAGGCTGCCGGCGACGATCTCGTCCTCGCGGTTGATGTTGAGCTGGCCGGTCTTGAAGTCCAGCAGCAGCGCCAGGAAGTTCAGCAGGTTGCGCGCATAGAGCGCGCTCGCGTCGGCGGCGACGGTGGCCGCCAGGTTCGGGATGCCGATGATCTTGACGTTGTGCTTGACGACGACCTTGTCGAGCTCCGAGCCCTCGACGTTGCCGCCCTGCTCCACCGCGAGGTCGACGATGACCGAGCCCGGCTTCATCTGCTTGACGGTGTCTTCCTTGATCAGCTTGGGCGCCGGGCGGCCGGGGATCAGCGCGGTGGTGATGACGATGTCGGAGGCCTTGGCGCGCTCGTGCACGAGCTCGGCCTGGCGGCGCATCCAGTCCGGCGGCATCGGCCGCGCGTAGCCGCCGACGCCCTGGGCAATCTCGCGCTCCTCGTCCGTGAGGTAGGGCACGTCGAGGAACTTGGCGCCGAGCGACTCGATCTGCTCCTTCACCGCCGGGCGCACGTCGGACGCCTCGATCACCGCGCCGAGGCGCTTGGCGGTCGCGATTGCCTGCAGGCCGGCCACGCCCGCGCCGAGGATCAGCACGCGCGCCGCCTTCACCGTGCCGGCCGCGGTCATCAGCATCGGCATGAAGCGCTGATACTCGGCGGCGGCCACGACCACCGCCTTGTAGCCGGCGATGTTGGCCTGCGAGGAGAGCACGTCCATCGACTGCGCGCGCGTCGTGCGCGGCAGCCACTCCATCGCGAAGCAGGTCAGACCGTGCTTGGCGTAGGCGTCCAGCGTGGTCGTGTCGTAGGGGTTGAGCAGGCCGACGAGGACGGTGTCCTTCTTCAGCAGCGCCAGCTCTTCGGGACTGGGGCCGCGCACCTTGAGCACGATGTCGCTGGTGGCGAGCACCTCCTGCGCGCTGGGCACCACGCTAGCGCCGGCGGCTTCGTACTCGGCGTCGGTCACGCTGGAAGCGATACCGGCGCCCGCCTGCACCAGCACCTTGACCTGACCGCCGGCGGTGTACTTCTTCACCGTCTCCGGCGTCGCCGCCACGCGCGTCTCGCCCGCGCGGGTCTCGGCGGGAATGCCAATCTGCATGCTTAATCTCCCCTTGCTTCGCGGGCGCCTGCCCGTCCGGTGCGCAACGGGCGGCCGCGGGGTGACGCCGGCGACGGGAGCCCGATGGCAACGAAGTCTGCTTGTCGCGCGCCCCGCCAGCCAGGAATTTTCTCTTTTGCGGTACAGAGATAGGCCGGGCGCCGCAATCGAGGCTGCAATGCTAATCGGTTAGCCCCCGTGACGCAATGCCCGCAGTCAACATCGCGGCCCCTTCGGAGCGCCACGGTATAATTCCGCTTTGCCCGCCATACTGCCGATGTCCCGCATCCGGGTCCTGCCCGATCTACTCGTCAGCCAGATCGCCGCCGGCGAAGTCGTGGAGCGGCCCGCCTCGGCGCTCAAGGAGCTGCTGGAGAACAGCCTCGACGCCGGCGCCCGCGCCGTCGCCGTGGAGCTGGCCGAAGGCGGAGCCAAACTGATCGCGGTCGCCGACGACGGCGCCGGGGTCCCGCGCGACGACCTCGCCATGGCGCTGGCGCGCCACGCCACCAGCAAGATCGCCACGCTCGACGACCTGCACGGCGTCGCGAGCCTGGGTTTCCGCGGCGAGGCGCTCGCCAGCATCGGCGCGGTCGCGCGGCTCACGCTCGCGAGCCGCCACGCCGACGGCGCTCACGGCTGGCTGGTGCGCTGCGACGGCGGCACGCTGTCGGCGCCGGAGCCGGCCGCCATGGCCCGCGGCACGCGCGTCGAGGTGCGCGACCTCTACTTCAACACGCCGGCGCGGCGCAAGTTCCTGAAAAGCCCCGCCACCGAGCAGGCGCACTGCGAGGACGCGGTCAAGCGCATCGCGCTCGCGCGCCCCGATCTCTCGCTCGCGCTGAAGGTAAACGGGCGCGCGCGCTGGCAGTTGAAGCCGGCCACGCTGGAGCGTCGCGTCACCGACCTGCTGGGCGAGGCGTTCGCCGAGGCCGCGCTGGCGGTGGACGAGGCCGCCGGCGCCCTGCGCCTGTCGGGCCTGACGGCGCTGCCGACGTACGCGCGCGCGGCCCGCGACGAGCAGTACTTCTTCGTCAACGGACGCTTCGTGCGCGACAAGCTGCTCGCGCACGCGGTGCGGGAAGCCTACCGCGACGTGCTCCACCACCAGCGCCATCCCGCCTACGTGCTGTCGCTGGAGCTGGCGGCCGACGCGGTGGACGTCAACGTGCACCCGACCAAGATCGAGGTGCGGTTTCGCGATTCGCGCGCGGTGCACCAGTTCGTGTTCCACGCCCTGCACAAGGCCCTGGCGGGCTCCACTGCCGGCGGGCGCCCCCAGGCCGCGTCGTCCACCGCGCCGCTGCCGGCGGATACGCCCTACCGCGCGCGGCCCGCGCAGCTCGGCGTGCCCCTCGCGGTCGCGCAGCCGGCGGCGGCCTACTTCGCCGCATACGCCGGCGCCCGCGACGAGGCGCCCGCGCCGGACGCCGCAGGGGCGCACCTGCAGAGCGCCGCGGACCAACCGCTCGGCTACGCCCTGGCGCAGCTCGCCGGCGTCTACGTCCTGGCGCAGAACGAGCGCGGGCTGGTCGTGGTGGACATGCACGCCGCCCACGAGCGCATCGTCTACGAAAAGCTCAAGAACGCGCTCGATGGGCAGGCGGTGCCGTCGCAGCCGCTGCTGATCCCGGCGGCCTTTCCCGCCGACGCGCGCGACGTCGAAGCGGCGGAGCACAACCGCGAGCTGCTGGCCCAGCTCGGCTTCGAGGTCGCGGTGCTCTCGCCGACGTCGCTCGCCGTGCGCGCGGTGCCCTCCATGCTGGCCGACGCCGACGCCGAGCAGCTCACGCGCGACCTGCTCGCCGAGATCCGCGAGTTCGGCGCGTCGCAGGCGGCAACCGCACGCCGCAACGAGCTGCTGGCGACGCTTGCCTGCCACGGCGCGGTACGCGCGAACCGCCGCCTCACGGTCCCGGAGATGAACGCGCTGCTGCGCGAGATGGAGGCGACG
>DATIUV010000233.1:0-6709 GCA_035466595.1 Pelomicrobium sp.
CGTAGCGCTGTCGATCATGCCGATCGCGAGCAGCAGCGGAAACCCGCCGCGCGCCGGTGCCGACGCTGACACCGGGACCGCTGTCTCCGGTCCGGCTGCGACTGCAGCCTGCGCGACGCGCGGCGCGAGGAGCAGCACCGCCGCCGCGCCGGCCAGCCCGATCAGTCCCAGCAGCGTCACGGCGGGCCGCCAGGTCAGCCAAGCGACGAGCAGTGCGGTAAGCGCCGGCAGCGCCATCTTGCCGAGGTCGCCCGCGAAGTTGTAGGTGCCCAGCGCCGCCCGCGAGCGGTGGCCCTCGAATGCGTGCGCCACCAGGTTGGACGCGACCGGGTGCTGCACGCTGGCCCCCAGGCCGCCGACCACCAGCGCCACGGCCAGCAGGGCGAAGCCGGTGCTCGCGCCCGCCAGCAGATAGCCCAGCGCCGCGATGGCCGTGCCGGCCGCGAGCACCATCCGGCCGCTGGTCCGCTCGGCCAGCATGCCGGAAGGCACCTGGAATGCGGCCGTCGTGCCCGCGTAGAAAGCCCGCAGCATGCCGACCTGCGCGTAGCCGAGGCCGAACTGCATCTGCCAGATCGGCAGCAGGACGTAGATGAGGTCGGTGAAGCCGTCGTGCAGTGCATGGGCGCCGCAGGCGACACCGAGCGTGCGGCGGCGCGAGCTTGCCGGGGCCACCGGAATGGACGTCGATGTTGCGGTCATCGGGCGCGGGTCCTGAAGGAGGGCGAGTTTGCGCTGGCGCCCCGGCGTTGTCTACGCCCCCGCTCCGCAACGTATAGTGCGCCATGCCCAGCGCGCTCTCCCCGCACCCCGGCCCTGCGAGCCCCGCCCGATGACCCTGCCCGTCCTCGGCCTGGTCCTGCTGGGCGCCGCGCTGCACGCCGTCTGGAACGCGCTGGTGCGCTCCAGCCCGACGCGCGTTTTCGACGCCGTCGCGGTGGCCATCGTCGCGGGGATGCTGGCGCTGCCCGCGCTCGCAGCGCTGCCGTTGCCGGCACCGGCGAGCTGGCCGCAGCTCGGCGCATCGGTCGCGCTGCATGCGCTTTACTTCACGCTCGTGGGGCTCGCCTACCGCGGCGGCAGTTTGGGCGTCGCCTATCCGATCATGCGCGGCAGCCCGCCGCTGGTGACCGCTGCCGGCGCCGCGCTGCTGTTCGATGAACCGCTGACCGCCGCCGGCTGGCTGGCGGTGACGGGCATCGTCGCCGGCGTCTTCCTGCTGGGAACGCACGGCGTGCGCGGCAAGGCCATCAGCCCGCGGGCCGCCGCCGTCGTCGCCGCCAACGTCGCGGTGATCGTTACCTACACGCTGGTGGACGCGTCGGGCGTACGGGCATCGGGCTCGGCGGCGGCGTACACGGGGTGGATGTTCTTTCTCACCGGCGCCACGCTCGCCGGCATCATCGCCGCCTTGCCTGCGCTGCGTCGAAGCATGCCGGCGCGGCCGGCGTGGGGCCGCCTGGCGATCGGGGGCGCCTGCACCCTGCTGGCCTACGGCATCGCCCTGTGGGCGATGACGCAAGCGCCGGTCGCGCTGGTCGCGGCGTTGCGGGAAACGTCGATTCTGTTTGCCGCTGCCATCGCGGCGGTGATCCTGCAGGAGCGCTTCACCGCCTGGCAGAGTTCCGGCGTCGCGCTGATCCTGGGCGGCGTGGTGGCGATGCGCCTCGCGTAGGCGCATGATGACCGGTGCCGCAGGAGCCGGCCGAGACCGATGATCGCCGCGCCACGCTACGCCGTCTATTACACCCCGCCCCCGGAGTCGCCCTGGTGGCGCTTCGGCTGCCGCTGGCTCGGGCGCGACGCCGCCACCGGCGCCACGCTGCCGCCGCCCGAGCTGCCGGATCTGCCGCCCGACTGGAACACGATCGTCGCCGCGCCGCGCCGCTACGGCTTCCACGCGACGCTGAAGGCGCCGTTCGCGCTTGCCGGCGAGAGCAGCGAGCGCGATCTGTGCGCGGTCGCGGGCGCCGTGGCGAGGGGCCGGCGGCCCTTTCCGCTGCCGGCGCTGCAGGTCGCCGAACTGGCGGACTTCGTCGCGCTGCAGCCCGCCTGGGGCTCAGCCGCGTTGGAGTTGCTGGCGCAGGACTGCGTGATCCTGTTCGAGCGGTGCCGCGCACCGCTCACGGCGACGGACGCCGACCGCCGCGCGGCCGGGCTCAACGACTGGCAGCGCGAGCTGCTGGCGCAATGGGGGTATCCGTACGTCTTCGATCAGTACCGGTTTCACCTGACGCTGACCGGGCCGCTGTCGGAATCTCGCCGCCGCGCGGTGGCCGAGTTGCTGGCGCCGGAGGTGGAGCGGCTGAACGCCGAGCCGCCGACCGTGGACGCCGTCTGCATCTTCCGCGAGGCGGCGCCCGATGAGCCGTTTCGCCTTGCCTGGCGCTTCGGCTTCGACGGCCGCCGCGAGGAGTTCGCGGCAGTGCACTGAGGCCCGCGGGCCTCAGGCCTGCGCCAGCGCGCGCTTCTGCGCGGCGACCAGCTCGCCGATGCCCTGCTCCGCAAGCGCGAGCATGGCGTCCAGCTCGGCACGCGAGAAGGGGTGGCCCTCCGCGGTGCCCTGCACCTCGACCAGCCCGCCGTTGCCGGTCATCACCACGTTCATGTCGGTATCGCAGGCGGAGTCTTCCAGGTAGTCGAGGTCCAGCACCGGTACGCCCTCGTAGACGCCCACCGAGACCGCGGCGACGTGATCGCGGATCGGCGAGGCGGCGAGCATCTGCCGGGCGAGCAGCAAGCCGACCGCGTCGGCCACCGCCACGAACGCGCCGGTGATGCTGGCTGTGCGCGTGCCGCCGTCGGCCTGGATGACGTCGCAGTCGATCTTGAGCGTGCGCTCGCCGAGCGCTGCCAAATCCACCACCGCGCGCAGCGCGCGGCCGATCAGCCGCTGGATCTCCTGCGTGCGCCCGGACTGCTTGCCGCGCGCCGCCTCGCGATCCATGCGCGTGCCGGTGGAGCGCGGCAGCATGCCGTACTCGGCGGTGAGCCAGCCCTGGCCCTGCCCCTTCAGGAACGGCGGCACCTTGTCCTCGACGCTGGCGGTGCACACGACGCGCGTGTCGCCGAACTCGATCAGCACCGAGCCCTCGGCGTGCCTGGTGTATCCGCGCGTGATGCGCACAGGGCGCAACTGGTCGGGGCGACGCTGGCTGGGTCGCATGCGGTGGTTTCCTCGGGTGAACGGACGGAACGGCGACGCGGCCGCCGCGCCGAAGGCCGCCATTATAGCGCCCCGGCTCAGCCGGCCGGCTCTTCCGCCGCGCGGGTGATGCGCGCGCCCGGCGCCGTCCCTTCGTGCCAGCGTAGTGCGATCGCCGTGACGTTGTCGGACAGCCGACCGGCCTCGCGGTCGGCGGCCTTGGCGAGCGCCTCCAGCGCCGGCGCCAGCGGCTCGTCGGCCAGCGCGCTCGCGAGTTCGCTTTCGGGGAGCTGGCCCCAGAGGCCGTCGCTGCACAGCATGACCACGTCGCCCGGAGCCAGCGCGACCGGCGGCGCGACCTCGGTGCGCGGCGCCTCGAAGCCGCCGAGGCAGCTGGTGAGCACGCCGCGCTCGGGATGGAAGCCGGCGTCGTCGTCGCGGATCCGCCCCATGTCGACCAGATCCTGGAACAGCGAATGATCGCGCGTGCGCCCGGCAATCTGCCCGTTGCGCAGAAGATAGCAGCGCGAGTCGCCGACGTGCGCCCACCAGGCCGTGTCGCGCTGGACCAGGCAGGCGACGCAGGTGCTGCCCGGCGGGTCCCAGAGATTCTGATCGCGCGCATAGCGCAGGATCTCCAGGTGCGCGCGCTCGATCGTATCGTGGAAGAACGCCGCCGGGTCGCCGATCACGGGTGCGGCGGCTTCGCGGAATGCCGACAGCATCACCTCGAGCGCGATGTCCGCCGCCACCTCGCCGCGCTGCGTCCCGCCCATGCCGTCCGCCAGCACCAGCAGCACGGCTTCGCCGACCGCCACGGAGGCGACGCGGTCCTGGTTGATGCGGCGCCCGCCGATGCGGGTAACCTGGGCGATCTCGACGTTCACGCGGGGCGAGCTCCGGCGGTCGCCTGGCGGCGCGGCCGAAGCAGTGGGGTCAGGGGAAGGTATGGTATCGTTTCACGCACAAAAAATTCTGGGTCTTTCCGGAGCACAAGTAAAGGCGGGGAGGAAGATGGTCCTCAGCATGACCGGTTTCGCGGTGGCATCACGGGAGCTGCCGGAGGCGACGCTGAACCTCGAGCTGCGCTCGGTGAACCACCGCTTTCTGGACGTCCAGGTGCGGCTGCCCGACGAGCTGCGCAGCCTCGAGCCCGAGATCCGCGACGCCCTCACCTCGCGCCTGTCGCGCGGCAAGGTGGACTGCCGCGTCGCCTTCGCCGCCACCTCGCCGCTGCAGCAGCTCGGGCCGCTCAACCAGGACCTGCTGGGCCGGCTGTCGGGGCTGCAGCAGACGGTGACGGCAGCGCTGCCGCAGGCGCAGGCGCTGCGCGTCATCGACGTGCTGCGCTGGCCGGGCATGTTCGAGCAGGTGCAGGTCACCGCCGACCGCCTGCGCGAGCCCTGCCTGGAACTGCTGGCAACCGCCGTCGACGAGCTGGTGGCCGTGCGGCAGCGCGAAGGCGGCAAGCTCAAGGACCTGCTGCTGGAGCGGGCCGCACGCATGCAGTCGCTGGTGGAGGAAGTGACGCCGAAGATTCCGGCGATCCTGGCCGCCTACCAGGAGAAGCTGTCGACGCGGCTCAAGGACGCCATGGTGAACAGCGACGACGAGCGCGTGCGCCAGGAGTTCACGCTGTTTGCGAGCAAGATCGACGTCGACGAGGAATTGACGCGGCTGGCCACGCACCTGCAGGAAGTGCGGCGCGTGCTCGGCGGCAAGGGACCTGCCGGCAAGCGGCTGGATTTCCTGATGCAGGAGCTGAACCGCGAGGCCAACACGCTGGGCTCCAAGTCGGTCGACGCCGACGTCTCGCGCATCTCGATGGAGCTCAAGGTGCTGATCGAGCAGATGCGCGAGCAGATCCAGAATATCGAGTGACGGGTAATGGGGAATGGGTAATGGGCAACCCCATCGCCCATCGCCCATCACCCATCACCCATCGCCCATCACCCATCACCCATCGCCCATCGCCCATCGCCCATCGCGCATTGCCCGCATGACCGGTACCCTGTTCATCGTTGCGGCGCCCTCCGGCGCCGGCAAGACCTCGCTGGTGGCGGCGCTCCTGGAGCGCGACCCGGCGGTGCGGCTGTCGGTGTCCTACACCACCCGGCCGCCACGGGCCGGCGAAGTGGACGGCCGCGACTATCACTTCGTCGACCGTGCTGCGTTCCAGGCGATGCTGGAACGCGGCGAGTTCCTGGAAAGCGCCGAGGTCTACGGCAACTTCTACGGCACCGGCGACGCCTGGGTGCGCGAGCGGCTGGCCGAGGGCGACGACGTGCTGCTGGAAATCGACTGCCAGGGGGCGGCGCAGGTACGCCGGCTGATGCCGGAAGCGGTCGGGATTTTCGTCCTGCCGCCCTCGCTGGACGCCCTCAGGGAGCGGCTTCAGGCCCGCGGCAAGGACAACGCGGAAATCATCGACCGCCGCCTCGCCGCCGCCCGGGACGAGATGCGCCGCGTCGGCGAGTTCGATTATGTTATTATTAACAAGGAGTTCGATATTGCGTTGCGGGATCTGGAAGCGGTGGTGCGGGCCGAACGGCTGCGTCTGCCGAAGCAGCTCCGGCGCCACGGCGCACTGGTCGAATCGCTCACGGTCTAAATTGAGGCTCAGAATATTCCATGGCACGTATCACGGTTGACGACTGCTTGCCGCACATCTCCAACCGGTTCGAGCTGACCCTGGCCGCCACCTATCGCGCCCGGCAGATTGCGCACGGCAGTGCGCCGCTGCTGGAGGGCGTGAAGGACAAGCCGACGGTGATCGCCCTGCGCGAAATCGCCGCCGGCAAGGTGGGGCTCGAGGTGCTCAACCGGGGCCAGGCCTAAGCCGCGCTGCACCCGGCGTTCAGCGCGGTCCGGGCCTGCATGGCCCCCGGATGCAAGGCGGTACACACGCGCTGAATGTCAGAAGCTGAACTACTGTTCAAGGAGCTATCCGACTATCTCAAGTCGGAGGACGTCGTTCAGCTCGAATCCGCGTATCACTTCAGCAAGGCGGCGCACCACGGCCAGTTCCGCAAGACCGGCGACCCCTACATCTCGCACCCCTTGGCAGTGACGCAGATCCTGGCGCAGATGCGCCTCGATCCGCAGGCGCTCACCGCGGCGCTCCTGCACGACGTGATGGAGGACACCCGGGTCACCAAGGCGGAGATCGCCTCGATCTTCGGCGCCCCGGTGGCCGAGCTCGTGGACGGCGTCTCGAAGCTCGACCGCATCCAGTTCCAGAGCGCCGAGGAGGCGCAGGCGGAGAACTTCCGCAAGATGCTGCTGGCGGTCTCGCGCGACGTGCGGGTGATCCTGATCAAGCTCGCCGACCGCCTGCACAACATGCGCACGCTCGCCCACATGCCCGAGCGCAAGCAGCGGGAGATCGCGCGCGAGACGAGCGAGATCTTCGCGCCGATCGCCCACCGCCTCGGCATGGGCCGCATGAAGCACGAGCTCGAGGACCTCTCCTTCCGCTACCTCGAGCCGGAGCGCTACCACGAGCTCTCGGAGCTGGTCGAGAGCCGGCGCCGGCTCGAGAAGGGCTTCATCCGCAGCACCGAG
>DATIUV010000234.1:0-5939 GCA_035466595.1 Pelomicrobium sp.
CCGCGTTGACCTCGTGGACGAACCATGGACCTGCTCATCATCGCTGTCCTGATTCTCATGAACGGCGCGCTGGCCATGTCGGAGCTGGCGGTCGTCTCCTCGCGCAAGGCCCGGCTGCGGCAGCTCGCCGACGACGGCGACCTGCGCGCCGGCGCCGCGCTGACGCTGGCGGAGCACCCCGGCCCGTTCCTGTCGACGGTCCAGATCGGCATCACGGCGGTGGGCATTTTCGCCGGCGCCTTCGGCGAGGCGACGCTGGCGCGGGAACTGGCGGCCTGGGTCGCGCAATGGCCGCTGCTGGCGCCTTACAGCCACGCCGTTGCGCTCGCCATCGTCGTCACCGTCGTCACCTATCTCTCGGTGGTGGTGGGCGAGCTGGTGCCGAAGCAGATTGCCCTGCACAACCCGGAGCGTATCGCGCGCTGGGTAGCGCCGCCGATGCGCGCGCTGGCACGCGCGGCCAAGCCGCTGGTATGGACGCTGTCGGCGTCCTCCGCCGTGCTGCTGCGCCTGCTGGGCTCGCGGCCGCGGCCGGAAGAAGCGGTCTCGGAGGAAGACATCCGCCGCATGATCCGCATCGGTGCCCAGGCCGGCGTGCTGGAGAAGACCGAGCACGACCTGGTGAAGAACGTGTTCCGGCTCGACGACCGCAGCGTCACCAGCCTGATGACGCCGCGCGCGGAGATCGTTTTTCTCGACCTCGAATCGGGTGAAGCCGGGCTGCGCAGGGTGCTGACCACGGGCGGTCACTCGCGCTATCCCGTCTGCCGCGGCGGTCTCGACAATCCGATCGGCGTCGTCTCCGCGCGCAAGCTCCTGGCGCGCGCCCTCGCCGGCGCTCCGCTGGATGTCACCGCGGTCGCGCGGCCGGCCTTCACCGTGCCGCCATGGCTGTCGGGGATCGACCTGCTCGAGCAGTTCCGGCGCCACGGCGCGACGCTGGCCCTGGTCGCGGATCCCGCCGGCGAGGTGCTGGGACTGGTCACGCAGCACGACGTGCTGGAATCCATCGTCGGCGGCATCACGCCCGGCGAGCCGCCGCCGTGGGCCCGGCGCAAGGACGGCTCCTGGCTGGTGGACGGGATGGTGTTCGTCGACGAGGTGAAGGATCGCCTCGGCCTGCGCCGCCTGCCCGAAGAGCACACGGCGGATTACGAGACGCTGGGCGGCCTGGTGATGGCGGCGATGGGCCGGCTGCCGGAGGTGGCCGACAGCTTCGACTGGGAAGGCTGGCGCTTCGAGGTGGTGGACATGGACGGCAAACGCGTAGACCGCGTCCTGATCACGCCGCCGCCTGCCGAAGCCAACGATGCCGTGAACACCGGCGACGCACCGCAAGGCTGACTCGTCGCCTGGGCGCGCTCTGGCCAGGGATAGCGCTGCCGGTCAGCTGGCCGGTGGCGTCGGCTTCTGTTCCCGGCCTCCGTCTGCCAGCCCGTAGCGATCGAGCTTGGCGTAGAGGCTCTGGCGGCTCAGGCCGAGCAGCTCGGCGGCCGCGGTGCGATTACCGCCGGTCAGCTCGAGCGCCTTCTCGACATAGTGGCGCTCAACGCCGGCGACGGTCTCCTTCACCAACGCCCGCAGCGAAGTCTTGCCGATCTGGTCGCTCAGCGCCGCCACCAGCGAGCCGATGCGCCCGCCGCCCGCTGCCGGCGATGGCAGGCGCCGCCCGACGTCGCGGACCAGCAGGCCGTAGCGCGCCGTGCCGTTGGGCGCAGCGCCGACCGCGGAGATCTCCACCTCGGTATCGGCGTCCAGCTCGCCGTGGATGGTGGTGGCGAACAGCCGCACGGCGCCATAACGCTGGACATTGGCCAGCAGCACCGTGAGATCGGCGCCGGGCCGGCCCAGCCAGCGCGCCACGCGCTGGCCAACCGCCACCTCCGGCGAGGCGACCTGGACCATCTCCGCGAACGCGCGATTGGCGCGCTGCACCACGCCATGCTCGTCGATGACGGCGAAGCCGTCAGGCGCGCGTTCGATCAGGTCCTCGAGGGGGACGATGGTGGCGCGCTCCGCGATCCGGGCCTGCGACCCCCCGGGCGCCAGCTGGAGCAGGAACAGCGGGCCGGGATCGGCCGCCATCAGCGAAGCCCGCAGCAGCCACGGCTGCCGCTCGTCGCCGAGGTGGGCGACAACGCCGGGTGCCTTGCCGTGCTCGCGCACCTGGCGCAGCATGGCCTGCACGGTTTCCCGCTCCTCCGGGAGCATTTCGGGGAGCAGCTCGCGGCCGGCCACAGCGGGGCGGCGCTTGGCGAGGCCCAGGGCCTTCACCGCCGCCGGGTTGGCCTCGATGATGCGCAGGTCGGAGGCGCCCACCAGCATGACCGCCTCGTTGGACGCGTCGAACAGAAGCCGGTAACGGGTTTCGACCTCCCGCAGCTTCCAGTAATCGCGCTCGATCGCCTGCTGGGCGGCGATGAGGCGTCCCTGGAGCTCGGCCACGGCCTGCATGCTCTTGCCGATCGCCATCAGGCCGCCGCCGCCAACCTGAACCGTGGTGTATTCCATCAACAGCTCGACGCCGCTGGGGAAGCGCTGGGTGACTTGGCCCAGCACCGCGACGTGGCTCGCCTTGGCGTCCTCGATCATGCGGCGCACTTTCTCGCCGCCGAGGTCGTCGACCGTCTCGGCCCACGGACGGCCGATCCAGCCCTGCACCGCCTCGCTCGCAAGCGCGCTGGAGAGAGTGGTCTCCTGGATGACGCCTTCTAAGGTCAGCAGAAACGTTATGTCGGGCAGCATGCTCGTTCCCTTGGTCTGCGTCTCGGTTCGCCCGGCACCGCAACGCCACCACGGCACCGGGGAAACCGACCCGGAGATATCAATAGGACAGACGCATTCTACCGCTCCCAAAACCTTGGCAAGGCGGGTATTCCAGGCAGGGGTCATACATTATTGACGGCAGCCCGATGGTCGCGTCAGTTCGCGCCCCTTCGGTCGCGGGCGCCGGCGCGGGTCGCTGGCCTCAGGGATCCAGTGGGCCCAACGCCGCCGCGGCCTCGCGCTCGAGCGCGGCGGCGTCTTCCGGCGGCATCTGCGCCAGCTTCGCGGACCAGAGCGGGAACAGGTTGTTCTCCTCCCGGTACTCGTGCTTGGCGAGCGTGCCGGACAGGATCGCGAAATAGGCTGCCGCTTCGCCCGCGTCGGGCACCTCCCCCGCGAACACCGCCTCGATCAGCGCGAACTGCGCCAGGATTTCCCGGTGCTCGCGCAGCATGATGGACAGCGGGTCGCCGCCGGCCGGATCGCGCGGCACGCCGAGCTTCGGCGCCAGCAGGTGGTCTTCCACGGCGATGTGCCGCTTGAGCGCGTCGCCGAAGCGCGGCACCAGCGGCGCCGCCTCGGCCGCCTTGCCGGCGTTGGTGAGATGCATGGCGCGGGCGAAAACCGCGTCCAGGGCCTTGTGGTGGCGCGTCAGCAGGTCGGCAAGCCCCGACGGCGGCGTATCGGCCCGATGCCGGACCGTCGCGGCAAATCCGTCACTGGTCTTCTCGATGTCCCAGGCGAGGTTGTTCCGCAGCAGCAGGTCGAGGCTGCGCATCATCAGCGAGGGCTCGTCGGCGGTCAGCAGCCGGATCGGTTCGCCCCGCTTCAGTTCGCGCACGGCGTAGAACGCCGCCGTCTGCACCTGGCTCGGCGGCTCGGCTCGCAGATCGACGGTCCGGGGTTCGGCGGTCATGGCCCGATATTAGCACGCTCTAATACGCCGCCCCGTCCCCGGCGGGGGTTGAAATCGGCGCAAGGCGTCGCAATAACCCTACGAGTCAACGGAGAACCAACGGCATGCAAGACATTGAGCGAAAAGACGCGCCGCCCGGGGACGGCGGCAACGGCCAGGAGGACTCGGCGCCCTCCGCGACGGAGACGATGCCCAGCCTCGAGGAACTGCTGCGCAGGGCGGAGCTGGAGGCCCAGGAGAAGCACGACGCCTGGCTGCGCGCCAAGGCCGAGGTCGAGAACATGCGCAGGCGCGCCGAGGCCGACGTCGCCAGCGCGCACAAGTACGCGGTGGAGAGCTTCGCCGGCCAACTGCTGCCCGTGAAGGACAGCCTGGAAACGACGCTGACGGTGGAGAACGCCACGCTGGAGCAGCTCAAGGAGGGCGTGACGCTCACGCTCAAGCTGCTGAACCAGGCGTTCGAGAAGTTCGCGATCCGCGAGGTGAACCCCGCCGGCGAGAAATTCGACCCGCACCTGCACCAGGCCATGACCATGGTCGAGTCCGACGGGCCGCCCAACACCGTGATGCAGGTGATGCAGAAAGGCTACCTGCTGAACGACCGGGTCCTGCGCCCGGCGCTGGTGGTGGTTTCCAAGCCCAAGGCGTCTTGAAAACCCCGGCCCTGCCCGCATTTAACCGATAACGGATTTTTCAGGAATTTCAGAGGACAACATCATGGCTAAGATCATCGGCATCGACCTCGGCACCACCAACTCCTGCGTCGCGCTCATGGAGGGCGGCAAGGTCAAGGTGATCGAGAACGCCGAGGGCTCGCGCACGACGCCGTCCATCGTCGCCTACACCGACGAGGGCGAGATCCTGGTCGGCGCGCCGGCCAAGCGCCAGGCCATCACCAACCCGAAGAACACGCTGTTCGCGGTCAAGCGCCTGATCGGGCGCCGCTTCGACGAGGAGATGGTGCAGAAGGACATCAAGATGGTGCCCTACACCATCGTCAAGGCCGACAACGGCGACGCCTGGATCGACGTCAAGGGCAAGAAGCTGGCGCCGCCGCAGGTCTCCGCCGAAACCCTGAAGAAGATGAAGAAGACCGCCGAGGACTACCTCGGCGAGCCCGTCACCGAGGCCGTGATCACGGTGCCGGCGTACTTCAACGACTCCCAGCGCCAGGCCACCAAGGACGCGGGCCGCATCGCCGGGCTGGAAGTCAAGCGCATCATCAACGAGCCCACCGCCGCCGCGCTCGCCTTCGGCATGGACAAGAAGGAAGGCGACCGCAAGATCGCGGTCTATGACCTCGGCGGCGGCACGTTCGACATCTCGATCATCGAGATCGCCGCGGTCGAGGGCGAGCACCAGTTCGAGGTGCTCTCCACCAACGGCGACACCTTCCTCGGCGGCGAGGACTTCGACCAGCGCGTGATCGAGTACCTGGCCGACGAGTTCAAGAAGGAGCAGGGCAGCGACCTGCGCAAGGACCAGCTCGCGCTGCAGCGGCTCAAGGACGCCGCCGAGAAGGCGAAGATCGAGCTGTCCTCCGCGCAGCAGACCGAGGTCAACCTGCCCTACATCACCGCCGACGCCTCCGGGCCGAAGCACCTGGTGGTGAAAATCACGCGCGCCAAGCTCGAGAGCCTGGTCGAGGACCTGATCGAGAAGACCGTCGGGCCTTGCAAGACCGCACTCAAGGACGCGGGCGTCAAGGCCTCCGACCTCGCCGACGTGATCCTGGTGGGCGGCATGACGCGCATGCCCAAGGTGCAGGAGAAAGTGAAGGAGATCTTCGGCCAGGAGCCGCGCAAGGACGTGAACCCGGACGAGGCGGTGGCCATCGGCGCCGCGATCCAGGCCGGCGTGCTCAAGGGCGACGTCAAGGACGTGCTGCTGCTCGACGTGACGCCGCTCTCGCTCGGCATCGAGACGCTCGGCGGCGTGATGACGAAGCTGATCCAGAAGAACACTACGATTCCGACGAAGAAGACCGAGATCTTCAGCACCGCGTCGGACAGTCAGCCGTCGGTCGAGATCCACGTCCTGCAGGGCGAGCGCGAGATGGCGGCCTACAACAAGACGCTCGGCAAGTTCCAGCTCGTCGACCTGCCGCCCGCCCCGCGCGGCGTCCCGCAGATCGAGGTGACGTTCGACATCGACGCCAACGGCATCCTGCACGTGAGCGCCAAGGACCTTGGAACCGGCAAGGAGCAAAAAATCACCATCACCGCCAGCAGCGGCTTGTCGCCGTCCGAAATTGAAA
>DATIUV010000235.1:0-5716 GCA_035466595.1 Pelomicrobium sp.
GGTCGGGACGCGCCAGGCTGCCCGACGGCAGCGTCGTGCGGCTCGCCTTCGCCGACGTCAACGGGCACCCGTACACATCGATCGGCAAGCGGCTGATCGAGCGCGGCGAGCTGAAGCCCGGTGAGGCCTCGGCGCAGGCGATCCGCGCCTGGGGCAAGCGCAATCCGGCGAAGCTGCAGGGCCTGTTGAACGAGAACGCGCGCTACGTGTTCTTCCGCGAGGAGGCGGCCAGCGCCGACGGGCCGAAAGGCGCCCTCGGCGTGCCGCTCACTGCGGGTCACAGCATCGCGGTGGATCCCGTCTTCATCCCGCTCGGGGCGCCCGTGTTTATCGCCAGCACCTGGCCGGGCGAGACGCGGCTGCTGACGCGACTCACCATGGCGCAGGACACCGGCGGCGCCATCAAGGGGCCGGTGCGCGCGGATTTCTTCTGGGGTTTCGGGCCGGAAGCCGGCGAACTGGCCGGCCGGACGATGCAGTCCCTGTCGATGTGGGTGCTGCTGCCGGCCGGCCCGCAGGGCGCGGGAATCAGTTCGCGCTAAGCGCCTTGTCGAGCGCAGCGGCCGAGCGCGGGCCGGCGTACTCCGTGCCGTCAGCGAGGAAGATGGCCGGCGTGCCGGAGAGACCCAGCTTCTGCGCCATCTGCGACACCTTGGTCGCGTGCGGATACTCGCAGCCCGCCGGCGCCTTGGCGGCATCGTTCCTGAGCATGACCGCCTCGAACTTCTCGCCGCGATCCTTGGCGCACCATACCGCCTGGGACTTCGTCAGCGAGCTTTCGGCCAGGAAAGGCCACAGGAAGGTGTAGATCGTGACGTTGTCGAGCTTGACCAGCTCGTTCTGCAGCTGCCGGCAGTAACTGCAGTTCGGATCCTCGAAGGTGATCAGCGTGCGCTTGCCGTTGCCCTTGACGCGCTTGACCGCCATGTCGAGCGAGGTCTTCAGCAGGGCCGAATTCTCCTTGGCGGCCGCGGCCCGCACCTTCTCCATGGCGGCCTCGGTGAGGTCCTTGTACGGCTGGGTACGCAGGTCCAGCAGCGACCCGCCCACCATCATGTAGTCGGCCTTCGCGTCGGTGTAGACCAGGACCTTGCCGCGCGGACCCTGGATCACGGCCTCGTACAGGCCGGGGAACGGCGTGGCGCTCACGCCCTCGATGCGGTCGTTGGGGAAGCGCCCTTCGAGCGCCTTTTTCGCCGCCGTCGCGTCGGCGAGAGCGGCCAGCGGAGCGGCCAGGGCCAGCGCCAGCGAGGCCGCCGCCAGGGGTCTGAACAGGTTCATCGATTCCTCTTGGGTTAAGAAACGGAAGGCTTGGACACGCTAACCGAGCGCGTGTTGCATCAGGCGCGCCTTGATCGGCGCCAGGCCGTTGGTCAGCCGCAGGCCCCAATTCCTTACGGCGGCCACTGCAGGCTCCGGACGGCCGAACAGGCGCTGCAGTCCGTCGGTGGCGGTCTGCATCAGCAGGATGTCCTCGCGGCGCGCGCGCTCGTAGCGGCGCAGGAGCCGGTAATCGCCGCAGTCGCGTCCGGGCTCCCGTCCGGCCAGCACGCGCTCGAGCTCGCGCACGTCCTGGAAGCCGAGATTCACGCCCTGGCCGGCGAGCGGATGGACCGCGTGGGCGGCGTCACCCACGAGCGCGACCCGCGGCGCCGCCAGGTTGCGCACCTTGATCAGGCGCAGCGGGAAGCCGAGCGCCGGCGACTCGGGCTCGAGGCGTCCCAGCAGCCCCGCCGAGGCCTCGGTCACGCGCTCCGCCAGGGCGGCGGGATCCAGCGCCTTCAGCTCCTCCGCCAGCTCGTCCGCGGCCGACCACACCATCGAGACCCGCTCGCCGGGAAGCGGCAGCAACGCGAGCACACCGTCGGGCCGGAACCACTGGTGCGCGGTGCCGTGATGCGGAAGTTCGCAGCGAAAGTGCGCGACGACGCCCTGCTGCCCGTAGTCGCGCCGCGAGACGGGAATGGCGGCGCGCTCGCGCACCCAGGACTCCGCCCCGTCGGCGCCGACGACGAGGCGCGTGCGGATGGTCGCGCCGCCGTCGGTCGTCAACTGCAGGCCCTCGGCGGTCCAGGCGAGATCGGCGGGCCGGTCGGGCCGCAGCACGGTGAGGTCCGCCTGGCCGGCGATCGTCTGCTCGAGCGCCGCGTGGATCGCGGAGGCCTCCACGATCCAGGCCAGCTCCGCGCGGCCGGCGTCGAACGCGCTGAAGGTGAGCTCCGCGCGCGGGTCGTCGCCAAACACGCGCATGCGCTCGACCGGCGCAATGCGGTCGGGGTCGAGCCGCTCCCAGGCGCCGAACTCGGCCAGCAGCGCCTGGCTGCCGGGGCTGATCGCGTAGACGCGGGGATCGAACGGCCCTGTCGGCGCCGCGGGTGGCGCCGCGGCGTCGACGAGCGCGAGCTTCAGGCGGGCGCCGGCGAGCGCGCGCGCCGTCGCCGTTCCGACCAGCGCGCCCCCGACGATGACGACATCGCAGTCCATCGCCGGATTATACGGCGAGCGCGGCGATCGTCAGTTCAGCTTGAGCGCGCGCACGCAGACGCGCTCCTCGTCCATGGTCTTGGCGAGCAGCTTGGCGCAGGAGTAGACGGCGTCGATGTGCGGCGTCGGCGTCTCGGTCATGCGGCCGAGCTCGACGACCGCGCCGACCAGCGCGTCGATCTCGATCGCGCGGCCGCTCTCGACGTCCTGCAGCATCGAGGTCTTGTGCTTGCCGACCTTCTCGGCGCCGGCGATGCGCTTCTCCAAGGGCACGCGGAACTCGATGCCGAGCTTGTTGGCGATGGTCTGCGCCTCGGTCATCATCTTCGCGGCCAGGTCGCGCGTGAGCGGGAACTGGCAGATGTCGACCAGCGTCGAGTGCGTGAGCGCGCTGATGGGGTTGAACGTCAGGTTGCCCCACAGCTTGAGCCACATCTCCGATCGGATGTTGGGCAGGATCGGCGACTTGAAGCCGGCCTTGACGAACAGCTCGCTCACCATCTTGGCCCGCTCGCTCTCGCGGCCGTCCAGCTCGCCCACCGGGAAGCGGTCGCCCTCGATGTGGCGGATCACGCCCGGCTCGGCGATCTCGGTCGCCGGATAGACGACGCAGCCGAGCACGCGGTCGGCCTCGATGTTGGCGGCGATGGTGCCGCTGGGGTCGACGCTCGTCACCGGCTTGCCCTCCAGCGGTCCGCCGTGCTTGTGGAAGTACCACCAGGGAATGCCGTTCTGGGTAGTGACGACGATCGTCCCCTCCTTGAACAGGTGCCGCAGGTCGGCCGCCACCGGCTCGATCTGGTGCGACTTCATGCCCAAGATGACGATGTCGTGGGGCCCGGCTTCCTGCATGCTGGCCGTGGCGCGCACGTTTTTCGCCACATGCTCGGTGCCGTCGTTCATGACCAGCTTGAGGCCGTTCTTCTTGATCGCTTCCAGGTGCGCGCCGCGGGCGATGAGGGTGACGTCCTCGCCCGCGAGGGCGAGCTTGACGCCGAGGTAGCCGCCGATGGCGCCGGCGCCGACGATGCAGATATTCATGTCCTGGTCCTCAGTTTGGCTGTTGCCCCGTGCGCCCGCGCGACGGGCGACGACGGAAGCGAAACGGGAGTGGGCGTGGCGTCAGACGCGCCGCCGCGGCCGGCGGGCACCGCAAGCGACGCCCGGCCCGAAACCGCAGGCTCGGCAACTCCCCTTCTTTTGTGGCGTCGATGGCCCGCCCGGAGCGGGTATCCGCCTTGCGGCGGCCCGGTCGCGCCAGCCGCGACAGGTCGTGCCGCGGCGCAACATCTTATACCAGACAGCACGTTGCGTCGGGTTGCGAGCGCTCGGCTGCGATATCTTTCTGTATTGCGGCAGTTTTCGGCAAACCCAGAAGCCGTTAATTGACCGCGGTCAAGTTTATGGCGCCGACGACTTCAAATGTTCTTATCCAAACCATAACCGCGCTTATCCACCTCGACTCCAAGCGCTTGATCTCACAGCATTCTTGACAGCGGAGCGGCATCGCTGGCAGAATGCTTGGCTCCCCGCGTGGCGAATTAGCTCAGCGGTTAGAGCAGCGGAATCATAATCCGTTGGTCCGGGGTTCGAATCCCTGATTCGCCACCACTTCCTCCTTTGCGATCGGGCCGCGATTGCGACACGGTTTCCCGACGTGCTATGTTAGCGCTATGCGCCTCGCACGCATCCTTTTGTTTGTTCTAGCGTTTTCTGCTGCCGCCGGGGCCCTCGCCGGCCGCACGCTGCCGGACGCCGGCAAGCTCGCGGAGATCTCGGGGTTCTACTACCCCGAGGTCGCCGTCGGCAGCTACGTCTACCGGCTGTCGCCGGGCGCCAAGATCTTCGACCAATGGAACCGCGTGGTCATGCCGCCGCGGCTGCCGGTCGGGGCGAAGGCGCTGTTTCTGCTCGACGGCAACGGGGAGATTGCCCGGGTCTGGCTGCTCACGCCGGAGGAACTGGCCGCGGTGGAGCAGCGCGACAAGCAGCGGCGCTAGCCGCCGGTTGGGCCCGTGACCGGCAAGGTCTACATCAAGACGTTCGGCTGCCAGATGAACGAGTACGACTCGGCCAAGATGGCCGACGTGCTCAGGGCGGCGGAGGGCCTGGAGCCCACCGACGATCCCGGGCAGGCCGACGTCATCCTGTTCAACACCTGCTCGGTGCGCGAGAAAGCGCAGGAGAAGGTGTTCGCCCATCTCGGCCGCTGGAAGCATCTCAAGCGCGCCAAGCCGAACCTGCTGATCGGCGTCGGCGGCTGCGTCGCCAGCCAGGAAGGCGAGAACATCGTCGCGCGGGCGCCCTACGTCGACGTCGTCTTCGGCCCGCAGACGCTGCACCGCCTGCCTCAGCTGATGCGCGCCCGCCGCGACACCGGCGCTGCCCAGGTCGACGTTTCGTTCCCGGAGATCGAGAAGTTCGACGCCCTGCCACCCGCCGGCGTGCGCGGGCCGACGGCGTTCGTCTCCATCATGGAAGGCTGCAGCAAGTACTGCACCTTCTGTGTCGTGCCCTACACGCGCGGGGAGGAAGTGTCGCGCCCGTTCGAGGACGTGCTGGCGGAGGTCGCCGCGCTGGTCGACCAGGGCGTGCGCGAGGTCACCCTGCTCGGGCAGAACGTGAACGCCTACCGCGGCGCCATGGCCGACGGCGAGACCGCGGACCTCGCCCTGCTGATCCGCTACCTCGCGGAGCTGCCCTCGCTCGAGCGCATCCGCTACACGACCTCGCACCCGCGCGAGTTCACGCCGCGGCTGATCGAGGCCTATGCCGACGTGCGCAAGCTCGCCAGCCACACTCACCTGCCGGTGCAGTCCGGTTCCGACCGCGTGCTGGCGGCGATGAAGCGCGGCTACACCGCCCTGGAGTACAAGTCCATCGTCCGCCGCCTGCGCGCGGCGCGGCCGGACGTGTCGATCTCGTCGGACTTCATCGTCGGCTTCCCCGGCGAGACCGACGCCGATTTCGAGGCCACGCTGCGCCTGATCGAGGAGGTCGGCTTCGACGCGAGCTTCAGCTTCATCTACAGCCCGCGCCCCGGCACGCCGGCGGCCGACCTGCCGGACGCCACGCCGCACGAGGTCAAGCAGGCGCGCCTTACGCGGCTGCAGGCGCTGATCGAGTCGCAGGCGCAGGCCGTCAGTCGGGCCATGGTCGGCACGCGCCAGCGCGTGCTGCTCGAAGGCGTGTCGCGCAAGGACGCGGGCGAGATCTTCGGCCGCACGGGCAA
>DATIUV010000236.1:0-5583 GCA_035466595.1 Pelomicrobium sp.
GGCAGGCGGAGCCGATCCGTTCCGTGGGCTCGTGGAGTTTCGTGCTGGCGCGGCCGGATCTGCCGGACGACGTCGCCTACCGCATCGCCCGCGCGCTGCACCGGGGCGAGGCTGCCATCGCGGCGCGCCTGCCGCAGGCGCGGGAGACGAAGCCGGGGAACACCGTCGAAGCCGCGCCGCGCCTCGAACTCATTCATCCCGGCGCGCTGCGCTATCTGCGCGAGGCGGGGTTCGCGCCGTAGCGGCCTCGGGCGCCGGGCCGAACGCGGCCCGCCACCAGAGGGGCGTCAGCATCAGGCCGGCCGCGACCGCGGTCCAAGCCGGCCAGGCGGGCTCGCCCGGCAGCAACAGCATCCAATCCACGGCGCCGCCCAGCACCAGGTAGACCGTCAGCGCCGCGAACAGCGTCGCGACGAGCCCGGCACGCAGGCGGGCGCGGGCGGCGGCGGGGCTGTCGCCGACCCGCAGGGCGGTCGCGCGCCAGAAGCCCGGCGGCCGAACGCGCCGGTAGAACGCGTCGAGCACGCGGGGATCGGTTGGCGGAGCGAGGAGCGCCGCGGCGACGACCGCCGCCGTCGAAGCGGCCGCCATCACCGACAGGCGCACCCATTCCGCGTCGGTCAGCGCCAGCAGCACCGGGGCGACGACGAGGCCCGCCGCCATCGCCGCGAACTCGGCCCACACGTTAATCCGCTCCCACAGCCAGCGCGCCACCAGCACGATGCCGGTGCTGGCGCCGAACAGCAGCGACATCTCCCAGGCCTCGCGGATCGAGCCCAGCCGCGACATGATGGCGAGCGCGATGCCGAGGATCAGCAGGTTGGACGCGCGCGCGACCCACACCAGCTCGTGGCTCACCGGCTCGCGCTGGAGCCAGGCCCGCGACACCAGCCGCAGGTAGACGTCGTTGGTCCAGTACGACGCGCCCCAGTTGAGATGCGTGTCCACCGTCGAGGCGAGGGCGGCGAGCAGCCCCACCAGCATCAGCCCGCGCAGCCCGGCCGGCAGCAGCGCGTCGATCTCGGTGACGAACATCGCCTCGCGCTCGGCAAACGTGGCGTCCGCCAGCGGGTCCAGCGCCAGCAGGCCGATGGCGATCGCGAGCCACAGCAGGCTGCGCAGGACGATCTGCGCCCAGACGAACACGAGCGCGGCAATGCGCGCGTCGCGGTCCGAACGGCACGCCATCGAGCGTTGCGCGAGATAGCCGGTGCCGTCGCTGTTCATCTGGTAGAGCCACTGCAGCGCGACGATGGTGAGCATCGCGCCGAGGACGCCCTCGCCGCCGGGCACCAGCGACAGCTGCGCCTGCGCGCGCGGCGCGCCGAGCGCATCGACGATGCGCGCCACTGCGGGACCGAGGCCGCCGCTCGCGTCGACCGCGAGCCACGCGTAGGCCGCGGTGGCAATGATGACCAGGGCCCACTGGCCGATGTCGGTGTTCACCACCGCGCGCAGGCCGCCCGTGGTCGAGTAAAGCGCCGTGAACGCGACGATCGACAGGATGCTGAACAGGTTGTTGGCGGTGGCGACGTTCGGCGGCACCGGCGCGAGCCCCTGCGCAAAATCGACCCCGCTCCAGGCGACGAACGCCTCCAGCGGCGCGAACATCGCCGCCGGCAGCCACGCGTGCCACGGCAGGAAGACTTCGCAGATGCGCATCGCGGCCACCAGCACCATCGCCAGCACGACGCAGTTGAGCAGCGTGCCGTAGTACAGCGCCTTGGCGATGCGCAGCGGAAACGCGGCCGGCCCGCTGTAGCGGATCTCCGCCAGCTCGGCGTCGGTGAGCACACCGGCACGCCGCCACAGCGCGGCCAGCACGAAGCCCATCAGCAAGAACGCGATGCCGTAGATCCACAGCCGCCAGAGCAGGAACACGCCGCCGGCCGCCACCAGTCCGGTCACCAGCAGCGGCGTATCGGCGGCGGCCTGCGTCGCCGCCATCGACAGGCCCGCCTTCCAGCCCGGCAGCGAGCGGCCGGCGAGGAAGTATTCCTCCAGGCTCTGCGACGCCTGCCCGCGCGCGCGGAAGCCCGAAGCCACCGCCCAGGCGACGAACGCCAGGACGATCAGCAGGTCGAGCATGGCCCTTGCCCGCTCGACGCCGGGCGCGGATATGCTATAAATCTCCTATCCGGAAACGGGCGCACGCATGCCCCTCCGTATCCTCCCGGCGCCCTGCCGGGATCCGCGACTCACCAGCCAAAAAGAAACATCCGAGCAATAAAGAAACATCCGAGGAGGTTCGTCTCATGCTGAAAGCGTTGCACATCCAGCCGGACAAGTGCACCGGCTGCCTGCAGTGCGAAATGGCCTGCTCCCTCGAGAACGAGGGCATGTTCAACGTGGCCAAGTCGCGGATCAAGGTATTCGACTTCCACCACGAGGGCCGCAAGGTGCCCTACACCTGCACGCAGTGCGCCGAGGCCTGGTGCCTGCACGCGTGCCCGGTGGAGGCGATCAAGCTGGACGCGGCGACCGGCGCCAAGGTCATCCTGGACGCGGTGTGCGTCGGGTGCAAGGTCTGCACCATCGCCTGCCCGTTCGGCACCGTCAACTACAACGTCGACACCGGCAAGGTGATCAAGTGCGACCTCTGCGGCGGCAATCCCGCCTGCGCCGAGGCCTGCCCCACCGGCGCCATCACCTACATCGACGCCAACTGGACCGGACTCGACCGCATGCGCGCGTGGGCCGGCAAGACCGACACCGCGCCGCGCGCGAGCGCCTGAGACGAGGAGGACACGATCATGGCATGGCAACGAAAAGTGCTGCGCGTGAACCTGACCCAGGGCACCTGCGCGCCCGAGCCGCTCAACATGGACTGGGCCCGGCTCTACCTCGGCCAGCGCGGGCTCGCCACCAAGTATTTCGTCGAGGAAGTGGACGCCAAGGTCGATCCGCTCGCGCCCGAGAACAAGATCATCTTCGCCACCGGACCGCTGACGGGCACCATGGCCTCCACGGGCGGGCGCTATTCGGTGATCACCAAGGGCCCGCTGACCGGTGCGATCGCGTGCTCGAATTCGGGCGGCTTCTGGGGCGCCGAGCTCAAGATGGCCGGCTGGGACATGATCATCGTCGAGGGCAAGGCCAAGGCGCCGGTCTATCTGCACATCGAGAACGACAAGGCGGAGTTGCTGCCGGCCGATTTCATCTGGGGCAAATCGACGTGGGACACCGAGCCCGCGATCAAGGCGAAGCACCAGGATCCGCAGATCCGCGTCTCGTGCATCGGCCGCGCCGGTGAGAACGGGGTGCTCTACGCGGCCGTCGTCAACGACCTGCACCGCGCGGCCGGCCGTTCCGGCGTCGGCGCCGTGATGGGCTCGAAGAACCTGAAGGCGATCGCCGTGCGCGGCACCAAGGGTGTCGGCGGCGTGCGCGACCCGAAGGCGTTCATGGCCGCGGTCAAGGCCGGCAAGGACGTGCTGCACAACCACCCGGTCACGGGCCAGGGTCTGCCCACCTACGGCACGCAGGTGCTGATGAACGTGATCAACGAGGTCGGCGCGCTGCCGACGCGCAACCACCGCAACGTGCAGTTCGAGGGCGCCTCCAAGATCTCCGGCGAGGCGATGCACGAGAAGCGGCCCACCGACGGCAAGGCCAACCTGGTCACCAACCAGGCGTGCTTCGGCTGCACCATCGCCTGCGGGCGCATCTCCAAGATCGACGAGACGCACTACACGGTGAAGAACCGGCCGGAATACTGGGGCGCGTCCGGCGGGCTCGAGTACGAGGCCGCGTGGGCGCTGGGCGCCGCACCCGGCGTGTCCGACCTGGAGGCGCTCACCTACGCCAACTTCATCTGCAACGAGGACGGCTTCGACCCGATCTCGTTCGGCGCCACGGTCGGCGCGGCGATGGAGCTCTACGACCTGGGCCTCATCACCGACAAGGACACCGGCGGCATCCCGCTAAAGTTCGGCTCGGCCGAAGCGCTGACCCGGCTGGCGGAGCTCACCGCGCGCGGCGAAGGCTTCGGCAAGGAACTCGGACTCGGCTCGAAGCGGTTGTGCGCGAAGCACGGCAAGCCCGAGCTGTCGATGAGCGTGAAAGGCCAGGAGTTCCCGGCCTACGACGGCCGCGCGCTGCAGGGCATGGGGCTCGCCTACGCGACGTCCAACCGCGGCGCCTGCCACCTGCGCGGCTACATGGTCTCCACCGAGGTGCTGGGCATCCCGGTCAAGACCGAGCCGAAGGCGACCGAGGGCAAGCCGGAGCTGCTGAAAGCGTTCCAGGACGCGACCGCCGCGGTGGATTCCAGCGGCCTGTGCCTGTTCACGACCTTTGCCTGGACGCTGAACGACATCGCGCCGCAGGTCGCCGCGGCGTGCGAAGGCGAGTGGACGGTGGAGAGCATGAACGAAGTCGGCGAGCGCATCTGGAACCTCGAGCGCGAGTTCAACCTGCGCGCCGGGCTCAGCCACAAGGACGACACGCTGCCGCCGCGGCTGCTCAAGGAAGGCGCCGACTCCGGCCCGCAGAAAGGCGAGGTCTGTCACCTCGACGTCATGCTGCCGAAGTACTACGAGGTGCGCGGCTGGGACGCCAAGGGCGTGCCGACGGCCGAGACGCTGTCGCGGCTGGGGCTGCGCGGCTGAGGCAGCGCTCGCGGGACCCGAGCGTTCGATTGAACCGCAGAGGCGCGGAGAAATTCCAGCTGATTCTCTCTGCGCCTCGGCGTCTCCGCGGTGACAAGGTCCAGCCTCAGCTCCCAGCGGTAGGTCGAGACCATGAGCCGCATCATAATCAGCGGGGCTGGCCGAGCGCCGCGGCAGTTGGCAGAAGCTTGATTGAGCCGCAGAGGCACATAGACGCGGAGACGCGGAGAAACTGACGCTGGTTCTTCCTCTGCGTCTCTGCGTCTCCGCGGTGAAGAGGCCTCGCTCCGTCATATCAACGCAACCTTGAGACCATGAAACACGTCATCATCGGCAACGGCCCGGCCGGCGTCATCGCCGCCGAGACGCTGCGCAAGGAAGACCCGGCATCCGAGATCGTCCTCGTCGGCGACGAGCCGGAGCCGCCCTACTCGCGCATGGCGATTCCCTACCTGCTCGAAGGCCAGATCGACGAGGCGGGGACCTATCTGCGCAAGGCGGCGGGCCATTTCGAGAGGCTCGGGATTGAGCTCGTCACCGGGCGCGCCACCGCGCTCGACACGAAGCAGCGAACCGTCGCGCTCGACCAGGGCACGCCGATCGCCTGGGACCGCCTGCTGATCGCCACCGGCTCGCACCCCAACCGCCCGCCCATTCCCGGCGCCGACCTGCCGCAGGTGCTGCCGTGCTGGACGCTCGCCGACGCGCGCGCGATCATGCGCCGCGCGAAAAAGGGCGCCCGCGTGCTGCAGATGGGCGCGGGCTTCATCGGCTGCATCATTCTCGAATCGCTGAAGGCGCGCGGCGTCGAGCTTACGCTGGTCGAGATGGGCACCCGGCTGGTGCCGCGCATGATGAGCGAAACGGCCGGCGGTCTGATCAAGCGCTGGGTCGAGAGCCAGGGCGTGCGCGTGCTCACGTCCACCCGCGTCGAGAAGATGGAGCCGGCCGCGAAGGACGCGGTGTCCGTCAC
>DATIUV010000237.1:0-6214 GCA_035466595.1 Pelomicrobium sp.
GCTCTGGGAAATCTCCAGCACGCGGCAGATCTCGTCGATCGGCTCGCCCTCGATCTCGCGCAGGATGAACGCCCGCGCGGCGCGCTCGGGCAGGCCGTCGAGGCAGCGCTGGAACGTTTCCCAGAACCGTTGCTGCTCCAGCGCCCGGTCGGGGTCGCCCCAGTCCGCCGGCGGGTGCTGCCAGTGGCCGTCGGCGCGGAATGCATCGTCGTCGGCCTCGTCCGCCGCTACGTCCGACTCGAGCGGCGTCTCGCGCGCGCGGGCGCGCTGGATGTCCACCACCTTGTGCTTGAGGATCGCAGTCAGCCACGATCTAACCGCCGAGCGGCCCTCGAAGCGGGCACCCCCCTTGAGGGCGGCCAGCAGCGTTTCCTGCACGGCATCCTGCGCGAGGTCGGGGTCGCGCAGCTGGCCCAGCGCGAAGCGGTACAGGTAGGGCAGATACTGCTCGAGATTCTCGAGCGCGGGCGTGTCGGCGCCCGCACCCGGCATCACCGCCGCCGGAGCGCTCACTGCTGCACCATGCCGGCGATGCGCCGCAGCGCCTCGCGCGATTCCGCCACCAGCGAGAAGCTACCCTGCTTCGCCGGGGCGGCCAGCGCCGCGAGCCCTTCCCGATCCGCGATCACGGTGGAATTCAGCGGCTTGTCCGGAGAGACCAGAAGCGTCGCCTTGCCGAACGGTGTCTCCAGCACGACGTGGTGCGCGTAGCCGCCGCGGAACGGGCAGACGCCCGTGTAGCGCACCGCGATGCCCTCGCCGCCCAGGTCGATGCCGGCGGCGGCCAGCACCGGCGCCAGCACCGAGACGTCGCCGCTGCGCCCGATCGCGAGCTCGTGGGGCTCATCCTCCAGCACGTGGGCGATGGCCTCCAGCGCCGGCGCCTGCTGCCAGCGCTCGAAGCCGAGGAAGCCGCCGACGCCGAGGGCCACCACGAGCGTTGCCGCGAGGGCCAGCCAGCGCGGCGCGCGGCTGCGGGCAAGGCCGTGGCGCAGCAGCACACGGTCGGCCAGGCCGTCGGGCACGGGAACGCGCAGTGCCGCCGCCAGCCGCTCGTCCTGCGCCAGCAGCTCGGCGCGGTAGTCGGCGCAGCGCGGGCACGCGGCCACGTGCTCGGCCACGGCCGGCGCGAGCTGCCGCGGGTCGCCGGACAGCGCCCGGCGCGCATCCAAGCAGTTCAATTCGCTTGCGTCCATGCTTCGTTGCCCTCGGTCAATGTGTCCCGCAGCGCCCGCCGCGCGCGCGATACGCGCTGCAGCACGGCGGCCTCGGAAATCTCCAGCGCGGCGGCGATCTCGGCCGCGCCGAACCCGCCCAGCACCTGCATCAGCAGCGGTTCCCGGTACGCGAGCGGCAGCCGCTCCAGCGCTTCGCGCATCGACAGCGCCGTATCGATCGCCGGGTCGGCCGCGGCCCACGCGGCCTCGGGATCGAGTTCCTCGGTATCGAGCCGCTTGCGCTCGTAGAGCCGCGCATGTTCGCGGTGCAGGATCGAGAACAGCCACGCCTTTACGGCGCGGTCCTCCCGGAGGTCGCCCCAGGCCTTCCAGGCGCGGGCGAACGTCTCCTGCACCAGATCCTCGGCGACGAAGCGGTCCCGGCAAAGCCAGAAGCCGTAGCGGAACAGGTCCGCGGCGTGGGCCCGTACCGCCGTCTCGAAGCTCCGGCGTCGTGCGCTCTGAAACACGATGGTCGTTTCCCTTTCGCGGCCGTCCCGAACCGGCCCTCTTGATGCAATAGACCGGCCGGCGGAGGAAATCCTGACACCGTGACATAAAATGACCGGTGACCCGATCCCGACACCGCTCGCCCCGGTCTCCCGCCATCCCCCATGAGCCTCGTCAACCAATTGATCCTGTTCGGCGGCCTGCTCGCGCTGATCGCCATCATGATGACGGCGGTGGCTTCCCGCACCGGCGCGCCGCTGCTGCTCATCTTCCTGCTGGTGGGCATGCTGGCGGGCGAGGACGGCGTCGGCGGGGTGCGCTTCGACGACTACGAGACGGTCTTCTTCGTCGGCAACCTGGCGCTGGCCGTGATCCTGTTCGACGGCGGCCTGCGCACCCGCTACCAGACCTTCCGCGCCGGCCTGGCGCCGGCCGTGTCGCTGGCCACCGTGGGCGTGGCGGCTACGACCGGCATCACCGGCGCGGCCGCGGCCTGGCTGCTCGGGCTGCCGCTGATGGAGGGCCTGCTGATCGGCGCCATCATCGGCTCCACCGACGCGGCGGCCGTGTTCTCGCTGCTGCACACGCGCGGCATGCAGCTGCGCCAGCGCGTCGGCGCGACGCTTGAGATCGAATCGGGCAGCAACGACCCGATGGCGGTGTTCCTGACGGTCGCGCTGATCGCGCTGCTGCAGGCTGGAGGGACGCTGCTCGATCCCAGGCTGCTGGTCGCCTTCGTGCAGCAGATGGCCATCGGCGCCGCGGTGGGCTTTGCGGCCGGGCACGGGCTCGCGCTCGTCATCAACAGGCTGCCGCTGGTGGCGCCGAGCCTGTATCCGCTGCTGGCGCTGTCCGGCGCGCTGGCCGCGTTCGGCTTCGCCGGCACGCTGGACGGCAGCGGCTTCCTCGCGGTCTACCTGGCCGGCGTCGTCCTCGGCAACCGGCGCCCGCGCGGCGAGCTGGCCATCCTGCGCATGCACGACGGGCTCGCCTGGCTGGCGCAGATCGTCATGTTCCTGTTCCTCGGCCTGCTGGCAACGCCGAGCGACCTGGTGGCGACGGCTGGCGCGGGGATCGTCGTCGCGCTGATCCTGATGCTGGTGGCGCGCCCCGTCGCCGTCGCGCTGAGCCTCGCGCCGTTCCGCTTCCCTTGGCGCGAGCAGCTCTTCATCGCCTGGGTCGGGCTGCGCGGCGCGGTGCCCATCGTGCTGGCGGTGTTCCCGCTGTTCGCGGGCCTGCCCAACTCCTACCTCTACTTCAACATCGCCTTCTTCGTCGTGCTCGTCTCGCTGGTGGTGCAGGGCTGGAGCATCGCCCCGCTCGCCCGGCGTCTGCGCCTGGAGGCGCCGCCGCTGGGCGAGCCCGTGCAGCGCCTCGAGATCGACTTCCCCGAGCGTAGCGGCTACGAGGTGGTGGGCTACCGCCTGCTGCCGCGGTCGTCGGCCGTGGGGCTCACGCTCGCCGAGCTGGACCTGCCGCCGTCGGCGCAGCTGGTGAACGTCATCCGCGACCGCGAGACGCTCCCGTGCGAGCCCGGCCTCGCGCTGCGGCCCGGCGACGCCGTCTACCTCTGGCTGCGCACCGAGGACGTGGATGCCGCCTCGCGCAACCTCGGCGCGCCGCCGCCGGAGGCGCTGTCCGACGTGCGCTTTTTCGGCCAGTTCGTCATCAAGCCGGAGGCCACCATCGAGGAGCTGGCGCAGGTCTATGCCTTCGCGTTGCCGGAGCGGGCCCGCGGCGCGACTGCGGGCGAGCTGCTCGAGCGCGCGTTCCGCGGCCGTCCCGTCGTCGGGGACCGCGTTCGCTTCGGCAGCGTGGAGCTCGTGGTCAGGGAGATGGATGGCGGCCGCGTCGGCGCCGTCAGCCTGCTGCTGCGTCAGGCAGACACCGAAACGCGCTAGGATGGCGAGCCCAACCCGCCCAAGCCGCCGATGAACGTCCTGCTGATCCGCGCCGCTGCGCCGCTCACCGTGACCGTGTACCACGCGCGCAACGAATTCGCCTCCGACGGCGACAGCCCTTACCTCGACGCCGCCGGGCAGCCGAGCGACGCGGCGTCGGAGGTGCGCCGCGTCGACGCAGAGGCGGTCGTCGAATTTGCCGACACCGGCGCGCTGCGGATCGACGGCGCCGGCGAGGTCGAGCTCGAGAACCGATCGGATGCGAACCTCGACGTGCGCGGGCGCTTCCAGCGCCTCGACGCCTCGGCCGACCGCGGCCTGCAACTCGCCCCCGGTGCCTGCTGGCGCGTTCGCCTCGTCCCCGGCCAGCCGCTGCGCATCCGGCGTCCGAGCGCCGCCGACACCTGGCTGCGTGGACTTTGGCGCCGCTGGCGGGGCATGCGCGCGTGAGAATCCGTATTGATAAAAATCAAACCGCGACCGCGGGGCTCTGCTAACGTTTAGCCATGTTCGCATCCCGGAGATCGACCGTGCGCAAGTCCCTCGCGCTGTGCCTGCTGGCCGTCTTCGTCCTGGCCGCGTGCGCGCAAAGCCACCCGACCGTACGCTACCGCGACATCGACCTGCCGGCCGGGGCGCTGGAGAAGCACGGCATCGCCTTCATCACGCCGTCGACGGTGACCGGCCAGGAGGAAGAGAAGCAGGCGGTGGCGCTCACCTTCGCCGAGGTGCTCAAGCGCGAGCGGCCGCAGGTGCGGGTCGTCACGCTGGCCGAGACGCTGGGCGCGGTGAACCGCGCCGGCCTGGCGGAGGCCTATCGCGAGATGTACGCCGACTACCGCGATACCGGCCTGTTCAAGCGCGACACGCTGGCCAAGGTGGGCGACCTGGCGGGCACGCGCTACGTCGCCCAGCTCAAGCTGCAGGGCTTCGAGCAGGGCGAGAAGGAGCGCTTCGGCGCGCTCGGCTTCCGCATCGTCGAAACCAAGCATGCCACGGTGCGCCTGTTCTTCCAGATCTGGGACACCGACAGCGGCACCATCGCCTGGGAAGGCATCGAGGAGCTGCGCATCTCCACGGAAACCTGGTCCGAGGAGCAGGTGACCCTGACGCGCGTGATGGAGCGCGCGGCGGAAGACCTCATCGCCAAGCTGCCCTGAGGCGCCGATAGCGAGCGTGAGCGCCGTGCGCATCTCCGCCGGCCCCGGCCTCCCCCCGGCGCACCTCGTGGTTCTCCCTGAGGGTACAGCGCCGTCGGGCAGCTCGATACCCGCTTTCCGACGTTTGCGCGGCGATACGTCGCGGCAGGAACACCCGTATGCCGGCTCCTAGCGACCTCGCCTCCCAGGTCCTGTTCGGCTTGAACCCGTTCTGGGTCTCGCTCGCCATCTTCGTCGCCACCTACGCGGTGATCATCACCGAGCGGATCAATCGCGCCGTCGTCGCCCTGCTCGGCTCCGGCGTCATGATCGCCAGCGGCGTGCTGACCCAGGAAACCGCGATCGATGCGGTCGACTTCAACACGCTCGGCTTGCTGACCGGCATGATGGTGATCGTCGCGGTCACCCGGCGCAGCGGCGTGTTCCAGTACGCCGCCTTCTGGTCGGCCAAGCGCGTGCGCGCCCACCCGGTCGGCATCCTGCTCATGCTCGCCGGCGTGACCACCGTGTTCTCCGCCCTGCTCGACAACGTCACCACGGTGCTCCTGATCGTTCCGGTGACCCTGCTCATCTGCGCGGAGCTGAAGTTGAAGGCATACCCGTACCTGGTTGCCGAGATCTTCGCTTCCAACATCGGCGGCACCGCCACGCTGATCGGCGATCCGCCGAACATCATGATCGGCTCGGCCGCGAACCTCGGGTTCAACGATTTCCTGCTCAACCTGGCGCCGGTCGTCCCTTTCATACTGGCGGCGACGCTGCTGGTGGTTCTGTTCATCTGGCGCGGCGAGCTGCGCACCAGCCCCGAGGCGCGCCAGCGCATCATGAGCGTGGACGAGAAGCGGGCGATCACGGACCCGCGCCTGCTCAAGCAGTCGCTGTTCGTCCTGGCGTTGGTAATGCTCGGCTTCACCGCCGGCCACGGCCTGCATCTGCAGCCGGCCACCGTGGCGATGATCGGCGGCGCGCTGCTGCTGCTGCTCTACGGCTTCGGCCACCGGCCCGAGGATCAGAGCGAGAAAGTCCAGGCAACGTTCGGGGAAGTGGAGTGGATCACGATTTTCTTTTTCGTCGGGCTGTTCATCGTGGTCCACGGCATCGAGCGCGCGGGCATCCTCGCGCTGCTCGCGGAGCATGCGCTGGCGCTGACGGGCGGCGAGCTGGCCACCACGGCGCTGGCGATCCTGTGGATCTCGGCCATCCTGTCGTCTCTGGTCGACAACATCCCGTTCGTCGCCACCATGATCCCCATGATCGAGTCCATGGCGCCGGCGTTCGGCGGCAGCGAGCAGCTCAATCCGCTGTGGTGGTCGCTCGCCCTCGGCGCCTGCCTGGGCGGCAACGGCACCCTCGTCGGCGCCAGCGCCAATCTGATCGTCGCCGGTTTCGCCGAGCGTGCCGGCCAGCGCATCGAGTTCCTGAAGTTCGCGCTGCTCGCGTTTCCGCTGATGCTGCTGAGCATCCTCATTGCGAGCATCTATGTCTA